>JBPCLZ010000020.1:0-95889 GCA_051002775.1 Pyrinomonadaceae bacterium | reverse complement strand
CCGAAGCTGGCAGGCTACTAGTTGCAGCTAAGGCCTTATTTCCAGAGGTGTTATGGCTTTGACCTAAAGCAAGTGTTGATGCTGCCATGGTCAGTGTAGCCATGAGCAGAATCCGTGTGAACTGTTTGATCGTGTGACTGTACGTAAACATTCTGGGTCTCCTCGGGAGGTTGAGCTGTTGATTTCAGGTAGTCTGGATATTTCCAGAAAATCAGGGAAGGGAGCGATGCTAGGGGCTCGATTCGGCGGGCACTGTATCACGGCCTTCCTGGTTGATCCAACCCAGATACGACGGCAGACTTCAATGGCGACGGCTGGATCGATTTATTCGGCACGTCGGGTGATCGAGCCGGAGGCGTCTTCACCCGTCAAGTTCTCCACTCCTCCATTTCAGTCACCAATTTCCGCAAGGAGTCAATTTACCGGAAGCAATAACGATCTACCCGAGTGATGAAGACCTACTCTCACGTGCGACGGCAGGCGCTAGATCAAGCGGCAATGGCGTTACAACCACCAAGTGTGCGGGGTGTTAAAGCACGGGAAATGCTGCACTAGGGCGAGGGTTATGTCACAAACTAAGTCACAAAAACCTAAAGGCCACTTCGCGCAAGTGGCCTTTTTTCTGTTTTGCTAAGGAGTTTTGGCTCCGCAGGTAAGACTCGAACTTACAACCCTCCGGTTAACAGCCGGATGCTCTGCCATTGAGCTACTGCGGAATATGCGCCGCATAGCCTAAAACCATGCGATAACGCGAAGAAATTTTTATAACAGATGGCCTAAACAGCGTCAAGGAAGCTTGCGCCACGCTGCAAACTGCGAGAATATCTCGCACGCAAATCCGCAACAATTCATTATCGTCGGCATCAGTTAAGCCGCCAGCGAAAGGTTCCCATGGAACGTCGAATAACGGGCTGGTTTAGTCAGAACTTGAACGCGGAAATGCCGCTGGTCGCGTACGGACACGCAGGCCAACCGCTGCTGATGTTTCCTACCGCGGCGGCGGACTACCTTGAGTATGAGCGTTTTCACTTGGTGGATGCGATAAAGCCGCTGATCGAAGCCGGCCGGTTGCGTGCTTACTCGATCAATAGCGTCAATCGTTACAGTCTGCTAAACGAGCAGATGCCGCCGAATATGAAGGCGGAGTTGTTAACACGTTTCGATCATTACATTACTGAAGAAGTCTTGCCGCTAATTCGAAAAGACTCCGGCGATGAAAACGCGCGGCCGCTTACAACTGGAGCCAGCCTCGGCGCGTTTCTGGCGGCGAACGCATATTTCAAACACCCGGATCTTTTTCGTGGCGTGATTGCGATGAGCGGCAGTTACGACGTGCGCTCTTATTTGAAAGGCTTCTACGACGACAATGTTTATTTCAATAACCCCGCTGACTACCTGCCAAACTTGAACGACGATTATTACCTGCCTATGCTGCAAAAGGCGAAAGCCATTTACATTCTTTCCGGCAAAGGCTCATACGAAGCTCCCGACTGCAGTCAACGTCTCGCCGACATTCTCCAGGCGAAAGGCATTCCCCACACGCTCGATCTTTGGGGAGAAGACGTCAACCATGACTGGCCGTGGTGGCGCCGGATGCTGCCCTATGCTCTGGAAAAGATTTTGCAGTAGCACGACATTCCTGTCTCTCTCCCCAAACTCATTCCTTCAAGTGGTCCGCGCAGATGCAAGAGCTCTTGCTACATCGTGAGGCGACTGTTCTTCGCGGAAGCTGGATGGTAAAGCAAGAAAACGTAAGAATGCCGGAATAGTGAAGCGCTCCGATGCATTCGATGTTGAGTGGGACGAGGGTAAGAATCGTCTCAACCAAAGGAAACATGCAGTCTCTTTCGAAGAGGCGGCTACGATTTTTTTGGATCCACTTGAAATTGCAATTGATGACCCGGCTCACACAATTTCTGAATACCGGTTTGTTTCTATTGGCGAGACTTTCGGGGGACGGTTGCTGGTAGTATCATACAGCGAGCACAACAAGCGGATTAGAATTATCACTGCTCGTAAGCCGACAAGAAGTGAGCGTCGCGCGTACGAAGAATCTTAACAATGCGCAAAGAATACGATTTCAGCAAGGGTACTAGAGGTAAGCATGCAGCGAAACGGCTTCGCATCGTCGGCGATTCGCGCGCGGACAACGGTCAAAACGCTGCTGTGAGGATTCAGCAAATCATTGAACGCGATCTAAAGAGTCGCGAAGATTTTAAAGTTGTTTGGAGAGAACTTGATCAGGCCCAAAAGGAACGCATTCGCTCCGCCTGGCTCAAGAAGATCAGTACGGTTTTATTGGACCATCCTAGATAACCCGCTCGCCGCACCTAGTTACCTTAATCGGATCAAAGTTTATCCAGGCGGCTCGTCGCCGCCTTTCTTACCCTTTTTCTTCGTCGGATCAACCTCGCGCGGACGCGTCGTAGCCGGCGGCGGGGCCTCAACGGGCGGGGTCACGGGTTCAGCTTTCGGTTGCGGGTTTGCCGGACCTTCTTCTGCCTTAGGCGGTGGCGGCAAAGTCATTTGCTCCAACTTAGGTTCGCTGGTAGTGGTTGGCGTGTCGGTCGTTTCATCTTCATCGGTCTTCGACGCATCCTCATTAAACTGAGCACGCTCGGCCTGGAGTTCTCGCTGCCGCTGACGGTAGAGTTCCCTCATGTCCTCAGGCATGGCGCTGGGTTTTGGAAAATCTTCTTTAGGTTTGTCCTTTAAGAAGTCCTTCATGAAATCGATGAAGTAGGGAAGCGCGCCGACACCGCCCGTCATGTTATTTCCGAGCGGTCTCTTCCTGCCGGGATAACCCATCCAGACGCCGGTCACGTACGTCGGTGTGTAACCGATAAACCAAACGTCCGTGTGATCGTTAACAGTGCCGGTCTTGCCCGCCAGCGGAACACCAACCGAGCGCGCGGCGGTGGCAGTACCAAAATCAACCACCCCACGCATCATGGAAACCATTGTTAAAGCAACGTATTCGTTGACGACTTTGTAAGTTGTCTTCTCCCATTCTTCGAGCACTGCACCGTCGCGATCGAGCACGCGCCGAATCATGTGTGGATCGACGCGAATTCCCTTGTTGGGAAATGCTGAGTAGGCCGAAACCATCTGGTCCAAAGGAACCTCCGTCGCGCCCAGTGCTGACGGCAAGTAGGGCGCCATCGGCACTTTGATACCAAAACGACGGACCATCTGCGCGCCTGTTTGAATGCCAACCGTTTGCAGCAAATGGACCGCGGGTACGTTCATCGATTTCGCCAGCGCCATCTTTAACGGCAGATCGCCGTTCCCTAAGGAGCCGTCGTAGTTATGCGGTTGCCAGCTGCCGATGCTGATAGGGGCGCCGCTGACTGTTGTGTCCGGAGTCATGCCCCACTCGACAGCTGCTGTGTAGATGAAAGGCTTGAACGCCGAACCGGTTTGGCGATAAGCCTGCGTAGCATTATTGAATTTACTGGTGGCGTAAAAATCATAACCGCCCACCATCGTTACAATCTCGCCGGTCTTCGCGTTTAAGGTCATCATCGCCCCGGCGACAGCTGGAATTTGCGACAGCTCAACCTTTAAGTGGCGGCTCTTCTTATCGACGTTCTTAATTTGGAATTCGGCGAGATTTCCCAGCTTGAATTCATCTTTAGGCTGCCGGTTTGACCAACCCATATCACCTGCGCCCACTGTCGCCGTATAATTGCCAAACCTGATCGTTGCCTCATTCTTCGCGCGGTCCACTTTCGTGATTAGCCCGGTAAGGTAGCGGCCCTCTTGATAGTCGTTACCATACCAGTCCGGGTCTTTGTAGTTAGCAATCTCCTGCGTAGTCGGTTGGCCATTGTTCGTTGCAGTTGGAATCAGTCGGTAGTTTGAGCGCCAGCCCCCACGTGACTTGTCATACCGTCGCAAGCCGTCGCGCACGACTTCATAAGCTTTCTTTTGCGCGGCCACATTGATGGTCGTATAGACGGACAGACCGCCCTGGGCGACGCGTGTGGTGTACTTATCTTCAAGCTCCTGCCGAACGGATTCCACCGGGTAATCAAATGGACTCGATTTTGGCTGCGAACCGTAATATGCGGTGTCAGCAAGTTGAATTGGTTTTGCCTTGGCTGCATCGACTTCGGCTTGGGTTGCGAACCCATTCTTCGCCATTAAGTCCAAAACGAGATCGCGACGTTCTTTCGCCCTGGTCGGATTGGAGGTAGGAGAATATTCACTCGGGGCCTTGGGGACACCGGCGAGCAATGCTGCCTCGCCGATGGTTAGATCTTTCGCCGGCTTGCCGAAATATGTCTCCGAGCCGGCCTCAACACCATACGCATTAGCGCCAAGAAAAATGTGATTGGCATAGAGCTCCATGATCTGGTTCTTCGTGTAATACCGTTCGATTTGAAGAGCCAGCGCCCACTCGTTCATTTTTCGTTTGATGGTTTGCTCTTTTGATAGGAAGAGATTCTTTGCGAGTTGCTGGGTTAAGGTTGAGCCGCCTTCGACTCGGTCGCTGGTCAGGTTCTTCCAGGTGGCGCCGATGATGCGAATCGGATCGATGCCGACATGATCATAAAAACGCGCGTCTTCAACGGCGAGAATTGCATTCTTCATCACCGGTGGAATCTCTTCGTATTTGAGCGGAATGCGTTTCTCAAGCGCGAACTCGCCGATCACAGTCTCGCCATCGTCGGCATAGACTCGCGTTACCACGCTCGGGCGATACGTTGCCAGTGCCGCGACTTCGTTCGCTGCCTTGGAGTAGTTGAGTTGATAGGCAGCAATAATACCCGTCAATCCTCCCGCCGCCAGCGCCAACACCAGCACAGCAGGGAGCCAGAACCGCCGCAGAATATGCTTGCGCTGCTCAGGGGGCGCGGTAACTATCGCTTTCGGGGAGTATGATTTCAATTTCGAGCCGGGTAATTTTGCAGCCATATAATCAGGACCTCTTCCAAAACAGAAGGTGCTTCACACGGCCTTGAGACGGCAACGTGGGCAGCCACAGCACGGCAATAAGGGGCAGAGCACCGGCTGGAATTATAGCTCAGGAGACTGGAGACTTTGATCCTGCCCGCGCGTGGCGGCCACCAGAGTTATTTAGATTCGCGAGCTTTTCCCATTCCGAGTTCAAAGGCTTATAATCCTTATGCAAACGGGGGCGACAGGCTTCGACAGGAGTTTCTGGCGACCGACGGATGCCATGCCGGGCTACCTTATGCAGCTCGTTAAAAAGCGTAGGGAAAAAACAATTGCCAATAACAATGAATTGGCTCTCGCTGCCTAATTAGCAGTGAGCGTCTCACCGCAAGTTGCTTATGCGCGCGGAGGGAGATGTCACGCAGATAAGCTGGCGCGAACCTTCGGTCCGTGGGTTCGCGCGAGACTAAAGTCGGACTAGCTTATGCAGCGGTCTTGTCACTTCACTTACTCTGCATTAAGCGAAAATCTGGTTGCTTGTCAGCCAGGAAAGAGAAGTGACTAAGCATGTAGAGTCTTTCGGCGTTGACTCTTGGATCCGAGTTCAATTCTCGGCGCCTCCACCAAACCATTGCCGATTGCCAATTCCCGATTTCCGATTTAGCGGGCAATTGGTTTTCCGGCAGAAATCGTTTAGCTTCCAGTTCAAGTCAAATTTCTTCAAAACGGATAGTTGGAGAACGCAGACTGACAATGAGTTCTGTCGACATCGCTCGCCAATCGGCAATCGGCAATCGGCAATCGGAAATCACTGCCCGTCCCATCGGAATTTTCGACAGCGGCGTTGGTGGACTAACAGTCTACCGGGCGTTACACGAGTGTTTGCCGGCGGAGCGTTTCATTTATTTGGGCGACACGGCGCGCGTTCCCTACGGCACCAAATCCCTTACAACAGTTGAGCACTACGCAATCGAGAACGCAAGATTTCTTGGGGCGCAGAGTATCAAATTGTTAGTCGTTGCTTGCAACACTGCTTCGGCACTCGCGTTACCCGCAATTGGCAAGGCCGTAGACGTGCCGGTCGTTGGCGTGATCGAACCGGGCGCACGTGCGGCGGTTAAAATTGCAGGCGAAAAGACAATTGCGGTGATTGCTACTGAAGCGACGGTGCAAAGCGGCGCCTACGCTAACGCCATTAACGCCATCGACGTGCGTATCAAAGTGATTGAGCGCGCGTGTCCCTTATTCGTTCCGCTTGCCGAGGAGGGTTGGGCCGATAGCGATGTTGCGCGATCTGTCGCTGAACAATATTTGCGGGATTTAAGAAACGCTGACTTGGGAGCATTGGTCCTTGGCTGCACGCACTATCCAATCTTGCGAGATTTGATCAGCGAAGTTGTTGGAGCCGATGTTCCGCTAATCGATTCAGGGGAAGCGGCGGCCCAGGAAGTAAGATCGTTGCTGGAATCGCAACAGTTGCGCGCCTCGCAAACTACGCGCGAACTCGAAGAACGGCGGCTGTGCGACGACCTCGATCATTTTTACGTGACGGATGCGGCGGAACGGTTTGCCAAAGTGGCCGAACGATTTCTTGGAATAGCGCCATCGGTTTTGGAAGCAGTAGAGGTTTGGGGACACGATGAGCTACGCACGTACTGATGGTCGATCTTACGACGAACTGCGCCCGGTGAAAATCACTCCCGGCTTTTTGCCGTATGCCGAGGGTTCCGTATTGATCGAGATGGGACTGACGCGCGTAGTTTGTTCCGCTTCTGTCGACGAGCGGTTGCCGCCGTTTCTTCGCAACAGCGGCCAGGGTTGGATCACGGCTGAATATTCGATGCTGCCGCGCGCCACGCAACAAAGAACTTCACGTGAACTTGGACGGGGTGGTCCATCTGGCCGAACTCACGAAATCCAACGTTTAATCGGACGGAGTATCAGGGCCGCCGCCAACATGCGGTTATTGGGTGAACGCACAATTACGCTTGACTGTGATGTCTTGCAGGCGGACGGCGGTACGCGCACTGCGGCCATCACCGGTGCGTACGTCGCTTTCGCACTGGCCGTTAAACGGCTATTGGTGGCAGGAAAAATTCAGCGTACCATCATCACAAACGAAGTGGCCGCCATAAGCGTGGGCGTAGTGGAAGGCATCCCGCTGCTGGATCTGAAGTACGACGAGGATTCAAGAGCGGAAGTTGATATGAATGTTGTTTGCACCGGTGATGGCCGCTTTATCGAGGTTCAGGGCACGGCTGAACGCGAGCCGTTTTCGCGCGAACAGATGGACAGCTTGCTGGGATTGGCGACCACAGGTTTAGACTCTTTGGTGGCAATGCAACGTCAGACGATAAAGCAGGCCAAGCTTTGATTATTGGCCGCAAAACAGCGAAGCAGGACAACGATGGTATAGAACAGACGCATCTGAATGTTTTGAGAAAACTGCCTGATTAATCCCGGACGCCTTCGAAGCATCTCAAAAGAACGAACGAGTGGAGAATTAATAATGAAACACCTGACGGCTTTTCTAATTTTGCTTGTTCTCGTGGCGGGTGCCACAAGCGTGTCGGCCCAGGAGTCGTACATCAGCGACCAGGGTGAATACTCGATTGAGCTACCCTCCAGCCTTTGGCGGTCGGTCTCGGAGCCCGACTCCGTGCACGAGCATGCTAAGTTCGTTTATGGCGATCGCATGGATGGTTACCTGCAAATTCGCAAGGAGATTGTGGACGCTGGCACAACACCTTCGAATGTGGCCCTACGAGATCAAGACCAGAAGCTGAGATACATTCCGGGTTTCGTTCAAGGCAAACAGGAACCATTCTCAGGTCGACTCAATGGGGTGACTGCTTCATACGAGTTTACACGGGCGGGAAAAGCCATGATCGGGCGTATCTATTACCTGCAAGCCGACAATCGCACGATCTATGCTTTGCGCTTCACCGGACTGCGCGACAAATTAACCCGCATCCGTAATCAGTCAGATTCAATCGCGCGGAGTTTCAAGCTGAAATAGAACTCTTAAATAGTTAAACTATGTGGGCCGCCAATGCTGAAGAAGCACTGGCGGCCTTTTTAATGTAGCGCAAAACGGTAGTTTGCTGGTTGCATCGCAAATTACACTTTGCCCCACGCCCTCTAGGTTTGCGTTACAATTCGCAAATCTTATGAAACTCAAATTGGCGCCTGGGTTAACAATCAATAAATCCGCGATTGAAGGCAAAGGCTGCTTCTCACTAACCTCCTTCAAGCGCGGAAGAAAAATCGCGGAGTACGCCGGTCAAAAGATCACGAACGCGGAAGCAAACCGGCGAGCCTCGCGCCGTAAACTACGAATCTGCGCAATCAATGATCGTTGGAGCCTTGATGGCAGCCGCGGAGGCAATGGCACGCATTACATTAATCATTCATGCGAGCCGAACGCCTTCATGAAAATTCTGTACAACCACATCCTCTTTATCGCGTTGCGCGACATCCGGCCCGGCGAAGAAATCACTATAGATTATGAATCGACGTTGCACTCGGATGAAAAAAGATGCGTATGCGGAGCGAGAAAATGCAGAGGAACGATCAATCGTTTAAGTTGCAGGTAAGGCCGATCAAGCCTGAGCAGAGACGTGAGTTGATCGTCGTCGCCTTATGAAAGCTCCCGATCCTGCGCCAAAACAAGCAGCGACGAACATCAGGAACATGTTCAGCAGTTCCATCAGGTCTTGAGACATGGATTCTCGGGTAATGTATTCGCCGCCGAGGAATAGCGCGAACATCAGGATAGGAGGCCAGGAAGCGAAAAGATAAAACCCCAAACGCCAGCCTCCCTCAGGCCACCTGAAACCAAAAAAAAGACCGATAATGCCACGGGCCAAGATCTGAGTCGGTGTCATCAACCGCCAATCGTAGCCCAACCAATGACCGAGAGCGATCGGCAAAGCAAAAAACGTCACTAGTCCCGCGATAATAGCGAGTCCCCTCGATACCACCTTTTGCCTACATATCTCGTCTTCTTCCTTCACGCCGGCTGGCCTCATGAGGGACTGGCATCAGACCTGTTCCAATCTCGTCCGAGTAGTTCTAACGCAAGCGGATAGTAATCTATCTGTGAATTTAGAGCCGAGGCAAAGTGAAGCTGAACTTGGAGCCGCGACCAACTTCTGACTCCAACCCAACGGTGCCACCGTGTTGTTCGACCACTTCCCGAACGAACGATAAACCCAGGCCGGTAGACTCCTCGTCTTTCTCCTGTCCTTCACGCACGACGCGATAAAACTTTTCCCAGACTTTGTCTTTCGATTCTGTAGGAATGCCATAGCCGCGGTCTTCGACGCTTAGTCTCACTGTCTCAGCTTCCAGGGCGGTAGAGAGCGTAACCGTAGTGCGTTCGGGACTGTACTTGATTGCATTACTAACCAGGTTTTTGACTGCCTGCGTGATCATACTCTTGTCGGCGGCGACCGGCGGCAAACGCTCGGTAGGTTGTTCGACGAGGCGGATGCGCCGTTTCTTGGCCACCGGTTGCAAGGTGGCAATTGTTTCCTTGACCACTTCATCAAGTCGCAGCGGAATCTTCAGCACTTCCTGCTTGTCCTTGCGCTGCAGCTTCGTTACCGCCAGGAACGTATTGATCATTCGTGAGAGGCGTTGCGACTCGTTGGCGATGATCGTAACAAATTCTTTCGCCTGATCTGGCAAGTCATCGTCCGCAGCCAATAGTTCCGCGAAGCCGTTGATGCTCGTTAGCGGCGTCCTTAGCTCGTGCGACATCAGCGAAATCATGTCGCTCTTCAATTGCTCATACTCTTTTGTTCGAGTGAGGTCTTTGACTACAACGGCAAGACACAGTGGCTGCGCGGTTTTTTGGTTCTTCTTTGGATCGTCCAGCACCAGCGAAATGCGCAGACCCAGCGTTTCGTTGCGCTCAGTGTTCTGAAGCTCGTGTTCATAGGCCTGCCCAGTTTGCAGCACGCGCCGCACCGCTATGACTGGTTCGTCAAACACATCGGTTCGAAACTTATCAAGCAAATCAAAGATACTGAGCCGGCTGATGTCTACGCCAATCAATCCAGCCAAACTGCGAACCGCGTGGTTTGCGTAGGCAATCCGGCCGTCGAGATAAGCTACCGCTACGCCATCGCCGATTTCCGCCAGCGCGTTGATGCCGACACGCTGTTCAAGCAGTGCGCCGTTAAGCACGTAAAGCGAGTCCAGTCGTTTGCGTGAGGCTGTTACGGAAAGAAAATCGAATGTGCCCCGAATGCGGCTGGCGTTTGCGACTTGCTCGCGCTGTAGGTTGCGCGCCATCTGTCCCCCAACAGCAAGCAGCAAAGCGCGATCATCCTCATCAAATTCCTGACTGGCACGAATAAGAAGTGAGCCAACAGTTCGATCCTCATGACGCAGAGGAAGCGCAATGTTTGTCGTAATTTCATCCGGTCCAGCTTTTTCCACTACGATCTCGCGAGTAGCTGTTGAGCGCTCACATAATTTTACGCCTTCGCGCCAAACGGAATTCCTGGCAAGGTCTTGCATTGGCCCATTCGCAGATCTCAAACGAGCCGATGAAACGAGCCGGCCAGCGGCGTCGCGACGGAAAACAATTGCTTCGGTCGGCGCCAGGACGGTGTCTAACAATCGTAATCCGCTGAGTAGACGGTGATCACCTTCTTCAGATCGAGAACCCATTTTACCGGATGAGGCGATCAGTTTTTCTGTTAGTTCGTTGTCTTGTCGTCGCAGTCGCATGACCTGAACCGCGCCAGCGCTGAGTAAGACAGCGAGAAAGAGCGGAAGAAACATGACGTCGCGGAAAAAGAACCATGAGACGACAGTGCTAACAATCGCGAGGACAGAAAGTATGCCTGCCAGGTAAATCAAAGGACGACGCATTCCAAAATAATCCACTACGCTGACGAAGAGAAACGCGACCGCGGCTATCGTGAAAGCCCCAATCCAAAAATTCGAAAACAGCGGCAACGGACTTTGGATAGTAGGCGTCGGGAGAAGCAGGTGTTCGACTGTCGACAGCGCTCCGCTCCAGGACAAGGCGATTCCCATCGCCGTGGACAGAACGGCAATTGCACAGTTAGTTGAAACGGATTTGAGCAATGAAGCTGGCAAAGCGAATAAGGGGAAGTGAACGAGAAAGAGTGGCGCGGACTGGTGGTGTGGACATTGGCTTGGGAACGGAGCCGGGCTGATTATACATTGTTGTGCACCGGTTTTCCAGCTGAAAACATAGAAATTTGGCCTAAATCTAGCGTTTGAGAGAATTCAGGGCGGTTATCAGGTCCGGTTCTTCGGAAATGTCGACGGTACGCAGGTCCAGCAGGACATGACCATCGGCGATCCGCCCAATGATGGGAGGGAATGCCGCCCGGAGTCTGCTTTCGATCTCGTTGGCGGTGAGTGTTTCGTGATCCAGAGCGACGAGTACTGTGGTCGGCTGCACGCTTGGACCCGAGCCACCGCCTACGGCTGAATGCCCCTGCACCGCCGTTGCAGTTAACCCCGAGGGGCCGAGATCGTCTAAGCGCTGAATAAAGTTGCGCGCTCGGGTCTCAATAGCTTCGGCGCTTTGGGATAGCATCTGCAAGGCAGGAATCTCTTCTAATGCGCCGCGCCGATGTGCATCGAGCGTTGCTTCCAGCGCAGCAAGGCACAATTTGTCCGCCCGCAATGCACGGTACAACGCACTCTTCCGGAGACGATCGATGACCTGCCGGCTTCCCACAATCAACCCTGCCTGTGGTCCGCCAAGCAACTTATCGCCGCTGAAAGTGACCACATCTGTGCCGGCCGCGATGGACTCACTTATGATGGGCTCATCGCCCAGTCCATATTTTGTGAGGTCGGCGAGTACACCCGAGCCTGCATCCTCATAGAGAAGCAATCCCGCTTGATGAGCAAGTTCGGACAGAGCTGCGAGGTTAGGTGAACTGGTGAATCCGACCACGCGGTAATTTGAAGGATGAACACGCATTATCAACCGGGTGTTTTCATTGAGGGCCCCGTGGTAGTCCTCAAGCCGAGTGCGATTTGTAGTACCCACTTCAATCATGCGCGTACCCGAGTTTGCCATTACATCCGGCACGCGAAAGTCACCGCCGATTTCAACCAGTTCTCCACGGGAAACAATCGTCTCCCCGTCGTGTGCCAATACAGTAAGAATAAGCAGCGCTGCTGCGGCACAGTTATTTACAACGAGAGCACCTTCAGCGCCCGTCAATTGGATCAGTAACTCTTCAGCGCGGCCGCCGCGCTTGCCTCGTTCACCGGTGCTCAGATCGTACTCAAGCGTGCAATAGCCAGCAGCTTCACTTGCGACCGCGTTCCTCGCCGCGGCGGAAAGCGGAGCGCGGCCGAGGTTGGTGTGCAGGATCACGCCCGTCGCGTTGATCACGCGACGAAAGGCCAGCAGCGCTTCATTCTCACCGGCTTGTTGCAGCAGTTGGACTGCCTCGGCGAGCAGCGCCTCTTTTGACCGATCTCGCAAACCGCCCGACTCGATCTGGGCGCGCATTCGGTCGGTGACCTCGCGGGCAATGGCTGTAAGGCGCGAAGAACCGACCACTTCGCGAAGTTTGACGGCGGCGTCCGACCTTAGTAATTGGTCAACTGAGGGGATAGCCCGAAAGCTGCCGGTTGCTGGATTGGACATAGGAGGTTGAAGGCCTAGCCTGGTGATTTCGTAGAATAGCCGTTGTTTCGTTGGCTGGCAAACCGCAGTCGCCTACCGAATCGTTAGAAAAACGGGGTGAGTCCACATAATTATTGACACTTTGCTTTTGAAACGCCTAGACTCAAAGTCGCGCGTCTGGTTGATGCGTCCCGCCCGTTTCCCGCCTCTCAAGGAGATCTACCCAGTGGCAAAGAGCGATAACAACAAACTTTTCCGATCGCAATTGAGAACTAAAACAAAGTTCGCCGTTGGCGAGATGGAACCGTCGATTGATGATCAGTTGACGCGACTTGAGGACGACATTCGTCGTTTGAAAATTGAATTTGACGTCTTCTTCAATGGCGCCTCCAAGCGGCCTCCTTACGATACGAAGGGTCGCGTGGAAACTATGATCAAGCGTCTGGGAGACGACCGAACTTTGAGCTACGCCCAGCGATATCGCTATGGAGCTCTGGCGTCGCGTTACAACGCTTTTCGGGGTCTTTGGCGCCGAATAATGCAGGGACGTGAAAAAGGCCGCGACCCGGTAGCTGCAGCGCGTGTTCAAGCCAAGCAGCAAGCGGTCGAGAGCTTTAGGAAAACAGACTTCGTTTGTGACGATGCCCACAAAGATGTCGAGTTGGTAAAGAATATTTACAGTGCGCTCCTGGAAGCGAAGAAAGTTTGCGGCGAACCAGTCGAGGATTTTTCGTTTCCGCGTTTCCATCGTTTGATAGCGTCACAGGCCGATGGTCTGAAAGAACGGCTGGGATGCGAAAAAGTCTCTTTCTCAATTGACGTCGAAGGCGGTCGAGTGAGTTTCAAGGCGAAAGGCGAAAGAACCTAAGGCGACCCAAACAGTTAGGCAAAACAAAAAAGGCAACTCCGACGACTCGGTGTTGCCTTTCTTTTTTGCGCTTACCGGACCGGAAGACCGGAAGCGGTCAGTGGCTTTGCTAGAGCAAGCCGGGGAGACCTACATCTTGATCACTGCTTCCGCCTGGGGGCCTTTCGGACCCTGCGTCACTTCGAATTCAACTTCCTGGCCCTCTTCGAGGGTCTTGAAGCCGTCTCCTTGAATGGCGCTGTAGTGAACGAAAATGTCTGAAGAGCCTGGCTGTTCGATGAAGCCATAGCCCTTGGAATTGTTAAACCACTTGACCTTACCGGTTATTCTAGACATAACGCGAATCCTCCTAACGATTCGGTAAAACGTGGCGAGAGCTTTAAAGCTTTCGCGCGACCTGGTTAAAGCTTGTGAGCCGGACGCGCCTTTTAAGCGAATACGGAGACACAATCAAAAAATGCATGGTGAACAGCGCCTTTGGCGCGATTCATCATGCACACTAGCGGGGGCAAACTACAAAACACATTGCTGTATTGCTTTTACGACGAAAAACTAGGACTAATGCAGAGGCTTTCCCTGAACGCGGCGCATACTAATTGAAAGCAATTTCACGTGTCAAGTTAAAAAAACCTAGTGTATTGCGCTGGTTAGCAGGTATTGCAGTGGATTTACCGGCTCGTCGTTAATGCGCACTTCGTAATGAAGATGCGGTCCCGTGGACCGGCCTGTTGAGCCTACCCGGCCAATAAACGCACTGCGTTCGACCCATTGGCCCTGAGCCACATCGGTATGCGAGAGGTGGCCATAACGCGTGGTCACGCCGCCACCATGATCGATAACGATCAATTGGCCGTAACCATTTTGCCAACCCACGAAAGTGACGGTGCCGCTGGCTCCGGCGACCACCGGGTCACCGGGCTGCGCGTCAATATCTTGGCCTGAATGAAACTCGTACGAGCTGCCGCCAAAGGGATTTCTACGTCCACCAAAGCCGCTCTCCAACTTCCCTACCACCGGCCAGACAGACGGAGTGTAACCACGTTCTCGCAGTACGCTCTCATAAGTCCGCATTTTCCTCTCGAGCCGGCTCATTTTTCCGGAAAGTGCCGCTAAACCATTTTCATCAAGGGGCAACGCCGGACCACCTGTACCGGGAAGCAGAGTCTGGTCGTTGACTACTCCGGATTTTTCGGCAAGTTTGCGCGAAGTATCCTCCACCGCTTGGACGCGATTGTTCAGTTCATTCAATTCCATGCGCTGCTTTTCGTTTTCGGATCGCAATCGTTCGTTCTCCATCGCGGTGCGCAAGTGTGCCGCCTGCTGGGTGAGCCCGTAAAAGCCGTAAACCGACCCGCCAAAAACGGTAGCTGCGACAAGCGCGAGAATTTTAAGGGCACGCTTTTCTACACAGAATCGGCGAATTTGAGCACTGGAGCGGGGGGTGTGAGCGATTATGAACGCATAAAATCGGTCGTCTCTGGCCATGTAACGTGTCTCCGATCGCGTCCTCGCAAAACCAAATGCCCGACGCGACTATGAAAGGCACAGTCTCCAAAAGACGACTTGTGCGGGGCTTACTTCTTTTACGAGGTTTTTAATTTGACCCTGCTTGAAAATCGCAGCGAACGAAGAAAACCCAATGAATGCTGGTAATATCGCCCGGCCGGTGCTGCAAGAAGGCTGACCCTATCACAGCCCTAAAGCTCATTGCAAACAGGAACTGGGGAGTTTTGACTAGCTAAGCTTGGTTTCGCGGTTGAGGCGGAAACGGTCGCGCAGAATGAAGAAGACGATCAGAGCGAGCACTGCAAGAAAAATCACAACGACGGCAACCTTAATTGCCGCGAGTAAGACGCCGCCCAGGGCCAGGACCTGCCCAAACAAGGTCACGGCCAAGAGGACGAGCGCTGTGAAGGCGGCAATTGCCTTAAGTAGTAGTGCCATTATTCATTGCTCCAGCGATTGCTCACTTACGAACTTCGTTTGAAGGGAATCGTTTCGATCACTTTTCTACCTAACTGTGTGGTTTCGCCTGTTCGGAACGCCGGCGATTCAATTGTATTTACAACCACAGAAGGTGGTGGCCGTCTGGAGTCGAAGCGAACGATTCGTCCGTTTGAACCGCGCCCGCGGATATAGTCGAAAAGCATGTAAGCGCCCAGCGCGACCAACGCCACGGGAAGCAATTGTCGAACGGGCAACTGGATCCCGAGAAGTGTGTGGAGCAGGAAGAGCGTGCCAATCACAATCAGGGTCAAGCCCCATGCAAAAGGATTTCCATACAGCCGGCGCGTGATTACATCTTCTTCTGTTTCAGGTGTTAGTCCGGCGCGGATCAACTGCGCGGTTCGGCACGCATCCACTGCCGCAAATAGCCAGGTGCCCAAGACTCCCAGAACAAAAAACTGGACGCCCTGGGTTAGTACCGCCATCTGAAAGAAACTCGCAAAGATAGCGAAATGGACAATCGCTTTTGCTGTTTGGCCGTTGTACGCAGCACCGAGACCCGGAACAAAAGACAGCAGCGTGGCCACTACCGGCGACGTTTTGCGATAGCTGGCAGGAGCAGCGGACGTTTGCGACTGTTGCCGCAGTAATTCGACGCCCGCCACAATACAATCCTGGCAGAACGGAAAACCGCGAATGCGATGATCGCACGCGGAACAAAGCCGGCGCGCACACTGATTACACTGGACGACCGCCGCATTTTTCGGATGATAAGCGCAATAGAACATCACTAGTTTTCTTAAGGCCTGTTTTGCTTGTTCTCGGGTGCAGCTCCGCTTTGCTTCTGTTTCTGTGGGCCGTTCTGCTCCTGAGCGGCTGGCGGTGTTTGAGTTTCTCTGCCGACGATTTCCTTAATTCCTTTTGTGATTTGCTTGATTCCACCGTTCGAGCCGGTGGGGGTGCTTTGCTGGACCAACCGCATACTCGCGCTATAAACGCCGCTGATTGAGCCGTCCGCCGATACGGTGTTAGTCAAAACGAACACAGCTATCAGGAGCATTGTCGCGACGGTTGCCAGTTGCGGAGAGATGATTGGATCCAGCCAGACGCGCAGCCAGGCGGCCAATCGTTCACTTAGCGACGAACGAATTTCACGCGCGAGCGCTGTTTCAGAAGTGGCTTGTAATATTCGTTCATTCAGGCCGACCGGCAGCGGTTGTTCTTCACCGATGTACACGTAGCAGGCGCCGATCGCCCGCACGACATCGCCCGGGAGTTCTGTACAACTTGCGCACAGCACGGCATGACGTTCCCAGCGATGATAAAGCTCAGCGGGAAGAAAACCATCGAGGTAGTCTGTTAGGAACTCCTCGAACTCTTCACAGCGCATCGCTGTTTCTGGCATGGTGCTGACCAGTATTCGCGCCTCGAGCTCTCGAGAGGGTTCCAGCACACTGGCAGCGTTACATGCCTGCATGGTGATCTTTACTTCGCTCAGAAGCTCATGGCAAAGCGGACAACGCATCGCATGTTCGGCAAACGTTTTATGCACCTCCGGCGCAAGTGTGCCGTCAAGGTAATCCGTCAGCCCATTTTCAAATTCATTGCAAAGCATTTGTCTCTCTTTTCCGCCCCTCAATACCAGCGTCTTGCTTTCCCCGGCAAGACGTTTCCTAAACTCCACTCACAGCCAGCACCTTCATCCTCTTCAATATCTTGGCCAATTCGATGCGGCCCCTGTTAATTCGCGATTTTACTGTTCCTTCTGGAATTTTTAACAAGTCAACAATTTCCTGATAACTCAAGTCCTCGATGTCACGAAGGATCACGCAAGTGCGGAGATCCGGTGAAAGCTTGTCGATGCCGGCCTGAACTTGCACGCCCAGTTCACGGCGTTCCATTTCCTGTTGCACAGATCGGGAAGAGTTGTGAAGGTGGTAAGTGTGGTCGGCAAGGTCATCGGCCTGATTGTCATGTGGCGTTCGCTGGCGCTTACGATAGTCGTCGATGATCAGGTTACGCGCCAATCTCATCAACCAGTTTTGTAAGTCCCCCTGGCGCGCGTCGTACTGATCCAATGATCGGTAAACTCTAACAAAAACTTCCTGTGTCAAATCCTCAGCGGTATCGGAACGTGATGTGAAGCGATAGGCCAGGTTGTAAATTCGCCTCGAATAGTCGTGCACAATCTGCTCCCAGGCCGCGCCTTCACCGGCGCGACACCTGCGAACCAATTCGGCTCCTTCGTTGGCAGCCAAAACGCGTACAGCCATCACTTTTGCTTCCTGCTCCGCCTTACTGAGTTGCTATTGTGTTCTTACCTGCGACTCCCTGCAACCCTCTTTGTCAGCGCCACATACGACGCTCAGAAAGGGAAAGTTCCCATCCCACCAGTATTCTTAGTGTGCAACGGGGTAGTCAGGTAACCGGGACTTGCCGGACTAGCACTCTATCTTGCTCGACACGTTGGAAATGTTGTAGCCTTCCCGCTCAGCCCAATATCTTGTGGTTGCGGTTCCGGCGAGTCAAACAACATTACTAACCCTTTGAAATCCAACAAGCGAAAATACTTCGAGTTTGCAGCCCTTTGTCTGTTGGCCGTAGCCATTATCTGGTGGTTTGGCAGAAAGCTCGACTGGTCAGAAGTCCGGGAATCGGTTAGTCACGCCAACCCTTACCTTCTGGGGCTTGCAGTGCTGCTGATTTCCGTGGCGTACCTTTTTCGCGCAGCGCGTTGGGGGGCTTTGTTGGCGCCGCTGGCGAAGGCCAGTCTGAAAAATCTCTTCGTGGCTACGACGGTAGGTTTTGGTGCAGTTTTTCTTTTCGGACGCGCCGGGGAAGTCGTGCGTCCGGTGGTGTTGCCGATGCGCGAGCCGCGAGTCCGCCCGGCCGCCTCATTCGTAACGATCATGATCGAACGTATTTACGACTCAATCGCTGTGGCCTTGTTGTTTGCAGTAAATCTGCTGTGGTTTAGACCGCCTGCAAACATGGCCGGAAACCTCATGCGGATTCGGGTCGTGGGCGTCGTGTTGCTGGTCGCTGCCATTGCGGGAGTGTTTGGCCTGATGAAATTCAGAAAACACTCAGAAGGCGCCACCGCGGGGTTGCGATGGCTACTCGAGGGACGGCGCTTTGTTCCCGCGGCGGTAAGTAAGGCTGTGCTGAGCGTTGTTGAACAACTGGCCAAGGCGCTGCGAGTGCTGGTCGACGCCCGTGAACTGGCTGTGACGGTAGGCTGGACCGCATTGGTTTGGTTGGGTATTGCGTTCGCAAATTTACTTGTCTTGCGCGCTTTCGGCTTGCCGTTTGGGATTACCGAGACGATTTTTGTGCTTGGGTGGTCGTTAGTGGGATCACTAGTGCCAACCCCGGGCGGCGCGGCGGGAGCCTTTCACGCGGCCACTGCGGCTGGTTTGCTGTTCCTGGGCGTGACGGTCGAGACAGCGGCGGCCGTCTCCATAGTCATGCATCTGGTTGATTTCGGTCCGGCGCTCATTTTTGGACTTGTCTATCTCATTCGCGGCGACATCAGTGTTTCGCGGTTGCGTTCGCTGACATCGGCGGATGCTGTGGAACATGCAGTAGAGGACGAACCAATAATCCCGGATGAGATTTTTGGACAACCCAAATTGAAGACAGCCACAATCAAGGACTGAGGAGCTGGTTTAAATTCACCTTCGAGGGCTAAGCGATGAAATGTCCATTCTGCGGTCATCTGGAAGACAAGGTGGTTGATTCGCGCGAATCGCGTGAGGGTGAAGCCATCCGCCGGCGGCGCGAATGTTTGCGATGCGAGCGAAGATTTACGTCGTATGAACGCATTGATGAAATTCCGTACATGGTTATCAAGAAAGATGGCCGGCGCGAGCCTTTTGATCGTAATAAGGTGATGGCGGGCCTGTTACGTGCTTGCGAAAAGCGACCGGTCCCTTCTTCCAAGCTTGAGTCAATCGTCAACGGCATTGAGAAATACGTACAAGAGTCGTCAGAGCGCGAGCGACCTACGAGCAAGATCGGCGAAATGATCATGCGCCGTTTGAAAGAACTGGATAAAGTTGCATATGTTCGCTTCGCTTCGGTGTATCTTGAATTTGAAGATGTTTCAGAGTTCATGACTGAGTTGAAGCACCTGGTGCGCACGCGCAATCAGACGAGCAGAAAGAATTAAGGCTGTTGAAATACGGATCCAGAATGATCAAGACAGTTCGCCCTACAGGTCTGGAACGGCTTGAGCTTCAACGACTACGCGATCGTGTGGGCAGACTGTTTGCGGCATTGCAGGAGGCAACGGTCGCCGAAGACCCGCTGGCTTCAGAAACGTGGGCGCCGCCTGTGGATCTCTGCGAAACCGTTGATGCGATCGTTCTTGCCGTTGAACTGCCTGGCCTGACAGCGGAGCAGATCAAGGTTGGTGCTACCAATACGCAGTTAAGGATCTGGGGTGAGAAGAAGCGACGCATGCCGCGCACTCGGATATTGTCGCATCTCTGTTCGGAACGCAGTTATGGGAAGTTTTCGCGCATTGTGCCGCTGCGCTGGACCGTTAGCATCCAGGATGCCGAAGCAACCATTGATAACGGTATGCTGACAGTGCGACTGCCAAAAATCGAGGACCGCCGCGGAGTGGAGTTTAAAATTTCAGTGAAGGATGGGGTTAACAGCTAGGTCTTAGCCATCATGAAAAAAGAGCAATTGAATTTGGAAACGACGCCAATTGTGAAAGAAACAGATTTGGTGGAAGACATCGAGGTAGCGGATAACGCGCAAGAGCTACAAATTCCGGATGACCTGCCGGTTCTGCCGCTGCGCGACATCGTGATTTATCCGTTCATGATCGTTCCGCTTTTTGTTTCGCGTGAAAAATCGATAAAGGCCGTTGACGAGGCACTTGGCGAGAACCGCATGATTCTGCTCGCTTCGCAAAGAGATCTGGATAAAGAAGAACCGACGGCCGAAGACCTTTACAAGGTGGGAACAGCCGCAGTCATCATGCGCATGTTGAAGTTGCCAGACGGCCGTATTCGTATTCTGGTTCAGGGTTTGGCTCGAGCTGAAATTGAATCGGTCGACACAACCGGTCAGTACATTCGCGCGCGCGTCCACGTAATGCAGGAGGTGTTGCCACCGGAGCGTTCGCTTGAAGTAGAGGCGTTGGTAAGAAACGTGCGCGCCTCGATGGAGAAGGCGATTAATCTCGGGAAAAACATTTCGCCTGAGGTCATGGCGATCATTACCAACCTGGATGATGCCGGCCGGCTGGCCGATCTCTCGGCCTCAAACCTCGAACTCAAGGTCGAAGATGCGCAGTCTGTTTTGGATATTGCCGACACAACGGCGCGACTGCGGCGGGTCAACGACTTGTTGAACAAAGAGATTGAAGTCTTAACCGTGCAGCAGGAAATCAATACGCAGGCACGTGCCGATATTGATCGATCGCAACGCGAGTTTTATCTCCGCCAGCAAATGAAGGCGATCCAAAGCGAACTCGGCGAGGGCAACGAGCTCGCCGAAGAAGTGGCCCAGTTCCGAGAAAAAATTGAAACGGCAAACATGCCAAAGCCAGCGGAAGAAGAAGCGCTGAGACAATTGAAGAAACTCGAGCGAATGCATCCGGACGCCGCTGAGACTGCAACGCTGCGAAATTGGATGGAGATCATGACCGATCTGCCTTGGTCCAAGTCGTCAGAAGACAATCTTGATTTGCAAAAGGCTGAAAAGATTCTGAATGAGGATCACTATGGCCTGGAAAAAGTTAAGGACCGGATTATTGAAGCGTTGGCGGTGAGGAAGTTAAAAGAGAAACCAAAAGGTCCCATCCTATGTCTGGTTGGACCTCCGGGGGTTGGCAAAACCTCGCTCGGTCGCTCAATCGCACGCGCCCTTGATCGAAAATTTGTACGTTTGTCGCTGGGGGGCGTTCATGACGAAGCGGAGATAAGAGGACACCGGCGCACGTATGTAGGAGCCATGCCCGGGCGCGTGATTCAGGCCATTCAGCAAGCGGGCACAAACAACCCGTTAATTATGCTCGATGAGGTCGACAAAGTTGGCGCCGACTTTCGTGGTGATCCCTCTTCAGCTCTGCTCGAAGTGCTTGATCCTGAACAGAACAATAGTTTTCGCGATAACTACCTAGGCGTGACGTTCGACTTATCGAATGTCATCTTTATGACAACCGCTAACATACTGGACACTATCCAACCGCCGCTGCGCGATCGCATGGAAATTATCCGTCTGGCCGGATATACCGAAGAAGAGAAGCGCGAGATTGCGCGGCGTCACCTGATGCCGAAACAGATGGAGGAAAATGGTATCTCTGCAAAAGATCTGCACATTTCAAAGACTGCTTTAACCGCAATAATTCAGCAGTACACGCAGGAGGCGGGCCTGCGGCAATTAGAAAGAGAGATTGGCCGCATCTGTCGGAAAGTTGCCAGGCGCATAGCCGAAGGACATAAGGGTTCGATCCGAGTCTCGTTGAAGAACATTCACGAATTTCTTGGCGCGCCCAAAGTGATTCCTGAAGAAGTTCTTAAGAAGGATCAAATCGGAGTGGCCACCGGCCTCGCCTGGACAGCGGTGGGTGGTGACGTGCTTTTTATTGAAGCGCTGCGAATGAAAGGAAAAGGCAATTTGGTTTTGACCGGACAACTGGGTGAGGTCATGCGCGAGTCCGCCCAGGCTGCATACTCATATGCCAAGTCGCGCGCGAAGGAACTCGAAATCAACGAAGAGGATTTCAACACTTACGATTTGCATATTCACATTCCGGAAGGCGCTATTCCTAAGGATGGACCATCAGCCGGAATTACACTTGCAACAGCAATGGTGTCCGCTCTTTCGCTGCGACCAGTACGCAAAGATGTCGCCATGACTGGCGAGATCACTCTTAGGGGCAACGTCCTTCCGGTAGGTGGGGTGAAGGAGAAAGTCCTGGCGGCGCGCCGAGCTCGAGTCTCAACCATTATTCTACCGCTACAGAATCGGCGTGATCTTGATGAAGTACCAAAGGAACCCTTCAAGGATATACGGTTCGTATTCGTCGATAATATGCGTCAGGTCTTTCGCGAGGCGCTGAAAGAGAAAGTGACGCCGCCAATTTCATCGAGTCCCAGACCGCAGCGCATGCCGCAGGCTGCTGCTGCGAGACCGGTCTAACTGTTGTATTGGTCTAAAGAAAGAAAGGCCGCTCAACTCGAGCGGCCTTTTCTGTCCGGAGGCGATCGGTACTACTGGTAGATATAAGAAAAGCTTTTCTTCTGATCCCATTCGATACCATTAACGTTTGCGCCGTCGCGCGTCAAAATCTCTTCGCTGAGTGCGTCCGTGGTAGTGAGCGGGCTGAGCTCCACTGAATAGGCCACGCTGCCGACCGGGTCATCTGCGCTTTCCCGTGTTATTTCTCGTAGCTCCGCATCAAAACTGTTGCGTCGAAAGATTTCACGCAAGACCTCCTGCGTAGCTGCTACGTTCTTGCTGGATACCTTTACATCCATGGTCCGCGATACCTGGGACGCCTCGCGATACTCAAGAATCCACAATGTTATTAGCGCAAAGATCGTGAGAATTAGCGCAAGGTCCCAACGTCCAAACCCGCATGCGAGACCGACGGCGAGACTAATCAACAGCACCGTAATTTCTTTGGGATCGCGAATGTTTGTGCGGAAGCGAACAACCGAAACGGCGGCAAAGATTCCAAAGGCGCGCGCAGCATTGTCGCCGACAATGATCATCAGGGCAGCGGCGACAATGGCCAGCAATATTTGCGTTTGTTCGACGTAAGGATTTCTCTTAAGTATTAACAAACGTTTGCGCGGGCGAAATGCAAGGGCTGCGCCCAGCAAAGCGGCCAGCAGGAATCTCATTGAGATGCTTCCGATTACTGCGCCCCAACTCTCGCCGCGTACGACGTGTGTCTCGCTTTGAGGGACGCCGAAAACCTCGTCAAAAACGTTTCCGTCATTTCTCGCTGGCGGAGTCGTTTGTCGTTCAACCGGGGACGCGCTTGAGGCTGGAGGCGCCTGAGCGACAGACGCGTTTTCCGTTGCCCGCTGTGAGAGAAGGTAAACGGCCAGAGCACTGACACCGAGAACCAACACAAACACCACCACCAGCGTCAGTGTTTCTCGTTTTCGCTTTGAATCAAGATTGGACAAGGTTACTCATCGCCGCTATTGAACTGCGGCTATTGCAGGTTCCGAATTTCTTGCGATGAAAAAGTCCTGACTATCAAATGGCTCTTCGCCCGGCGCGCGTTGAACCTCAGCGTAGCTTCCATCAATCTGCAGTTCGCGCGCTCGGACATTGTCGCGCAGATAGGCCTCCAGTACCACATCTTTCAGGTAGGCTTTCATCGCCGGATCAGCAACCGGGGTAACTACCTCGATACGATGTTTCAGATTGCGCGCCATCCAATCGGCGCTGCCGGTATAGACGTCGTGGTCTCCGCCATTGGCAAAGTAAAACACGCGACTGTGTTCCAGGAAGCGGCCAATGATATTACGCACGGTAATATTTTCCGAAAGGCCAGGCACACCCGGACGAAGCATGCAGATGCCGCGCACGATCAGATCGATCTTCACGCCAGCTGCGGACGCTTCATACAACTTCTCGACTATCTGCGTATCCGCGAGCCTGTTGATCTTGACTACAATGTGCGCGCGACGGCCGGCGCACTGATGCTCAACTTCCCGATCGATTAACTCGGTCATTTTTTCCCGCAGATTAACCGGTGCGATGAAAAGCTTGCGATAGTCGATCTGACGTGAACAGCCAGTTAAATAATTAAAAAGTTCAGTTGCGTCAGCTCCGATAGCATCATCCGCGGTAAACAAACCGACGTCGGTATAGGTGCAGGAGGTCGCAGGATTGTAGTTGCCGGACGCGATGTGCATATATCGCTTAAGCGAGTTGCCTTCGCGCCTAACGACTAGCGTCAGTTTACCATGTGTTTTTAACCCAAGAATTCCGTAGACAACGTGCACCCCGGCCTGGTCCAGCCGGCGCGCCCATTCGATATTATGTTCCTCGTCAAATCGCGCTTTGAGTTCGATAAGCGCAGTTACCTGTTTGCCCTTTTCACTAGCGCGAATTAGCGCCGGTGGAATCGGGGATTCGGCTCCAGTCCGGTACAAACAAATTTTTATGGCAACAACGTCTGGATCATCAACTGCTACGTTGATGAAGTTAGTGACGGTGTCGTAGGAGTCGAACGGATGATGCATTAAGATATCGCGCTCTTTTATGGCGTCAAAAATCGAACGCTTCCGGTGCCATTCCGGTAGCTTCGGCTCGAACGCTTTCTCCTTCAGATCAGGACGGTTCAAATCGTAGAGCGCCATGAAGTCCTGCAGGGCCAATTGTCCGTCAACCACGTAGACATCTTCTGACAAGAGATTGAGCGATTCCGTCAGATATTCCACCATCTCCTCGGGCATGCCGGCTGAGACTTCCAGACGTACGGGCATGCCAAAACGGCGCTGCCGAAGTTCCTGTTGAATCACACGCAACAGATCTTCCGCTTCATCCTCTCGAATTTCGATGTCAGCGTCCCGCGTCACTCGAAAGCGGTGGCAACTGCCGACAATCATTCCTGGGAAAAGAGAGGCGCAATTAGCCTCAATCAAATCTTCCAGCAGCACAAACCGGGTTTGTAACTTGCCCACTGAAACAAGTCGCGGTACGAGCGCGGGAACCTTAATCCGGACGAACCGAGGTTCATGCTTATGTTTTGGATCGGCAGGTGAATTTCCCGGCGGCGCTTTGACCATCAAGCCAAGATTCAGGCTCAGCGGCGAAATATACGGAAATGGATGACTCTGATCCACGGCGAGCGGGGTCAGAATTGGAAAGACTTTCTCTTGAAAATACTCATCGAGCTCCTGTTGCTGCTCGCGGTTTAGTTCCCGATAAGGAAGAACTTCAATTCCCTCTGTTCTTAATTCAGGAAGAATATCATCGCGCAAACTACGCGCCTGAGCCTCCACGAGAGGCAGCACGCGCGTTCTTATCTCTTTCAGTTGCTCCCCAGGTGTCATTCCATCCGGGGACAACTCGGTTACATTTTCCTCCAACTCCTCTTTAAGCGCCGACACCCGGATCATAAAGAATTCGTCCAGGTTCGCCGAGAAGATCGCCAGAAACTTCAAGCGCTCAAGCAGAGGGGTCGACTTATTGAAACCTTCTTCCAGAACGCGGCGGTGAAATTCCAGCAGACTCAACTCGCGATTGAAGAACAACCGCACCGCATTTGCAGCGGTCGGCTGCAATGATGGGCGGCGGGGCATTTCCCTGAGTTCGGCGGTGGATAGCGGTTTACTTTTAAGGGCTGTTGACATTCGTTCCCTCAGATCCTCGACTCGGGTCGTTATTTAAGCTCTTGGGAGAGAGACTCGATCATCAGCAAGGTTTGTTCCAGACTTCATCAGCAAGGTTTGTTCCAGACTTACTCTGAGAGGACGAAAACCTTTGATCGGTTCGCCCGCGTACAGAATGTCAATAAATCATTGGCAAAATCGCTACGGAGCTGTATTAAATTGATTCTTATTCAGGCTCACAGACATTTGCGCGGCGCGGCAGTCTCCATCCGTTTGACTTGCGACCACCATTCCCATCTAAAAGGCCGTCCCTCACAGTCTAAACCGCTTTTCCGTGAACTCAATAATTCGTCACAACGACCGTCTTCCACTACGATTGTCACAGAGGCTGTTAATCCAAACGCCGTTTTCTCGCGAAGTGCTTCAGTTCATTTGATCGAGTTAGCGCACTTTCGAGCCTTAAACGGTCTGCGTTAGTTGCACACAACCCATGCGCCCAACGCGGCATCTTTAACAAGCGCGCGGGCAAAAAAGCGGTGGAAAAACACACCATTTCGGCGTCTATTTAGTTTGTAGTTTGTTTGACACTCCGGAAAACCGTGTGATAACCTCCGGACTGACTTTGGCTTCGATTTCCGAAGCATTTTGGGCATCCAGCCCAGGCAAATAGAAGCCTTCACCCCTCGCATAAATGAACGTTGCGCAAACCCCGGGGGAAGCCGATCTGGAATTTCGTACTGGTACTCAGGAGAACGACCGTTAATGTCATTTAGCTTTGCCACCCCCATGAAGCGGATCACACTCATCTCGCTGCTTATTCTTTCCGCTACGGCAGTGTCTGCACAGATTCCGGCCGGCTCGTCAGCTCGTTCCATTCCCAACGAGGTCGAGAAGAGCGACGCGCAGGTTGGTGAAGTAATATCCAGAGCTGAAGATCATTTCCGTAAAGGCAAGCTGAACCTCGAAGATAACAAGCGCGAACAAGCTCGTGACGAGTTTGATAAAGCTGTCGACTCAATTTTAGAATCAGGTTTGGATGTGCGCGCGAGCCAGCGATTACAAGTTTTCTATTTGGAGTTGGTCGAAAAGATTTATCGCGAAGAAGTTCCTCTTGGCCGGGCTCCTGTTCAACCGAATGTTTCTGAGCTGGTAGCGCAAAACAATTCAGGTATACAGAAGGCCGAGCCGCCACAGATTGGATTTCGCGAGCAGAAGTTTGAGCCATCACCACTTGATGAGCTGAGCAAGTTGGTGTTGACTCCTGAGGAACAGAACGTTTCGGACGCCGATGTGCTGGCCCTCGAACAAGCCAAGCAGAATGTCAACTTCGCGTTTACGATCAATCCGCTGATCCAGCAATACATCAACTACTATCAGGGCCGTGGTCGATCATCCATGGAGTCTGGACTACGTAAGTCGGGTCGATACATGAAGATGGCGCGGCAGATATTCAAAGAAGAAGGCGTGCCCGTAGACATTACCTGGTTGGGCCAGGTTGAAAGCGCGTGGCAACCAAAAGCTGTTTCCTGGGCCGCGGCCTCGGGCCTATGGCAGTTTATTCCAGGTACCGGCCGCCAGTATGGTCTAAAACAGACGGCTTGGATTGACGAACGTAACAGCTATGAACAGGCCACGCGTGCCTCGGCAAAATATCTTAAGGCCCTTGCGACGCACTACAACGGCAACTGGGAATTGGCGATGGCTGCTTACAACACCGGCCAAGGCAACGTTGACCGTGCAATATCTCGCGCGGGCACCGCAAATTTCTGGGCAATCTATCCTTACATTGCGCAGGAAACGCGCAACTATGTTCCCTGGATCCTCGCGACCATCCTGATTGCGAAGAGTCCCGAGAAATACGGATTCAAGGGCGTCCGTCCCGAAGCACCGCTGAGTTATGACGTAGTGCAGGTATCCAACTCTACCAGTCTGCAACTAGTTGCCGAAGCGACTGACACCAGTGTTGATCATGTTCGTAGCCTTAATCCTGAATTGCGACGCGACGTTACGCCGCGAGGCGACGCATACAACGTTCGCGTTCCGCCAGGCAAAGGCAAACAGTTCTACGCAATATTGAAACGCATTCCGTCGGAACGGCGCGACTCAGCGCGGGTGATTTCCGTTGCTCCTGGTGAAGATTTACAAGCGGTGGCGAATCGCACCGGAGTCAGCCTGTCCCAGTTGCAAGCCCTGAACAGTGGTGTCGATTTGAAATCGACTACGAGGCTTGTTGTACCAAATAGCGGTGTCCGCTTGACGAGCTGGCGTCGGGCAAAACCGGGCACTGCGGATCAACCCGTCGCTGCGCCCTCAATGACCAAAGTGCGCGCTCGTAAAGGCGACACGATTGCCCGAATCGCCGCCGCCCACAATCTCGATGCGAATGAAGTTGCTCGCTTGAACGGCGTCACTGCCGAATCGGAGCTTCGTGCCGGTCAGGAGATTCGACTTCCGATGACTGCCGCAGCCGCTCCTTCGCGCCGTAGATAGTTTTTGAAATATTCTGCAGCTTCGCTCAGGGCGAAGCTGCAAACCTCGCTTGAGCGCGCTTTCGTTTGTCGCTAGCGCGCTCGTTTCGTTTTCACCCTCAAATCGCCGCTTGCTCTACGATCTTCACCGTTTGCAGAGGAAGCTGCTCCCATGCTTTTTCGCACTCTTTCCGCGGCCGTTTATGGCATCAATGCCGATCTGGTCGATATTGAGGTTGATCTAACTCCGGTCCGCGGCGAGGCGGAATCCCCGGTATCTGTTACCATCGTGGGCCTGCCTGATGCTGCGGTGCGCGAATCGCGCGAACGCATTCGTGCTGCCATCAGCAACTGCGGATTCTTCTTTCCGTTTCAGCGAATCACCATCAATCTCGCGCCAGCGGACGTTCGCAAGGAAGGCGCCAGCTTCGACCTTCCCATCGCACTGGGAATACTCGGGGCCAACGGTGATCTTGCTGAACAGAACAATCTTATCCATGTGCTATGTGTGGGCGAACTTTCGCTTGATGGCCGGGTGCGTCCAATTAAAGGTGCACTGCCGATTGCTATTCTCGCGCGTGATGCTTTGATCAAACACGTCATCCTGCCAGACGAAAATGCCAAGGAGGCCGCAGTTGTTTCTGGAGTAAATGTTTATCCGGTCGCCGACCTGCGTAGCGCAGTTGAATTGATCGGAGCGCTTCGTTCTGAAAACCCGCCGGAGCCGCTGAGAGTCGACCCAAATGAGATCCTGGTGCAAACCGATCATTACAGCGTGGACTTTCGCGAAGTGCGCGGTCAACTCTCAGTTAAGCGTGCGCTTGAAGTTGCAAGTGCCGGCTCGCATAACATTCTTCTGATTGGTCCACCTGGCTCGGGCAAGACAATGTTAGCCAAGCGCCTGCCCACGATTCTGCCACCGTTGGAATTCGAAGCGGCCTTGGAACTTACCAAAATCCATTCGGTTGCCGGCTTGACCGGTCGCGCCGGATTGGTGACTGCGCGCCCGTTTCGATCTCCGCATCACACCATTAGCGATGCCGGTTTAATTGGCGGCGGAGCAGTACCGCGACCGGGGGAAGTGTCGCTGGCGCATCAGGGCGTACTGTTTCTCGATGAGCTGCCCGAGTTTGATCGCAGTGTTTTAGAAGTCTTGCGTCAGCCGCTTGAAGATCAAAAAGTAACAATCAGTCGCGCTTCAATGTCGCTAACGTTTCCGGCGTCATTCATGTTGGCAGCTGCGATGAACCCATGTCCTTGCGGGTTTTGGAATGATCCAACGCGCGAGTGCCGCTGTACGCCTTTGCAAATTCAACGATACGTCGGCCGCATATCGGGCCCATTGCTGGATCGCATTGATATTCACATCGATGTGCCCGCCGTAAAGTTTCGCGACTTAACCGGCGAAACTCCTCCTGAGACTGACGACTCAGCGACAATTCGCGACCGGGTGATTGCTGCCCGCGACCGGCAGCGCGCCCGGTTGGCGCCGGAAAAAATATTTTCAAATGCTGCGATGACCCCACGCATGATTCGCAGTCATTGCGCAATAGATGCTGACAGCGAGCAAATGTTGGAACGCGCAATGACGCGGCTTGGCTTGTCAGCGCGCGCCTATGACCGTATCCTGAAAGTTAGTCGCACCATCGCAGATTTAGAGGGTTCCGATGAAATTCGCTCCGCCCATGTAGCCGAAGCGGTGGGTTATCGGTCACTCGATCGCACCTATTGGACTTGAAGATGAGGTTTCCGCGAAAGCGTTGATGCGGCAGGGAAATTCAATACTTTTGGGTTGGGCAAGGCAACGACGCGCTCAAAGCGCTGCATCACACCCGCGTTGAGGGCGACCAGAACCTCGGAAGTAATTGGGAATGCTGAGGAAGAGGTTGGCGCTCCTTTGAAAATACGCGGAATCGTGATGCGTCGACGGTAGGCGTTAGTGAAAACTCGTCGTAGCCCCTAAACGAACACGTGACCGCAGCCGAAACCGAGACACAGCCGGAAACCGATTACGCGTTGGCACAGCGAGCAGCTCAAGGCGACATGGGCGCCTTCGAGCAACTTTATCAGCGGCATAATCGTCGGGTTTATTCCCTCTGCTTGCGGATGACCAGCAACGTGTCGGAAGCCGAAGACCTTGCACAGGAGGTCTTCATTCAGCTCTTTAGAAAAATTGGAAGCTTTCGTGGTGAGTCAGCCTTTACCACCTGGCTGCATCGTCTAACCGTCAATCAGGTCCTGATGCACTTCCGCAAGCGCGGGGTGAAAATGGAACAGACAACTGACGATGGGGAAACGCCGATTCAGATAGTCAAAGGCACCGAGAACCCCAATGCGATGCCGATCATGGATCGCATAGCGCTCGATAAAGCTATAGTCCAATTGCCTCCCGGCTACCGCACGGTTTTTACCCTTCACGATATTGAAGGCCACGAACACGAAGAGATTGCCAGAATGCTGGGTTGCTCAGTTGGGACTTCAAAGTCGCAATTGCACAAGGCAAGAATGAAATTGCGCGGACTTTTAAGGCAACAGAAGCTTAAGGACTAGCTTCCAAGATAACTTGCCGGGTTTCACTCTGAACCCCGGACACTCGGACAGAGTAAGATTTTTACGCAGTCTCCCCTTGATTGCTTGGAAACCAGACGCCGGTGAAGGCGATTCGCGTTAGCGAACGCACGGCAGGTTTAGAGGTTGAAAGACAATGAATTGCGAGAAGTGTCAGGACCTGATCAGCGACTTTCTGGATGGGTCAATAAGTCATCAGGATCGCTCAACGCTAAGTGCGCATTTGGACGAGTGCTTGAGTTGCGGCGAAGTGCGCGACGACCTGCAATCCATCGTTGGCTTTTGTCGCACGCAGCGAGGTCAATATGAGGCGCCGCCAAATGAAAAAGCGTTGTGGCTGCGTATCCGTAATATGATTGAGGCGGGCGCTAGCGTAGATACGCCGGCACCCGCCGAATCACGCCGAAGTTTCAAGACCAGCTGGACGGCGCGCAGTTGGGAACTTTCCTTTCCGCAACTTGCAGCCATGGCTGCCGCGATAGTTTTTATTGTCTCGCTGTCAACCGCAGTTGGTTTGCGCCGCTGGCAGAGTGGTGCGGTGGACGCAAAGTTTCAGGGTGCCACCCAGAATGCTTTGAGCGTCGGGTCTATGGATGTGCGCAATCGCATATCACAGCAACAGCAGTTGATCTCTTATTGGAATCAGCGCGTGGAATACAACAAGGCACGCTGGAATCCGCAGATGCGAGAAACTTTTGATCGTAACCTCGCGGTGATCGATCAAGCGGTGAATGATTCTTTTGACAGTTTGAGCAAGAATCCGCATGACGAAGTCTCAGAGGAGATGTTGAATGCTGCTCTGAACGAGAAACTTTCATTGCTGAAAGAGTTTGCGGAGTTGTAGCTTTAACCGGCGCCTCGCCGGTCCTGGTCCCCAATTTACTGTTTAGCAGGAATCTGGTTACTGTTTAGCCCCACATAGAAATGATTGGAATGTTGCCCACTTTAGCCGAAGCCTCCCGCACTTCTCTGTCTCGAAAACCTGCCTTGTTCGCACTTCTTTTGGTTTTCGTTGCTCTGAACACTACCCATGCGTTGGCCCAGCAACATTTGTCAAAGCGTTATCCGGTACGAAGCAACGTTCGCGTCGAACTGAAAAACATTTCAGGGACAATTACGGTTGAATCCTGGAACCGCGACGAAGTGAAACTTTCGGCCAGGATGGAATCGCCGGCAGCCCACGTTTCGCCGCGTCAGACTGCTGACGGTTTGATCGTCGATGTGATGGCAGACAATCGTGGACGCAGCGACGTCGGCGACGTGAATTTTAAACTCCAAGTGCCCGTAAACTCGTCAGTCGACCTGGAAACAAAGCGCGGCCAGATCACTGTCAGCAACATTCGCGGTGGTTTGGTTAGAGCTCACGTTTCATCCGAAGGCGACATCGAGTTATACGGTATTACAGCGTCGCAGGTGTTTGCGCAAAACCTCATCGGAAACATTTTCTTTGACGGTCAATTTTCGCGCGGTGGTACTTACCACTTTCAATCAAGCAAGGGTGAAATATCAATTCGCATTCCTTCCGACTCGGCTTTCAGTCTAACGGCCGCGACGCCCACAAGGAAAATTGCCCTCGGGCCGTTTTGGAATGATGGTTTCAAGAGCCTGGGCGATGGCCGCAAGTATGTTGGCGACGTTGGTGACGGTCGTTCGTCAGTGATGGTTACGACCTTTCAGGGGAGCATTACCTTTCTCAGAAAATAGAGAACAACCGATTCTTCAGAGAACTTGAATGCGGGCGCCCAATCATTGATTGTGGCGTCCGCATTAGTTTTATAACTTGCAGGTAGTGTTACTATCCTGTTCATGCGTTTCTTTATCATGCTTCGCGCGAATCAATGACCAAACCAACTGTCCACCTGTTAATGTTGCTCGCATTTGCCGGCGTAGTTCTTTTGTTACCGGTTGCTGCGGCTGCGCAAAAGCAAAAACCCACGCCGGTCAATAACCCGCCCAGCTTGGTGCGCACTACGACGAGGAACGAAGCCCGACGTTTGGGCTACGGCGGGACGCTGACCGTGATCGGAGCTCCCGACGGCTCAATCACTATCGAAGGGTGGTCTCGCAGCGAGGTTGAAGTGCGCGCGGAGATTCAACTGCGTGCAGACAGCGAGCAGGATTTGGATCGTATCGCCTTGTATAACGCTTTCGTGCTCGACGACGATTTTAATCACGTGAGCGTTTTAACCTCCGGTACTCACGACCGCGTTTTTATGAAGAAAGCAAAAAACTTTCCCAAGAAGCTGCTGGGTCTCCCGTGGAAGATTGACTATCGCATCCGAGTACCGATGTCAGTTGACCTGGATATCAATGCGGGGCGCGGCCCGATAAGCTTAAAAAGCGTTGAGGGCAACATTCGTATCTCTTCGCCGCAGAGCGAGACGAAGTTGGAGTTTGCCGGCGGTACCCTGTCGACGAACATTGGCGTTGGAAGAGTGACTCTGAAAGTGCTCGGTAGGAGTTGGCGCGGCGTTGGCGCTGACATCAAAGTTGCAGTGGGCGACATCGTGCTCGAGCTTCCTCCGGGATTCAGTGGCGATCTGGATGCGGACATTTTGCGCATCGGGGAGATCGAAACCATTTACGAAGGTCTGGAGGTGCGAGAGAAGCCTGGCATTACGAAGCAGAAAATAAAGGGAAGATTGGGCTCGGGTGGTGGCTTCCTAAAACTTACGGTTGGCGATGGCCGCATTTTTATTCAAAAGCACACAGTGAACAGTAAACAGTAAACAGCTAGCACATAGATGGAACCGATATTCTGACTACTCCGGCTGTTTGCTGTTAACTGTTTGCTGTTTGCTTACGCGCCACGGTATTCTCTCGACTCATTATCATGAGCATAAAATCAGATAAGTGGATCCGGAAAATGGCAACGGAATTCGGAATGATCGATCCGTTTGAGCCCGGCCAGGTCAAGGAACTCAACGGGAAACAAATCGTTTCTTATGGAACCTCGAGCTATGGTTACGACATCCGTTGCGCCGACGAATTCAAACTGTTTACCAACATCAACAGCACGATCGTTGACCCCAAGCAGTTTGACGAGAAGAACTTCGTCGATGTGAAAAGTGAATCAGTGGTCATTCCGCCAAACAGTTTCGCTCTCGCCCGCACGGTCGAATATTTTCGTATTCCCAGAAACGTACTGACCGTCTGTCTTGGCAAGAGCACGTACGCACGATGCGGAATCCTCGTGAACGTCACGCCGTTTGAACCTGAATGGGAAGGCTACGTAACGCTTGAGTTTTCCAATACGACACCGCTACCTGCCAAGATTTATGCGAATGAAGGAGTGGCGCAGGTCATATTTTTCGAATCAGATGAGGTTTGCGAAACCTCTTACAAGGACCGCGGCGGAAAATACCAGGGTCAACGCGGCGTCACTCTTCCGAAAATGTAAGAAGAGAAGAATTCGAAAAAAATTCCCCTTTTCTCATTTTTCATTAAGACGAAATGCAAACAGCTCCTGCCAAAGAAGCCGGCATATTGAGTTTCAAAAAATTAGACGACCGAGCGATTTTGCCGTCGCGCGGCAGCGCCCTCGCAGCTGGGCTTGATCTCTATTCGATTGAAGACCTCACAATCGGAGCAACGCAACGCCTCCTCGCGCGCACGGGTTTGGCGGTTGCGATTCCGGAAAGCCATTACGGCCGTATAGCGCCGCGATCCGGGCTGGCGCTTCGCACCGGCCTGGATGTTTTGTCCGGAGTTATCGACGCAGACTATCGCGGTGAGATTGGTTGTCTTCTCTACAACACCGGCGACGAAATGATCATGCTGCCGGCGCATAGTAAGATTTGCCAGTTAATTATCGAAAAGATAATTACGCCCACGGCAATCTGGGCGGACGAGATCACCGAAACTGATCGAGGCAGCGGCGGGTTTGGTTCAACTGGATGAATCCAAGTGCTGAGTGCTGAGTGCTGACCGGGTGCTGAGCACAGAGTAGTGATTTCGTCGCGGCGGGTGACTAATTCAACTCTATCTCGATTGGTTGCGGCAAACGATCTACTCGCAACGTTAGTCCCGGCTGACTGCTGACGGGTTCGTTCTTCGGACTCACGAAAAACAGAAAGCCCTGGCGGCGGCGGTTGTCGGTAGAAAGCGGATCGGATAGATCGATCGCGTAAGAGGCAAACTCTTTTTCAAATTGCTTTCGTGAGTTTGGGTTGTAGGCGTAAATGTCGTTTGCTTTAAGGATGCGCCCGACTGCGGCTTTCGCCGAGATTAACATCCATTCCTTGCCCGCCGCGTCCGTCAAATGAAAACGCGCTCGCTTTACTTCCACAGGCGCGCCACTCTCGAAGGCCAACTCCAATCGCACCGGCAGAATTCCGCCCAACGGCAAGTTTGCTTCGAACAAATCCTGGCTCTCTTCATCGGTCAGCAGCGGAGCGACGCGAACAGTCACGCCGCCTGCGCTTGCGCTTTGTGCGTTGTCCGCCAGCGGCGGTAATTCAATCGCAGGCTTTACTTTAAAGAGTGAGCCGGCGCAAGCAGCGCTTAGTAAAAGGATTCCGAAGACCACAGCCGATTGGAATCGCCGGTTTTTCATGGGCCTCAATTTAGCACAGGCATTGTTAGTAGCACAGACTTAGTCTGTGCTCTCTGGCAATCCTTAAGGGCGATCTCAGAAAGCACAGGCGAAAGTCTGTGCTACTATTTCGAAAAATTATGATTAGACCATTTGGCGGTGTTCAGCCGCAGATTCCAGACAGCGCTTACGTCGATCAAAGCGCGCAAGTTATCGGCGATGTGCAGTTGGGCGAACAAGCGTCCGTCTGGTGCAACGCAGTGCTGCGCGGGGACATGTATTACATTCGCGTCGGCGATCGCAGCAACATTCAGGACAACTGTGTGGTCCATACGCGCACGGGCGAGAAGCCGACAGTCCTGGAAGATCAAGTCACCGTGGGTCACAGCGTTACGCTGCATGGCTGCTACATCGAGCATGGAGCGCTTATTGGCATCGGATCAACTGTGCTGGACGATGCACGCGTGGGTGCCCAATCGCTGGTTGCCGCCGGTTCGCTCATTTCGCCGGGCACCGTCGTACCACCGCGTTCGTTGGTAATGGGCGTGCCAGGGCGGGTAAAGCGGCCATTGACAGAAGATGAAGTTATCGGGCTCGATGGATTTTGGATGAATTACGTTAAGTTTACGAAATTGTACTTGCAGGAATGTTTGAAGGAAAGTTAAAGGGAAAATTGGAGGCTGGCAATTATGCGTGATTTGTTAAGACGAGTCGGGTTGAGCTTGTTTGTTATCCTGGTGTTTGCGCCGTCGATTCACGCACAAAATGAATCGAGTGCAGTGGCCTGCTGGGGAAACTTCAGCGCCGTCAACCGTTCCCCAAATCCGGACGAGGGCGATGAGCCATACACGCTCAAAAAGGGTGACAACGAATTCGGTTTTTGGGGCGGAGGCTCATTTGCCGCAACGACCGTCTTTGGCGGCCTCCGCGATGACGAAGCGCGCGGGCGAAAGTTCTTCATTGCGGCTTTCCGTTACGGACGCACGCTCGCGGCTAACGATAGCATGGCATTGCAGTATACCTTCGACGCAATTCCCGTTGCCGTCGCGACGGGGAATATTGCCGAAGTGATTACTGTCGGCCCGGTGACCACGTTTAGGCGTGAAACAGCGTACGGAGGTGGCTTGACTCCGCTTGGTCTACAACTAGACTTCGCTAACGGCTCTCGCGTTCATCCTTTTATTCATGTGAATGGCGGCGGACTGATTTTCAACAAGTCCGTTCCTTTACCGGACTCAGGCCAGTTCGCGTTTGTCGGTGAAGCAGGAGCCGGCGTACGCATCTTCACATCTGAGAGGCGAGCGGCCACGCTAGGTGTGAGATTTCATCATATCTCGAACGGCGATCGGTTAGGCTCCAACCGGGGCCTCAACCAATTTGTGATCTACGCGGGCTTCTCGATCTTCAAGTAATGAGCTCAGCCAAAACTCAACCAGCGCGCGGCATGCGCGATTTTCTTCCGGCCGACGTGCGCCGTCGCCAGTACGTCATCAACGTCATTCGTGAAGTGTACGAGCGTTACGGTTTTGAACCGCTGGAAACACCTGCCGTCGAAAATATTGAAACGCTGTTGGGCAAGTATGGTGAGGAAGGGAACCAGCTCATCTTCAAGATCCTTAAGCGCGGCGAGCATGAGAAGACTGGAGAAGCGGATCTTGCGCTGCGTTACGATCTGACCGTGCCACTCGCGCGCGTAGTCGCACAATATCAAAACGAGCTGCCGAAGTTTTTTAAGCGCTATCAGATTCAGCCGGTGTGGCGCGCGGATCGTCCGGCGCGTGGACGGTTTCGCGAGTTTTACCAGTGCGACGTTGATGTGCTTGGCTCGCGCTCGATGGTAGTGGAAGCGGAAATTTGTGCAGCCGCGAGCGACGTCCTTACGACGCTTGGTTTCAATGATTTCACAATCCGCTTGAACCACCGGCAGGTGTTAACTGGGCTGCTTGAACGGGCGGGAGTTCCCCGCGACAAGCAAGCCGACGCTTTGATTGCGCTCGATAAGATGGACAAGACCGGGCCCGAGGGTGTGGCGCGTGAATTAAATCAACGCGGTATCGTTGATGATTCTGCCGTGAAACTCATGCGTTTCTTCGAAGGCGTGGCGGGAGCCGAACGCGCGGCCAACTTGATTGATTTGAACGGCGCTGAAACGCGTACGGCATACAATGCAGACATTTTGGGCAGACTGGTTGAGTTCATCGGTCCCCACGAAATAGGCGCAAGTGGAATTGATGATCTGCGGCAGATTCTGGAGTACTGCCGAGCCAGCGGGATCGCCGCGCGGATCAAGTTGGATCCGACGCTTGCTCGGGGGTTGGCGTATTACACGGGCGCTATCATGGAAATCAACGTGAAACACTTACCGGGGAGTTTGGGCGGCGGCGGTCGTTACGACAATCTGGTGGGAATGTTTTCTGGCCAGGATGTGCCCGCGTGTGGTTTCTCACTGGGACTGGAACGAATCATCGTGGTGATGAACGAGCGCGAGATGTTTCCCGTTGAACTGGTTTCCACTTCCGCGGATGTAATGATCAGCGTTTGGAATATTGAATCAATGGTTGATTCCATTGCGCTCGCGAGCGAGTTGCGCCGTAACGGTCTGCGCGTGGACGTTTACCCTGAACCAGATAAAGTCGGCAAGCAGTTCAAGTATGCATCCGAACATGGCATTCCTGTTGTGACGGTGGTTGGTGACGATGAACGTGCGAGCGGGGAAGTCGCGATCAAAGACATGCGAACGGGAGCGCAGCGCAGGGTTAAGCGCGAGGGCGTTGCGGAAGCTATACGGACCGCGTTGGATTCTGTTCGGTAAACCAGGGACGAGCAAACATATGACCGAATCACTCGGCCAACATTATCTGGAAGACTCTATAGCCAGCCTGCGGGCTTACAAGCAGATGGCGGAGAAGGCGCTGGACCAGCTGAAGGACGAAGAATTTTTCCGCACTCTTGATGAGGAAGGAAACAGCGTCGCAGTAATCATGAAGCACATGGCCGGCAACATGTCTTCGCGCTGGACTGACTTTCTGACAACTGACGACGAGAAGCCGAATCGCAATCGCGACATGGAATTTGTGATTGATCCCAACACTACCGTTAAGGACCTCCGCGATTACTGGGAACGCGGTTGGCAGTGTGTGTTCGCTGTCCTCGAGCCACTGGGTGGTGACGACTTGATGACAAAAGTGATGATTCGCGGCGAAGAGCACACAGTGGCCCAGGCTATCAACCGGCAATTGATGCATTACGCCAATCACATCGGGCAGATAATTTTTCTGGCAAAACATTTTCATGCTGCGGACTGGGAAACACTGAGCATCGCGCGCAATCGGTCTGCAGAATTGAAGTTTGCCGGGGGGCAAGACTTTGGCAAGCGCTAATCTCTCAAAGAATGCCAGGCAGTTTCGCGTCGCGGCACTCGCTCACGTGAATGTCACCGTTCCCGCGGAGAAGGAAGACGCGGCCAAATCTTTCTATGAAAAAGTGTTGGGACTAAGGCAGATTCCGAAACCCCCTGGCACCAGGCAGAATGTAGGAGCATGGTTTGAACTCGGCGGCGTTCAGCTTCATTTGTCAGTTGAAAAGAGCGGGGACAGCTCAGCGAGTGACCGCCACGTTTGTTATGTTGTTTCAGACACTGCTCAAGCAGAGCAGCATCTTCGCGACGCCGGCACCGAAATAATTCCCGACCCGCATTCGATTCCCGGCGTGAAAAGGTTTTACGTTCGCGATCCCGGCGGTAACTTGATTGAGATTACTGAGGCGTAAAAAAGAAGTCTGATTACAGTCGAAGATGTGGTCTCGAAAATTGAGCGGGGGCAAGCCGCCCTTCCCGACCTGAGAGGTTCTCAGGTCTCAAATCTTTCTAGTTTGAAAGCTTCACAATCTAACTTAACGTATATGTTTGAGCATCTTCATTTGGGAAGGGCGGCTTGCCCCCGCTGCTTTTGATCATGGAATAGCTACAATGCTAGATCACTTAGGAAATCTTGAGCGTACACACTCGTGCGGCGCGTTACGCGCGACTGACGTCGGCGCCAGCGTCACGCTGATGGGTTGGGTTGCACGCCGGCGCGACTTTGGTGAGCTAACCTTCATCGATCTCCGAGATCGCGACGGCATCACCCAGGTGGTTTTCAACTCCGAAGACGCGGCCGAAGCTCATGCAAAAGCGAAAGAGACGCGCGGCGAATTCGTAATTGCCACCACCGGCGTTGTAGTGCTGCGCGATGAAGCCTCGCGGAATCCAAAACTGCCTACCGGCGAAGTCGAGGTGCAGGCGCGCGAAGTCTGGGTTCTGAATGATGCGCGCACGCTGCCGTTTCAGCTCGACTCTGCTGTCGATTCGCTGGCGAGTGAAGACTTGCGCTTGAAGTATCGCTATCTCGATCTGCGCCGGCCGCAGCTACAGGCAAACTTACGCCTGCGTCATCGCGTACTGCGAGAGATACGGAGCTACATGGATGAGCAGGGCTTCACGGAGATTGAAACACCAATCCTGATCAAATCCACGCCTGAAGGCGCGCGCGATTACATTGTTCCCTCACGAGTGCAGCCGGGAAAGTTTTTCGCGTTGCCGCAATCGCCGCAGTTGTTTAAACAGCTATGCATGATCGCCGGCCTGGATAAGTATTTTCAGATTGCTCGTTGTTTCCGTGATGAGGATCTGCGTGCCGATCGACAGCCCGAGTTTACACAGCTCGATCTGGAAATGAGTTTTGCCACGCTCGATCAGATTTATTCTGTGACGGAGGGGTTGTTCGCGCGCATCTTCAAACTGATTGGCGTTGACTTGCAGTTGCCCTTCCCGCGCTACAGTTATGCAGAAGCAATGCGCCGCTGGGGTTCTGATAAGCCCGACTTGCGGATTAAGGGTATGGAGTTGCAGGACCTTTCGCCGGCATTGCAAGGAACTGATTTCGCGCCCTACGCGGCAGCCCTTGCCGGTGGCGGGGAAGTAAAAGGAATTGTAATCAACGGCGGCTCCGGGCTTTCGCGTAAGACGCTCGACGAATTACAGGAATTTGCGAAGCGCTATGGCGCGACAGCGCTCGCCTGGATAAAACTTGGCGACGAAACTACTTCATCGCTTTTGAAAGCGTTGGGTGACGACAGGGTTAATGCTTTGGCGTCGAGAGCGGGAGCAAACAAGGGCGATGCTGTCTTGATTGTCGCCGGAAAACAGAAAACAGTGGCGGCGACTTTGGGAGCTTTGCGAAATGAAGTTGCGCGGCGCGAGAAATTAATCGCCGCGAACGAATACGCGCCGCTGTGGGTGACCGAGTTTCCCATGTTTGAGTATCACGAAGACGATGGCCGTTACTACGCAATGCACCATCCTTTCACTTCGCCGCTAGATGAAGATCTAGAGTTACTTGAGCGGGCGGTCGAGGGTGCTGAAACCGACTTACTGGGGAAACTGCGAACCAAAGCCTACGACCCGGTTATCAACGGCGTTGAGCTGGCTAGTGGCTCCATTCGTATCCACCGGCGCGATGTCCAGCGTCTCATCTTCAAGGCACTGGGCTTGACAACAGAAGAAGCGCGTTCACGCTTTGGGTTCTTTCTTGATGCTCTCGAATTTGGCACGCCGCCGCATGGCGGCATTGCACCCGGCATTGAGCGACTGCTTATGGTGCTGGTGCCCACAGACAATATTCGCGACGTGATGGCCTTTCCGAAAACTGCCTCAGCAACTGACTTGATGATCGATGCGCCAGGCGAAGTTGATCAGAAACAGTTGGAAGAGTTGCATTTGAAGATCGTGGACAAGCAGTAGGCCGTTAAGAAGTCATCCACAGATTACGCAGATATAACAGTCAGAATCATCATCTGTGTTCGCTATTTTGACTAACGCTTTCTTATAGTAATGAATCTATGAATCTGCGTAATCGGCCGACGTGCTTCCGAGTTTTCTAAGCCTTTAACCGATGCTCACTCTCGCCAGCAACTACCAACAGCAGATTTTTGCATACGCGCGCGAAGCGGCACCGGACGAGTGCTGTGGCCTAATAGGCGGGGACGGGGAAAACGCCAGCAGCCTTTATCCAATGCGCAACGTGGCCGCCAACGCGACCGTAGCATACGAGGCAGCGCCTGAAGATCTTTTCGCAGCCCAACGTCAGATGCGCGAGCGCGGCGAGCAGCTACTAGCTATCTATCATTCTCATCCTCGCGCAATCGAGCCTCAGCCCTCCGAAACTGATGTGCGACTCGCCTTCTACCCGCAGGCAATTTATTTCATTATTGCTCTGGCCGGCGAACATCCGGTGATGCGCGCCTTCAATATTTCCGAAACTGAAGGCCGGTGGGAACAGGTTGAGTATGGCATCGCGGGCGAGTAAGATTGAACCATCTCACACATGACATCGTAAAGACTGCAAATGGAGACAAAGAGGACTAAATACGATACCAACCCGCTCGATCCCGACTTTGTAAAAAACGCGGAAAGCGAGTCGGGCGAAGGCGGAGATGGTCCCGTAACGCAACCGGTGCAGGAAGCAGCAACGCGCCAGTTTGGTTCCCAGACTGAACCTGCGCGCGCCGACGCTTATTCCGAGGCTCCGACGAGACGTTACGACAAAGCATCGCTGGAAGCTTCGTATCCTTCAGTCTTCGTGCCACCTCCTTATACGCCACCCGCGCTCTATCCGGCAGGGCCGCCCCTCGTTTCACCCGCTGGCCAAAAACCGGGCTCCAGATCTGTTGCCGGAATTGGCTTGCCGGAGAAGTGGGCCATGGCCCTGCCGTATACGCCGTTCTATATCGGAGTTGTAGTATCCCTTTTGGAACTGTTTTTAGTTCCCCGCAGTGAAGGCAAGGTACGGTTTCATGCGGCCCAGGGTTTGGCTCTGCACGTGGCTGTTTTGGTTTTGCAAACCGCTTTCGCACTGGTAGGCACCATTACGGGTACGAGTGTCGGGGGTTCGCTATTCAAAGTAGCGGCGTTTGTGTTTTTGCTTGTCTCGCTGATCCGCGTCGCGAAAGGTAAACCACATCACATCAGCGCCCTGGCGGATCCTGCGCAGTGGTTCAACGATCACATCGAGCTTAAAAAATCCTGAGCTCGGCCGGTTACATCTGGCACTGGCATTGCAGCGAACTGCGCGGAGGGTTTGCCAGTAAGCAGCTTGTTCAATCTTCGAACTGAAATCGTCCTTAAAGAAGCCAACGATGTTGCGTTTTGGTTCAGTTTTGAATCGTGCTTCGCAACACTTTGGCAAGATGGGATGGGCAAACGCGAGCTTTCGCGAACTCATCAAACAGCAGCCAGACCAGAGGCTCTCTTCCCAAAATTGCAAGGATATGGTGAACGCACTAATTCCGGGGAGGTTGGGCCAGCAGAGTTTAGAGCGGCGCAATCTCAAGATTGGCCGCTCTTAGGTTTTGCGGCCCGCTTTGAGTTCGAGTTTCGGCAGCGTCGATATGGAGGAAACAATGATTAGAACAAACCATAACAGCATGCAGCGCGTGAAAGCCCTGCTGGCCGCATTTGCGATTTTTGCGATGCCGCTTTCAGTGTTCACTCAAACTAAAATCAAATATCACAGCAACAAGTATAAAGTCGCCGATGACGTAAAAGTTGGTCGACAGGCTGCGCAAGAAGTCGAACAACAGATGCCGATTCTGAACGACTCGCAAATCACGAATTACGTATCGCGCGTCGGCATGCGCCTGGTCTCAGCGATTCCAGCCGAATTTCAGCATCCGGAGTTTCAATACTATTTCAAGGTTGTCAATGCTAGCGACATAAATGCGTTCGCCTTGCCCGGTGGTCCAATGTACATAAACCGGGGCATGATCCAGGCGGCGCGCAACGAAGGAGAGATGGCGGGCGTAATGGCCCATGAGCTCAGCCACGTTGCCTTACGGCATGGCACTGCGCAAGCATCGAAGGGGCAGAAGTATGGTTTGCTGGCAGGCATTCTCGGGATCGGTGGACAGATTCTTGGGGGACCAGCGGGAGCGGCGGCGCAAATCGCCGGCCAGGGCGTTGGCGTCTATTTTCTAAAATTCAGTCGCGAATACGAAACTGAAGCGGACATACTGGGCGCGCAAATCATGGCACGTGCTGGTTACGACCCACGCGATCTGGCAAACATGTTCCAGACGATCGAACGCCAGGGTGGTGGCAGCAGCGGTGGATTCTTGAGCAGCCACCCCAGTCCCGCCAATCGTTATGCGCGAATCAATCAGGAAGCGGGATATTTGCGCGTCGTGGATCCGGTGCGCGATAGTCGTGAGTTTGCTGACGTCCAGGCACGCCTGCGTGGCATGGGTCGTGCTCCTTCAATGGCCGAAATTGCGCGCAGTGGGCAGCGCAATCCAACCGGCGAAAACACCGGTAATTACCCCAACACTCCGCCGCGAGGCAGCGTTGGTTATCCTTCAACGCGTTATCAAAACTATTCGGAATTCGGCGGAGCGTTGCGTGTCAGCGTCCCCAGCAATTGGCGTGAGATTGGCGGCAACAATGACGTTTGGTTTGCTCCTGAAGGCGGCTACGGTGGCTATCAAAACCAAGCCGTTTACACCCACGGAGTGAACTTTGGCGTATTTCAGGGGCAAAGTAACAACCTGCAACAGGCAACTAATGAGTTTATTAGCAGCCTGGGCCAGGGTAATAGCAATCTACGCCAGCAGAGCAACTATCAACGGACCACCCTTTCCGGAAGGACCGCGTTAACCATGACACTCAATAACGTCAACGAAGCGACGGGCCAGCCGGAAACCATCACCGTGGTAACATCGCAACTGCGCAACGGTCAGTTGTTTTACATGATTGCGGTCGCGCCGAGTAGGGATTACAGTTCCTTCCAAGGCGCCTTCCGCAACGTCCTTCGTTCAGTGCAGTTGAACGATTAGTTAGTAAACAGCAAACAGCAAACAGTAATCAGAGGCCCGCTTTCGAGCGGGCCTTTTGTTTAATAATCCTTTCGATCTAAGCTAAACAAGCATGGAGCAGAATCCTACTCGAAACAGGCGATTCATTAAGTGGCCATGGATCGCCCTCGGCTGGACCATCTTTGCTTGCTTTTTTGCGAGTCAGGTTATTGTCTCGCGCGCCTATGCCGGGAGACCTTTAAATGTGGGCCGCACGGTTTTTGTGTGGTTGATTTGCTCGTATGTTTGGTTGGTACTCACTCCGCTCGTTCTTTATTTGGCCCGGCGCTTTGCTTTTGAGCGGCCTAGTTGGACCAGGAATTTGCTGCTGCACCTGGCTGCGAGTATAGGTTTCGCGTTCCTGCAAATAGCGATCTACTTCAGCGTCGCTTCGTTACTCGCTCTAATCTTCAATACGGTCCCGCCAGACACATTCCGTAGCATCTTTGTCAGCGAGTTCCATTTCGATCTGTTGACCTATTGGGCGATCATAGGTCTTGCTCACGCACTTGATTACTATCGGAAGTACCGCGAGCGCGAGATTCGCGCTTCTCAACTCGAGGCGCGGCTGGCTCGGGCGCAACTGGATGCGCTCAAGATGCAGCTCCACCCGCATTTTCTTTTTAACACTCTCAATACGATTTCCGTGTTAATGCAGGAGGACGTTACTGTCGCGAATCGCCTGTTGTTGCGTTTGAGTGATTTGCTGCGGATGGCGCTAAACACTACCGACGCTCATGAAGTGCCATTGCGCCAGGAAATGGAGTTTTTACGCAGTTACCTTGAGATCGAGCAAACCCGCTTTCAGGATCGTCTTACGGTTCGCCTTGATATCGATGCGGAAGCAAGTGAGGCACAGGTGCCAAACCTCATTCTGCAGCCGCTTGTCGAGAACGCCATTCGCTATGCCGTCGCGCCACGAGCAACCAAAAGTACGATCGAAATTCGCGCCGCACGATTTAACGGCCAGATCAAACTTCAAGTGCGGGACGATGGTCCTGGTATAAGCGAAGCGCAAAAAGCCAACGATCTTCCGGGCATCGGACTGCGGAACACGCGCTCGCGACTGGAAAAGCTTTATGGCGGGGCGCATCGCTTCGATCTCTCTACGCCGGAAGGGGGCGGTTTGCAGGTGACAATTATGATTCCGTTTCACACTGGCAATGGAGATCGGGAAGGCTCGCATGGAGAACATTCGGACGCTGATCGTTGATGACGAACCAATCGCGCGTCGAGGCATCCGGCAGCAACTGCGGTCAGAGGCTGACGTTGAAATAATCGGCGAGTGTGCTAATGGTCGTGAAGCGATCGCCGCGATTAAGAAACAGTCGCCGGATTTGCTGTTTCTTGACGTGCAGATGCCGCTGCTTGACGGCTTCGGCGTAGTAGAAGCTATCGGCGTCGACTACTTGCCGGCGGTCGTATTTGTAACCGCCTATGACGAACACGCTATCCGCGCCTTTGAAGTCAATGCCCTCGACTACCTGCTTAAGCCCATTGATCACGATCGGTTTCAAAAGACTCTCACACGTGTCCGGCGTCAAATTGACGGCGCAAAAACTGAACCGCTCCAACAGAAGTTAGCATCGCTGTTGCAACACCTTGAAGAATCTAAAATTGAAAACCAGCAGGCAAAATACTCTGAGCGGGTTGCGATAAAGGAATCAAGCCGTGTTTTCTTTCTGAACATAGACGAGGTCGATTGGATTAACGCCGAAGGCAATTACGTTCAAATACACACCGAAGGCTCGGCCCATCTGTTACGCGAAACGATGAAGGGCATTGAGTCCAAACTTGATCCTAAGAAGTTCCTTCGTATTCGTCGTTCCACGATCGTTCGCACTGAACAGATCAAAGAGTTGGCCCCGCTTTTCAATGGCGAGTACGCGGTGATCTTGAGAGACGGTACTCAGCTTACTTCCAGCCGCCGCTATCGCCGCAACCTGGAAGCACTCCTCAGGCTCTAGTTCAAAAAACCCGCGGCTACCACCGAGTTTCACTCAAATCCGGCCGCTTATCCCAAATCCATTGTGTAAATTCTGAATGCCGCAATAATTGCATCACCTGGGATCGGTTCGCGCGCTTGCCGGTAGAAGTTAAGCAGTTGAGAGGGTCAAGATGAACAACCTGGTGCTGAGGATTTTTGCGAGTGGTGTCATGCCGGCGATCCTGTTTCTAAATCAAGCTGTAGCTCCAATGACGGTCCAGCCTCACCACACCATCTCGATCAACGCAGGCGGATTGGATTCGCTCCTCGATCCTATTTTCGCGCAGCAGATGGCGAGGTTGCACATACCGGGAGCGGTGATAGCTATAGTTAAAGACGGCAAGGTTCTTTTCACTAAAGGCTACGGCTATGCCGACATTGAAAAGAAAACTCCTGCTGTTCCCAATAAGACAATCTTTCGCATTGGTTCAATCACAAAGGTGTTCACCGCGACGGCAGTTATGCAGCTTGCCGACCGTGGAAAAATCAGTCTGAAGGATGACGTCAACAGGTATCTCAAGGCCTTTCAGGTTCCCGCCACTTACCATCAACCGATCACTTTCGCAAATTTGTTGACGCACACGTCCGGCCTGGACGAGATCACTCCGGGTCGAAGGACCAGCGATCGGAGCAAAGTCATTCCGCTGGCCGAATTTCTAAAAACCAGAATGGTGAGGATTTTACCGCCCGGACAGATCATCAGCTATAGCACCTACAACGCTGCGCCCGGGGGCCTGTTAGTCGAACAAATTACTGGCACACCGTTCAAGGTCTATCTTCGGCAAAATATTTTCGAGCCGCTTGGCCTGAATCACACCAGCATTGCTGACGTTACGCCCGAATACAAACAGGACCTGGCAACAGGCTATGAATACGATGGAAAGAACCATCAAAAACTTCCGTTTCAATGGTTCAACACTTATCCGGCATCTGACATCAACAGTACCGCGAGCGACATGGCTCGCTTCATGATTGCAAACCTGGCCGGCGGCGCGCTGGATGGGAAACGCATCCTGAGCCAACGAGCGATGGCGGAGATGCAGGCAACACATTTCCGAAATCATCCGCGCGTACCGGGTTGGGCTTACGGTTATTACGAGGGTTATCAAAACGGGCGCCGCTATGTCGAACACGGCGGCAGTATGGATGACGGTTACTCCGCTTTGTTGACAATGTTTCCTAAAGAAAAGTTTGGCCTATTCGTGGCGTGCAATACAGAAACCGGCGGCTTCGGTTTAGGCGAGGCGTTGAAACAAGCACTTATCAATCACTATTTCCCCGTTAGCGAAAAGCCGGCAGCCAGTAACAAAGTGACGAATCAAACGCCGGCAAGTCTGCAGCGATTTGCCGGAAAATATCGCGGTTATATTTACTGCCACACGTGTCCGCCAAATTCTGGGGCCTATTTTCCCGACCCAGTCGAAGTAAAGGTTAATGATGATGGCACGCTTTCTTTTCAGGAGGGGCGCTGGCGCCAAGTTGAAGCGCTCCTATTTGAGTTGGCCAGTGGACCACGGGCGGGCCAGCGCCTCCTCGCGTTTCGGGAAGGACCTGACAGCACGATCGCGTTCATGTTCCAGGAAGCATTCAGAACCTATGAGAGAGTTAGCCAGTGAACGCTCAAGTGATGGGGCTTTGTTCTGTATTCGTCGACCCACGATTAAGGCGAAATTCGCCTCAGTTCTAAAGGGCACAAATATGAGAAGGTCATTTCCTGTTCTTGTCGCGTTAGTTTTAGTTTGCAGCTTCGAGGCCCATGCCCAGACGATTGCGGCTTCAGACGCCGATCAAGCAGCGATCAAACAAACAGCACTAGACTACGTGGAAGGCTGGTACGAAGGAAACGTGGAGCGCATGGAGCGCGCCCTTCATCCCGAGTTAGCAAAGCGGATTGTGCGCGCCAACCAGCAAGGTCAGAGCCGGCTAGACCAGATGAGCGCGATGTCGTTGGTGCAGGGGACAAGGCGAGGCGGCGGCAAGAATACGCCGAAGGAAAAGCGGCAAAAAGATGTAACGATCCTCGACGTTTTCGAAAATGCGGCGAGCGTAAAATTGGTGGCGTCTGACTGGATCGACTACCTACACATTGCGAAATTCGACGGTCGCTGGCTGATCGTCAATGTCCTATGGGAGCTAAAACCTTCAAAGAAATAGAGTGGAGCGAGAATGCTCGACCGACGGACGCATCTGCTTTTCAGATATCGGATCCAAAAGGAGCGAGAAAATGCAAATCAACCATCGAGTCCTTGTAGCAACTATTATGGCGCTAACATTTGTAGCGCTGACCATCAAAGCAACCAGGAGCATGGTCGACTCAAGGTCAGAAATAGATCAACGGCAAACCGTTTCGGTTTCACCGTTCACTTCGATCGAGTTGCACGATGGTGTTAAGGCGGTTCTTAGGTATGGAGCAGAGCAGCGAGTGACTGTGTTGAAAGGCAGTGCAGAGACTTCCTTAATCGCAGTTGCAAACGGAGAGCGACTGGTAATCAACAAGTGCAAGGACAAGTGTCCGCGGGCATATCATCTTGAAGTCGAGATTGTTGGTCCCGCATTCACTGGAATTTCAATTGACGATGGCGGAATGATTGAATGCCGCGGAAACTTTCCGCGCCAGGCGGAGGTGAAACTTGCGGTTCGAAACGGCGGCACGATTGATGCGCGTTCGGTTGTGGCCGATAGGATCACCGCCACGGTAGTCGAGGGAGGTGGAATCTTCGCGAAGCCGGAAACCATAATGGTGGCAAGCATCGTCAGCGGCGGCATAATTACTTATTGGGGTGACGCCCGAGTCACCTCATCTACCCAACATGGAGGACAAGTCATTAAAGGAGCCGCGGCTGATGCGGATAAACCTATTTCCAGTTTTGGCCCCTCGCTTGCTGAGCCTCCCGTCGTCCCGAAAGTGCCGAATCAACCAGCGGGAAATCCATAGTCTGCTGCTGTTAATTAAGCGGCTCGTGTTGCCTTTTGCCCTTCGTTTTTTTGTTGAGGACTCATAAATGAAGATAGTCAAATCTCGGATCGTTAGCTTAGCGCTTTGGATCGTGGTCTGCCCTTCTGTTTTCGCACAAACCGATCTTGTGAAAAGCGATGGCATCACGAGCCCACTCCATCAAGCAAGGATCGGCCAGATTGTCTTTGCTTCCAAACCGCCCGCGGCGGATCTTCAGGAGACGGACTTGGTAACGAGCGTTGATTTAGCCAAGCCGACCGACTTGAGTATCAGAGCCTTCATGGCGAATTCGCTCACAAACTATCTTCATAGGCTTGCCCCGGAATTAACGGTTGATGAGCTTAATCGCCAAGGTAATTATCAACTATCGTTTTTCGTCGACGGCGCATTGGTTCACCAGGAGAACATGAATCCATTCTGGGTACGAGCGGAAAACAAGATCAAGCAGACAGTTCTTGGGCTCTCTCTAATTAATGCGGCCGACCCAGACAGCGGTAGTGCAGGCGCCAGAATTTGGGGATTGTTCCTGATGAACGGGGGCGAGGAGGCTCTGAGTGTCGGCGCCCATCGAGTCAAGATTGAGCTCCGCCCGTACGTCAAGATCACTGAATTCAAAGTTGGAGATTTGATCGCCGCGGGCGAGATAGAAGTAATCTCACGTGCGAAGCCGACAATTGATGAGCGCGTAACTGCGATACAGTCGGTCAGACCCAAACCCGGCTGGAAAATCTCTAAAGCATCATTCGACCAAGGCAAGATTGAACAGCTCAACCGCAGGATGGCAGGAAATCTTTATAAGCAAGTTACGAGCTTAATAGTCATCAAAGACGGCAAATTATTGATCGAGGAATACTTCAATGGAGCGACCAGAGATACTTTGCATAATACGCGCTCGGTAGGTAAGTCTTTCGCCTCGACCATGATGGGTATTGCAATCAATGACGGCTATATCAAAAGCGAAAACCAAACTCTCAAGGGTTTTTATGATCTCAAAAAGTTTGCCAATTTCTCGCCGAAAAAAGAGAGCGTGACCATCAAGAGTTTGCTGACGATGAGTCTCTGCTTTTGATGGGAATGACGATGATGAGAACTCTCCAGGCAACGAAGAAAAGATGTATCCGACGGGCGATTGGGTCAAATTTGCGCTCGACTTACCGATGGACGAAAAAAGAAATGTGGGCGAAAAGTGGGCGTACTTCACGGCGGGAGTCGTCCTGTTAGGCGACATTATCAATAAATCCGTTCCCGAAGGACTCGAACGATACGCAGCTAAGAAACTGTTTCAGCCGCTCGGCATTACAAAATACGAATGGCAATACACGCCGCAAAAAGTGCCAAACACGGCGGGCGGTCTACAAATGAGCGCGCTCGATTTCGCCAAGTACGGACAACTTTACCAAAACCGTGGGCAATGGAACGGTAAGCAGGTGCTTTCCAGTATTTGGGTGGAGAAAACGTTTACGAGACAGATACCACTATCGCAAGGAGGCGATGATTATTATGGCTACTTGTTTTGGAATACGACGTTCGATATTGGCGGCAAAAAGCATCAAGCCTTCTTTGCGACGGGGAACGGCGGCAGCAAAATCTTCGTCTTCAAAGATCAGCCGTTGGTTATCGTGATTACGGCCAAAGCCTACGGAAAATGGTATATGCACGCTCAGGTATTCAACATGATGAACAGATACATTTTGCCGGCAGTTATCAAATAAATGAACAAGTTACTTTCGCACAGCGCGGGCGAAGATCGCTATTGGCGGAGGTGTTAGGAACGAAGCTTAGAGTTAGATTTCAGCAGCCTTCGCCTCTTGCCATAGCAACTCCATTTCATCGAGCGTAACGGCTTCGAAGGTTTGATTAGACTCGCGCAGTTGTTTTTCGATATGGCCAAACCGCCGACGAAATTTGCGATTCGTCAGTTTTAGCGCTGCCTCGGGCTCGACATGCAGGTGGCGCGCAATGTTAGTTGCTGCAAACAGCAGATCGCCAATCTCCTCACGCACGCGGGTATGATCCGCTTCGCTGTTAGACGTGGCATGCGTTGTAATTGCCGAGCGCAACTCATTCAATTCTTCTTCCAACTTCGCAAAAATGTCTTCAAGTTGTTTCCAGTCAAAGCCGACGCGCGCGGCCTTGGTTGAAAGCTGGTGAGCTTCCATGAGCGCCGGCGTCTTAGTTGAAACCCCATCAAGCAGAGAATTGTGAGGTTCGCTTTTTCCTGCGGCGCGCCGTTCCTCGGCTTTCATGGTTTCCCAATTACGCAGCACAGTCGCAGAGTCGTTTGCCTGCGTGTCGGCAAAAACATGAGGGTGCCGACGCACCATTTTCGTATAAATCGCGTCGGCTACATCGTCGATCGAAAAATCGCCACGCTCGCGCCCCACCTGCGCGTAAAACACGATTTGAAACAACAGATCGCCCAGTTCATCACGCAGCTCGGCGGGACGGCCTTCGCGTGCTTCCTCAACCGCTTCAAACGCTTCATAGGCTTCTTCGAGAAGCATCGGCGCGAGGGTGGCGTAAGTTTGTTCGCGATCCCATGGACATCCCTCCGGGGAGCGCAACTTCTCCATCAGCTTGATTAGGTCATCAAAGTTGGCAGGCATGGTTCTTTAGTTTCGAGTTTCGAGTTCCGAGTTCCGAGTTCCGAGTTTAGCCCAAGGCCGGAATTGAGTTTAGAGCGCAGCCATCCATGCGCCAAACTCCAGGAGCCAGCCTTTTGAACTCGAAACTAAAACTCCAAGCTCGATTGAGCCCTTGTTTGCGAGCGTTAGATGCGAATGCTAAGATCGACTGCAAACAGAAATTCTAATTAAGACGGCACGCTGCGTGGGCTACGTGCTCTCGAGGGTTCACGAAATGAGCGAGGAACAAACAAACTTCAAAGTTACCGATCGCCGCCTTTTTAACGCCGATGGGACTCCCAGAGAATTAAGCGCGGAAGAGACGGTGCAGATAAAGACGGAAGCAACACCGTTAACAAGCGAAGCACCTCAATCGAGTCAGGCACCGTCGGAAACCAAGGATACTTCTACCAATCGGAGCGCAGCCACTCCGTCCCCGTCGCAATCTGATATACCGGACGAAAGTGAAATTCCCGGCGTTGACGATCCGGCAAGCTTTGCCAACTTTATGATGTCGATCGCCTCAAATGCGGCTTCGTCATTGGGAATGATGGAGCATCCGATCACACACAAGCGGGATGTGGATCTCGAACTCGGCAAACATTGGATTGACGTGTTGGGCATGTTACAGGACAAAACGCGTGGCAATCTTTCGCCTCAGGAAGCACAGATAATCGAAGGACTACTTGCCGACCTGCGCATGCAATATGTTTCTCTAGCCAATGCAACCACGCAGAAAGCACCGCGCGCATTCTCCAGCAGCGACATCACCGGGGGACGGTGAAAACGCGTAAATCGTGAATCGTGAATCGTAAATCGTTTAAGCCTGGCGCTCGCTCTTACCTATGGTCCGCTTTTTACTATTCACGATTTACGATTAACGATTTACGAAATGAAACTGACCTTTCTCGGCACGGGCACATCCACAGGCGTTCCTTCAATCGGCTGTGAGTGCGGAACCTGCACCTCCAACGATCCCCGCGACAAACGCTTACGAGTTTCAGTTCTTATCGAGCATGCCGGTCAGTCGGTATTGATCGATACGTCGTCCGATTTTCGCCAGCAGGCCCTGCGTTACGGCTTGAAACGACTCGATGCCGTATTGATTACCCACTGTCACGCGGATCACATTTTTGGTTTAGACGATATTCGACCGCTAAATTTTCGCTATGGCGCGCTTGGGCTCTATGCTAATGAACGCGCATGGATCGATATCCGTCGCATCTTCAAATATATCTTCGAACCTTCGCATTTTGGTGGGGGCTTGCCGCAGGTGATCCCGCATACAGTCGCCGGCAGCGCGCCTTTTTGCCTTGCAGAAAATTTGCTTATTACGCCGCTCGAGGTAATTCACGGACGCCTGCCGGTGATGGCCTACCGGGTGAATGATTTCGCTTATGCAACTGATCTGAGCGAGATTCCGGCGGCAACGATGGACCAAATGCGAGACCTTGACGCGCTGGTGCTTGACTGCTTGCGATTCAAGGAGCACCCGACGCATTTGTGGGTAGACAAGGCGCTTGAATATATCGAGAAAATAAAACCGCGCCGCGCGTATTTAACGCACATTGCGCACGATGTAATGCATGCGCGCGATTCAGCGCGACTGCCGGAGGGTGTCGAATGGGCATACGATGGACTGGAGATAAGTAACGAGTACTGAGTCTGAGTGCTGAGTAGGTCGAGCTAATGACCTCAATTCGCACTTACTCAGCACTCAGTACTCAGTACTCAGCACTTTTTTATGCGCTTATTCCACGGTACCGACAATGCTGAGATCCAAAGGCCGACTGTGCTGACGCTCGGCGTTTTTGATGGCCTGCACCTGGGCCACCAGTTGATCATGCGCACCGTTGTCGAACGATCACGGGCTGCCGGTGCTGTGCCGACGGTAATAACTTTCGATCCGCACCCGCGTGCGGTGTTGCACCCGGAGTCCTCCCCGCCTTTGCTGCAAACTCTCGATCAAAAAGTTGAAGGCTTTGGCGTGCTTGGCATCGAGCAAACCATTGTGATTCGCTTTACGCCTGAGTTCTCAATGATTCGCGCAGAAGATTTTCTACGCGAGGTGGTCAAGGAGCGGTTGCATGCAAAAGAGGTTTACCTGGGCCGCGGGTTTGCTTTTGGTCACGACCGGGAAGGGAACATCGAATTGCTGCGCCGCGTCAGCAACGATCTTGGTTTTATTGCGGATGAAGTGCCCGAAGTCCGTTTGCGCAACCAGCGCGTGAGCTCAAGCCGTATTCGCCAATTGCTTACCGGGGGAAATGTAAATCTCGCAAGGCGTCTGTTAGGGCGGCCTTATGGCGTCGAAGGGTTGATTGAACCGGGCGCCCGACGCGGCGCCACCCTAGGCTTCCCAACAGCCAACCTGCACCCCCACAACCGCGTCATACCCCGCAACGGTGTGTACGTCACCGGGGCCTTAATTGACGGCCAATGGCGTCGCAGCGTAACAAACGTCGGGTTGCGACCGACGTTTGGCGGCGATGCGGAACCTTCGGTCGAGACTTTCGTAATGGATTGGGCGGGTGATTTGTACGGAGACGTCCTGCGTGTTCGCTTCCTGCACCGGTTGCGCGACGAACGAAAGTTTAATTCGATCGGCGAATTGACTGCGCAAATTCAGCAAGACGTGGAACGAGCGCGAAGTTATTTTGCCCGACAACCGGTCCGGTGTTCTTTATCGATGAGTTAAACTCGCAATTCGCTTAAAGCGGATATCAAGCCGACGGTGTCGTTTCCAGGCAATATGAAAGTTGAACAACTAATCCCAGCGCCGGACGCTAGAGAACAAGCGGCTCGCGACCACAATCGCGTTGTTGGCTTGTTGCCTGAAGGCACACAAGGCTCACAGGCGGCAGCGCCCCTTACCGAAGAACTGGTCGATCAGATTCTCGCCGGCCGCGGTTTGCGGGGCTGGATGCGTGCCCTGCGCGTGGCCAAAGTGCTGGGACTATTTACGCTTTACCTCTTTCTCGATACCTACGACATTCGCGCCGACTTCAATCAACGCATGGAAGCGCGCAAGCGCGACGGGGACTCTCCGCAACAGTGGCTGGCAAGTCTGAACGCACGGGCGCGTGCCTTTGCTCATATTTGTTTAGACAAAACGATTCGGCTGCTGCGTCTGATTTTGTTTCGTGGTCGTGAAGGCTCGAGCAACAAGGCCGCACGGCTTGAAAAGCAAGCTGCCTGGCTGCGCCGAAGTTTGATCGATCTCGGCCCAACCTTCATCAAGATAGGTCAGACCCTTGGCACAAGAGCGGATCTGTTGCCGCTTCCGTACGTGAAGGAACTCTCGACGCTTCAGGATAACGTGCCTGCATTTCCGACCGCCGAAGCTTTCGCGCGCATTGAAGCCGAGCTGGGAAAAACCCTGGCCGAATGCTATGCAGAAATTGATAGCGAACCAATTGCATCGGCTTCGCTGGGCCAGGTTTATCGCGCGCGCCTGTTTTCGGGTGAAGAAGTTGCAGTCAAAGTTCAGCGTCCAGACCTTGAGCGCATTATCAGTTTCGACGTGGCGATCCTTCATCGGCTTATTAAACTGATGAACCGCGTCTTTCCGAAAGCTAACGAGAACGCCGATTGGGAAGGCATGCTGCGCGAGTTTCACGCGACTGTTTTTGAAGAGATGGACTACGTTAAGGAAGGGCGAAACGCGGATCGCTTCCGCTATAACTTCCGCACCTGGCGGGCAGTTCGCGTTCCTAAGATTTACTGGTCACACACCAGAGCAAGAGTTTTGACGCTGGAGTTCATCCGCGGGACTAAAGTTGTCGATATTGAAGCGTTGCGCGCGCGCCGCATTTCGCCGGTTAAGGTCAATCGACTACTGGTGCGCACTTACTTGAAGCAACTGCTCGAAGACGGGTTCTTTCATGCTGATCCACATCCCGGGAATTTGCTGGTGATGGACTCAGGCCACCTTGCATTTTTCGATTTCGGCATGGTCGGGCGCATCGACGCCACACTGCAGTCGCAAATGATCGATGCGTTCTTTCATGTGGTAGAAAAAAATGTGCAGGGCTTGGGCCAGGACATCATCGATCTCAACTTTCTTAAGCCGGGAGTTGACGCCGAGACGGTGCGCCCGGTAGTGGAGAGGTTGTTCAAGGTCTATTTGAACTTGAAGCTTGGCGAAGTGAATTTCAAGGAGCTTACTTACGATCTGGCTGAAGTGGTTTACGAATATCCCTTCCGGCTGCCGGCAAACTTTACTTACATCATGCGGGCGCTGATGACGCTCGAAGGCATCGGCATCGTTACCGATCCGGCATTCAGCTTCTTTGAAACTGCCAAGCCCTACGCCAAGGAATTCATGCTGCGGCGCGAAGGACGTAAGTTCGGAAAGTTAATCTTCGACACCATCACCGGTCGTGAAAACGGTAACGCCGGAATCGAATGGTCACGCGTCTGGAAGCTAACCAAGATGGCAGCACAGATGTATCTAAGATAATCTGGAAAAGAGTGGCGCTGGCTCCTCCCGTTATTGCAATAAGGTCATACGTGAAATGCAACAATCAGCAGCAGTCGGATGACTCCGCCGACTTAACCTTCAAGTTTGTAAACACTTGAAGCCCCTCTTATTACAATTTTCGAAGTCCTTCAACTGAACCCATCCGAGCGATCCAAAAACACAGTTATAAATCTCAAGGATTCCTCAACCCCCCTAAGAGAAGCTAGGCTCGTGAATTTCCAATCAATCAACGAGCTATGCGAAGGCGCCGCTTTGCTCGCTACACTGCGCCGACAGGTGGAGGATTACATGTATTCTCAAAAGCGAATTCTACTGTTTGTCCGAAACTCTTTACTGAATTATTTGTTTTCCAACCAAAATCAAAGAAAAACTAAGAGACGCAGAAAACAGATATTTCCTGGGTTCCAGCTCTCGACGCTTAGAGCCTCGAAGGCCTTCAACGCCATTTTTGTGATGACCTTTGCGTTAGGCATCCTTCTAGCTCCACTTCCGACGTCGCAGGCCTCAAACCCTTCGGCGGGGACTATTACGCCTGCAGGGCCGACCCAAAGCTGGGATGGAACAGCAGTGGGTGGCGCAAGTGCTGGCGAAGACACCTGCGAGGAAGGAGTCAATTGCGATACCTATACGTTGAATGTCGCCGCCGGGGATTGGACCGGCAAACTGATTGCGATCAAGATCAGTTGGACAAACCCAGCCAATGATTACGACTTATACGTGCACAAGGATTCAAACGCCGGCCCGGTCGTGGGACAATCCGGTGATGGCGCTCCAGACACAGACGAAGAAACCACGATTGATCCCAACTCAACTGGAACAGGAGTCTACACCGTCCATGTGGTCTATTTTTCTGTAACGCCTCTCGTTGATCAGTATCACGGAACCGCCACCGTCGAGAACCAGCCCACTGGTCGCAACGCGAATTACTTGAAGACGGGCATCGCATTCAGTCCCAACGTCACAGTCAAAGCTCCCGTTGCGGCGCGCGACGGTGAGCCGAGCAGCAGAACTGACAAATTGGGAAATCACTACGTCTCGGGAATTCGCGGCGTACCTGCGGGCGTGGACCTTTGGTACTTTGACCTGCAACCGGGAAGTCCCGGCTATGACCCCAACATGCGTCATCCGGCCTATCGCGGGCAGCCCGACTCCTTCACCGGCTCGGAGCAGACGGCTGTGGGCGCGGACGGTGGAGGTGACGTGGACCTCGCTGTAGGGTTCCCCGAACCGGTGACCGGTGCAACTAACAACCCACCGACTCTCGCCTACACAAGTTTGGTGGCAGCGAACATTTCGGCAGGCAAGTCAACAGACCGTGCACAGACGTACCAGTTAAATCCGGCCGGCAATGTGACCGGCGGTGTGCCGGGTGATGACAGGCAATGGATCGAGTTCCGCGGCAAAGACCAGGTCTATCTCCTGTACCGGACACTGGCACCAGCCGTTACCCAAATACAGCGATCGATCGACGGTGGATTCAGCTATGGTTTAGCCCAAACGGCCGGAGCAATTGGTCAGGTGGGCTCGATTGACGTGCATCAGGCAAGTGGCACAGTTTACATCAGCGGAAGCACCGGCCAAGTCTGTCATAGCACCACGACGCTTCTCACCGGCGAAGCAGCCGTGTATCAATGCGTTCAGGCGGCGCCAGAGGCCGGTGTCGCGAATATCTTTTTCGTCGTAAAAGTAGCGGATGATGGCACGCCGAATGGCACAGCCTACGTCGCCTATTCTGACGGTAAAGATATTTTCCTGCGCCATTCCACTGACAAGGGTGTTACCTGGAGTAACCGGGTTCGCGTCAGTGACGGTCAGGAGACGCGCACGAGTCTGTTGCCGTGGTTGGAAACAGGACCGACGCCTGGGTCAGTGGGCATAGTTTGGTACGGCACGTCGGAACCAACGAACAACGACAACGCCAACTGGGAGGTGTTTTATGCTCAGAGCTTTAACTCAGATGAAAACAATCCAACGTTCCGGCAGGTGAAGGTAAGCGACCACTTTATCCATGGAAGCAATATCTCCACCGGAGGAACGCTCGGAACTGCAAATCGAAACTTACTCGACTACTTCCAGATCTCGTTCGATCCGCTGGGAGCTGCGGTGGTCGACTATACGGATGACCACAATGATTTCGATGGTCATACCTACGTAGCGAGACAGGTTGCTGGCCCGAGTATCAATAACGAAGGTGCCACGATGGTGCCCGCACCTGTCGAAGGAGCAGGACCTTTTGATCAGGGACCACCGGCTCAACCAGGCCCCAACGGAGAACAAGTGACGGACTTCGCGCAGGATGTCTCGGATGGACTGCTCGTTGTGACTCCGACGGACGATCCGCTCGACATACTGTCAATCAAATATACTTGTGAGCAGGGCGTTGACGGGCCCGTTATCGTATCCACGATGAAGGTGTCTTTAAACCCTGTCGGCGCACCAGTTTCAAACTGGCGCATGAACTTTACAGCGAATGCGCCTGATTCCAAGCTGAGTGCAACTGGTGATTACACCTATGGTCTGTCTGATAGGGGTGACCAGTTCTGGGTGCGAGCCTCAACCGATCCGACTCAAGCCTTTGTCTTTTCTTTCGGCACAGCCGTCCGGAACTCGGATGGTACTATCACGTACACAAGAAGAGGCGCGGCGGACAGCGGTTCTTTTGATCCCGTAAACAACACCATCACCGTCAAGGTTTCGGCGAGCAAACTTAATCCGTTTGTGACAAAGGGACCGGCTATCGGGGATGGTTCAGTATTAGTGGGATTGCGTGGCCAGACGTTCACGTCAGGCGCTAATGCAAAACGCGATCTCACACGCGGCGGTACATTGTTCACAATTGCGAACTGCACGCCAAGTCCGTCGCCAAGTCCGTCGCCAAGTCCATCGCCAAGTCCATCGCCAAGTCCATCGCCAAGTCCATCGCCAAGTCCATCGCCAAGTCCATCGCCAAGTCCATCGCCAAGTCCGTCGCCAAGTCCGTCGCCAAGTCCGTCGCCAAATCCTGGCGTGGTGATCAAGGTCACGGGCGGTGGCAGAATTCTGGGCAAGGTTGTCAATTTCGGATTCAATGTTGATCCGGTGCCAAGTGGCCATCTGAACTATCAGGATAAGGAGCAGAATATTCACCTTATCTCCGATCAGATCACCAGCTTCATGCAAACGGGACCGAATACGGTTGAGTTCACAGGTATAGGACATATCGGCAGCACCGTAGTCATGTTCAAAGTGACAGTGGAGGACAACGGAGAGCCCGGCAGAATGGATACATTCAGGATTGAGATTACCGGGCCCATAACCTCAACGCGGGCAGGAACGTTAACTCAAGGGAACATTCAGTTCCACAGATAGCGGGAGGAGAATCATGAGAAGTTGTTCTATTCAAACTGGAAAGGCTGGCCTCAAGGTGGGGCCAGCCTGCCTCTCCATCTTGACAGTTGTCTTAGTGCTCGTCTCTGCCGCCAGCGCACAAAGCAGCAAAGAGTCACGTGTAATTAACTCGCTTCTTGGAGTAAGCATTGGCTCGACGCTGGAAGAGAGCCGGGCAAAACTCGGCCCTTTTGGATCCGGCGGTGGCCGAGACACGCGCGATGGAGGCCGTAAAGAGGCTTGGACGCTTAAGGGTACAGATTATGCTACCGTGGCGTTCAAGACGGACGGAAAAGGAAAGGTGGTTTGGGTAAGCGCATTCGCACGTCCCGGTAAAGAAATCCCATTTTCAAAACTTGGGGACCTCTCGAAAGGTGCTACTTCGGATTCACAGGCAGTCTGGAATGTAGAGAAACCAAGAGGTGGTTATCGTCTGGTTGCTAAGGGGTCTAAAGGAAAAGCCACCGTTGTGTATCTGCTATCCCTGGAATTTCCGGAAGTGCAGTAAGGTTAAAGCTTACCGGGCATTCTTAGTGTTAAAGCAAAAGGGCGTGAGAACCACCGTTCTTACGCCCTTTTTACTGCGGAACGTCCAAGTGATTATCGCAGTTACTTGGAAAGCTGACCACGCACGGCGCCATCGGGAAACTCAGTGTTATGTACATTGATGTAATAGTTTCCCGGATTGTCCATAATCTCTTTGATCTTGGCTTTGTCCAGATCCACACAGCCGTCCGAAGATCCATCCGCGGGAGCAGCCAACCCAACAACCACCCCGCCCGCCACTGTCGGCCCTCCGACGTGAATGTGTGCGGCGTTAGCGGTGCCAATATTGGAAACTGTCAGTTCGTAGCAGATCTGGCCTTGCCCGTGGTTAAGAGTAATTTTTGCCGTGCCTGTGCCGTCGGCATCACCAGGCCCCGGTACTTCGGCGGCTCCCGTCAGGGTTGCCGTTAATGGGCGCCCGCCGTGTTTGTCTTGTTGCGCTAACGCCCAGCTCACGGCTGAGAAAAGAAACAAAACAACGATTCCATAACGCAGATTTTTCATATCAAACCTCCCAAGTGATCCATAATTCCAAACTTCTCGGGGGATACGGAATTAAAGTAGCTTCTATTGCTCTAAGAGCGCCTTGCAACCGCACTTCTTTTTTGTCTCTTTTGTGTGGCAGCATCAGTTGCCACTGATTGCATTGAAGAACAGCTGAAAGGTCGCCAGTGATTGGGCACGATATTGAGGACGGAAGCCGAAAAGAACGATGCGGCCTTTGCCCATCGTTACTTCTACCAACGCGGCCTTCCCTTTGATTCGCTCGCCACCCAGTAACCAACCAGAGAGCAATGGGTTGCTATTGCTGGGATAGCGCGCCAGCACACGCACGCTGGATGCTGTGGCTGCGGACGTGTCAGTCGTTCCCGTTGCCAGTTCAAATACCGGCGAGTCTTCCACCCAGGCAATTGATTCTCTGGGCATGCCTGCAGTAATGGGATGCGAAGTATCCAACTCTATTCGCAGAATCGAACCAGGCACAAAGAATTCTTTTTCTGTCCACGCGTGGGCCACATCGCGCAAAGGCAGTTTGAATTGTTCGATCGCAAAACTTGACGCGCGATTCAAACAAACCAGCGTACCACCCTGCTCAACAAACTCCCGCAACGCCTTCACGCCCGCCGGTCCAATCCCGCCAGTGTATTCCCGCGGCATCGTTCCAAGTGTGTGGCCATTAAGAATTGCGCGTGGCGCCTGATCGGGAATCACGATTGAAGTGTATTTCGTATTTAGGTCGCCAGAACGAATCTCCGCGTCTTCGAGGGAGGAGTACTTGTAATGTTGCTGTTCCAACACCCAGCGGCTCCAACCTTCATCGTTTGTGGGCACGTGGGATTTGTAAACGCCCAGCTTTGCCTCGATTTCGCCGAACCCGGTACAAGAGACCATTCCGCCCTCTTCAGGCAGCCGGTAGCGAAAGGGTTGCTGAATGAGTTTCACCGGTACGCCCATCAAGAGTGAGAGCGTATGTGCGGTTGCGTCATAGGGTGAGATTGGATGGCCCGCAGCATCGCGCAAGTCCGGATAATGCTGGTTCTCCATTATCGCTTTGGCAAACGCGCCATACGGTTGGTCCATGCGAATTACGGCAGTGCCTTTCGCGTACCTGGTTCCGCCCACTGTGAATGGCAAAGGAAAGTCGACATCCACGCCGCCGCGATCCAATACCTGGACCAAATCGGCCTGATGCCCAGCTTTAGGAACTATGAAAGCAAACAGCTCACCTTTCCTTCGGGGGCGCGAGGCCTCTTTGCCTATCTCATAAAACCTTTGCAACCACTTTTCGCGTTGTGACGCCGCATGGTCCAAAAGCAGAAACGCGGCGGTTGTCATGTAATCCGTAATGTCGCGCAAATGCCATTCTCCACCGCGCCAAACGGGACCAAATGCCGTTGATTCTTTTTTGGAATCGTAACCCAGGCCTTTTCTTAGTTGGTCAAATTTAACTGTGATTGGTGTGGCGAGTTTAGCGGATGCTGTTTCCGAAAGAATGCGGACGCCGCCGTGATAATGCGAATAGGCTCGCGAAGGGGACCACGCATCGTAAGTTGTACCAGTCGTGATTCCCTGAAAACTTTTTGCGCGCATCTCACGCGCCAGGTAACTTCCGAGCTCACTGTAGCCTGCGACAATTTGCTGCGGCACATTCGGCTCAACCGGCGGCATGTATGGCGGCAGAAACATTCGCGAGCCATACTCGCCCTGTTGATGTATGTCATGGACTATCTGCGGATGCCAAACGTTGTGAATCTTGTCTACCGTAATTTGTGTTTCAACTTGCGTGAAGGCATACCAGTCGCGATTGTCATCGTGACCAGTGTATTTGTGATAAAGCTCCGGAGGGCTAGTCCCTTCATAAGGCGTGCCTAAGGTTTTGTCGTACCAGTTTTTAACAATATCAACGCCGTCGGGATTCAGCGACGGCACCAGCAGGATGATCGTGTTCTTTAAAACGTGCTGTATCTCGGGTGTTTCAGATGAAGCCAGACGGTGCGCGATCAGCATGCTCGAAAGATACGAACCAACTTCGGTCGAATGAATGCCGCAGGTAATCAGCACTATGGTCTTGCCGCTGGAAACGAGTTTCGCTGCTTTACGATCGCGCGCCCCCGGCGGCCCAAGTTTGCGCGGATCGGCCAACAATTCCTGAATCTTTTTGTATTCTTCCAGCCGCGTAAGGTTTTCCGGCGAGCTAATGGTCGCCATCACGAATGGCTGGCCCATGGTTGACTTGCCCAGCTCTTCAAACTTGACGCGGTCACTGGTTTTGTCCAACGCTTCGAAGTATTGAATCACCTGCACCCAACTCGCGAGTTTCCGATCGTCTCCGGGCGTGAAGCCGAGAACATCACGCGGTGACCGTATGCTTTGAGACTGAGCGACCGGAGTTTCACGCGCAGATCGCGTGCTATGGATATTCAGCGGGCTAAGGGAGGTAACCGGGGAAGCAACCGTGGACAGCAACAGCAAAAGGGCAAATGATTTTACGCGCATAACTTTTTTGGATGGGTTGAAGATTTATAACCGACGAGCCGAGTGTAATCCAAAAACCTGCGAAATTCTTAAGAATCTTGCATGGCGCGAGTAACCCGAAACTTGCCGAAGGGGCCATCTGCCGTGTAGAGTAGCGAGGTTTCAAACCCCCTACGCACTCCCCGTTGTACAAACTGAATCGGAGGTCAACTTCAGATGTCTTCTGAAAGCATTCCTGCGAATGAGTTCCCGGACCGAGTAGGTTTCAAACCAGATAACCCGATGTTAGCTAACTTCCGTCCATACATTCCGGCGGGGACAGTAATTCCTGAGCTAACTCCGCTCCCGCTGATCATTGGCACATTGCTGGGAATGGTTTTTGGGGCCTCGTCGCTCTGGTTAGTTCTGAAGGTTGGTCTAACGGTGAGCGCTTCGATTCCAGTGGCGGTGATCTCGATCAGTCTTTTCCGAATTCTGGGAAGGATCGGCGTCCGCAATGCGACCATTCTTGAAAACAATATCGTGCAGACTGCCGGCTCCGCGGGGGAGTCAATTGCGTTTGGCGTCGGTGTCACCATGCCGGCGATCCTGATCCTGGGTTTCGACCTTGAGTTTACGCGCGTTATGCTGGTGGCCGTTCTGGGCGGCTTGCTTGGCATTCTAATGATGATTCCGCTCCGCCGAGCGCTCATCGTTCAACAGCATGGAATTCTCAAGTACCCCGAAGGCACGGCTTGCGCGGAAGTGTTGAAGGCCGGAGCGTCCGAAGAATCGAAAGTGGCATCCTCAGAACAGGAAAAGGCTAAAGCGGCCGCGTCGGAATCTACCGTATCGGGTGCAAAGACGATCTTCACTGGCTTCGGTATCGGGTTTCTTTATCAAATCTTGTGGGTGGCATTAAAGGGTTGGAAAGAGGTGCCAAGTAAGGTTTTTGGTGCGCCATTTAAGGCCGGATCAGTTTCGGCGGAGATTTCTCCCGCGCTATTGGGAGTGGGCTACATCATTGGCCCACGGATCGCCTCGATCATCTGCGCCGGGGGTGTCCTTGCTTACCTCGTGCTGATTCCGGCAATCAAGTTCTTTGGTGAGGGAATGACGACTGCTGTTCCGCCCGGAACCGTACCCATTGGTGAGATGGGACCAGACGCCATTCGTGGCGCTTATGTTCTTTACATCGGCGCTGGGGCAGTGGCTGCCGGGGGCATCATTAGTCTGTTCCGTTCGTTGCCTACGATCTGGCACGGTCTAAAAGGTGGACTAAGCGATCTCCGTGGTGGACAAGGCGCGGCTGCCAGCGTGCCCAGGACCGATCAGGATCTATCCATGAAGGTTGTAGTGGGTGGCGTGCTGGCGTTAATCGCGATGATCATGTTGTTTCCGCAGCTACATCTTCAGTTCAACATACTCGGCGCCATTCTAATAATCGCTTTTGGTTTTCTGTTTGTGACTGTTTCCTCGCGCCTGACCGGCGAAATCGGTTCTTCATCAAACCCAATTTCCGGCATGACCGTCGCGACGCTGTTGCTGACCTGCTTGATCTTTTTGATAGTCGGTTGGACCGGTTCGAGCTATTATGTAACTGCCCTATCGATTGGCGGCATAGTTTGCATCGCGGCCTCGAATGGTGGAACAACTTCACAGGACCTCAAGACCGGATTCCTGGTCGGAGCGACTCCCAAGTATCAACAGATAGCAATTCTAATTGGCGCTCTGGCATCAGCGCTGATTCTTGGGCCAATCTTGCTGCGGCTCAATGATGAGAGCACCGTTTTCGTATCGCGAGCGAGTTTCCAGCCCGTTCCGGCTGCGCTCCAACTCGAAAGCGCCGCGCTCTCAACTCTTTCTCCTTACACGGACAACGCAAAGCCTGCCGGCGGCGGAAATTATCGCTTGCTGAAAACCGGGCCGGGCGCAGCCACGGTCGCTGGTTTGGAACCTGGCGAGTACCTGGTCGATGATTCGGGCAGGGTGGTGCAGAAAGTTGACCGAAGTTTCCCATCAGACCTGCGCGCCACTGGCCCATTAGGTCCACCGGAGAAACTACATGGACCAGAGGCAGCTGCCGACAGTAACGCGTATGCGACCTGGCACAAGATCGATGAGAAAAACGGACCTCCGGGCAAATATTTAGTCGATGCCCAGGGAGTGCCGGTTTACTACGTGGATCCCGGGATCAATGGCACACACCGTGTTCGACCTGACGGCTCTTCTGTCACTAAATACGACGCGCCCAAGGCGACCCTAATGTCCTACATCATTAAGGGAATCCTCAATCAGCAACTCCCCTGGGCGTTGGTCTTGTTGGGCGTGATGATTGCGGTTGTACTGGAGATGTCAGGAATTCCATCCCTGGCGTTTGCGGTCGGTGTTTATCTTCCGCTCTCGTCTTCAAGTCCGATCTTCCTTGGAGGAATGATTCGCTGGTTGGTGGATAAATACATCCGCGCTAAATACCGTGACAAGAATCTGAAGGAAGAGGAATTCGTCGCCGAGACCGATAAGAGCTCGGGTGTTCTGATGGCTTCCGGCTACATCGCCGGCGGGGCGCTGGCGGCGGTTTTCATCGCCTTCTTTGCGGGCCTTTGGAAAGAGCGAAGTGACGTAATTGAACATTGGTCACGCGACAATAATCCGTTCTTTGCAGGACCCTGGGCAAATGCGCTTTCGCTAATTCCATTTGCCATTCTGATGATAATTCTCTACCTCGTTGGCCGTGAAAAACTGTTAGCCGGAAAGAGAAAGAGGGCTTAACAACGCTGCTCGGGCAACACTTTTGAGCCGGGCTGCTTCTATCAAGAGGCGCGCTTTGAATTGTGAGCGCGCCTCGTATTTCGTCGCTTGAAGGAAGTTCGTCCAATGTTTGCAAAATCATTCAACCATTCGCTTTTTGCTTTCGTATTGTTTGCCATACTAATTTCGCTAAGCGGTTCAGCTCGTGCCGCGATTCAGACTCCGCCTCGATCACCTTCAGACACGGTGCGCGAGTTTTACAAAGCCATGCGCGAGAAGAGATTTCGTGAGGCGTTCGCTATGTCAATCTACAAACCTGCCATTGAAAACTTGAAACCGCAGGAGTTTGAGGATCTTCGTCCGGACTTTGAAAGAATAGCTTTGGCGGTTAGTGAGAAGATTCCAGGTGAAGTAAATATTACAGGCGAGCAAATCAGCCGTGATGATGCGACCGTTTTTCTGAAAATATTGGACGCTGATGGCAAAGAAAAGCTCGAACCAACTATGCTTATCAAATTCGAAAGCCAGTGGGTGGTCGGGGATCGAGAAAGCCTGCAACTCGTGAAGAAAGCCGGCAGAGAGTTCTTCTTCAACGCACGCATCGAGGCGCATCATAGTGACGTTCAGGATATGCTAACGCGCATCTCGCTGGCCCAACTGTTTTACAGTCAACAGCACAACGGGCTGTTTGCTGATCTCGCGACATTGATCACTGCCGGCCTGGTGCCAAAAGATCTCGAAGGCACTGAGTCGACTGGATATCGTTTTCATATCAACAGCCTCAACGGCGGCAAGAGCTGGAATGCGTCGGCCGAACCAGCGCAGTATGGACGCACGGGCCGGCTCTCCTTTTACATGGATGCTGCCGGGGTGCGCAGTGCTGATAAGAACGGAAAGCCGCTCACGCCCTGAAACGAATTCCGTTCCGCAGTCTGAAATACTAAGTTATGAAATCCTCCATACATCGTTATTCCTCCCCAGTCTTTAATCCTGCGATCCTGTTGGTGAGCGCCCTTTTATTGTTGCTGAACGCGGCAACGAATGCTTGGCCGCAAGCAAGACCGCAAAGGGCTCGACCGCCGCAACTGGCCACCGGCGAATCGACGGCGAAGGGCCGGGTCATTTACAGAGATAATCAAGAGCCGCTGAAGGGTGCCCGCTTGCGAATTTTCACAAGCGGTGAGGATCAGGGCGAACTGATCGTATTCACGAACGATCGCGGCGAGTTTCGCGTGGACAATCTCGCCGCCGGAAAATATTACGTTGCCATCGAAGGACCGCGTGTCGCTGCGCCGAGCGGCTTCGGAATGAGAATTCCGCTGCCAATGTCAGCGATTCCCAGGGCGGAAGACTTCGGAGAAATCATTCCCAGACACGATGCGGAGTTTACCGTCGACGGTACAAATAGCCTTGACGTGGATATTCGCGTCGAACGAGGCGGCAAGCTTGCCGGCAAAGTCTTAAAGCCTGATGGAGCGCCCGCAGGCGATGTTTCCGTATCCCTTGTTTCGCGCGACGGGAGAGGCGCTGGCCCATACACGGCCCGGTTCTCTACCCAGACCGGCAAAGATGGGGCCTATCGATTTGAGAATTTGCCGGTAGGTGATTATGTCGTGGCAGCAGCGGTCGAGGACAAACAAAAAGTTATCGATGTTCGCGCCAGGTTACGCGGCGAGACTCAAATCGTCACTTATCATCCAGCGGCCACAAAATTGAACGACGCTATGACTGTTCACGTTGATTCAGGAAGTGCCGTAGGTGGCGTCAACATTACCTTGGTGGCGCGCAATTCATTTTCGGTTTCCGGGATACTAGTACGACAACGCGACGGGACAGCGCTGGCAGGGGCGACCGTTTTGCTCCGAAACAAAGAATCCGATTTAGGCGGTGCGTTGGTTCCCGGCATGAGTCAACGAACCACTCGGACCAATGCAGAAGGCCACTGGTCGTTCAGTAATGTCGCGGAAGGTTCGTACACGATCACGGCGCTTTCCTCACCCCCACGGCCAACACGTCCCAATGGTGGGCCTCCCGATCGCGAAGAAGCGTTTCGCCGCTCGCGCCAAAGATATTTGGTAGCGCAGCAGGACATAATCGTAACGGGCGGCAACTTTACTGACCTGATGCTCTCGATTACCGGGTCAGGATCAATTACCGGCGCGGTTGAATTAGACAATGGACAAGCGCTGCCTCCGGGCCTCGTGATTTTTGTGGAGTTGGTGCGTGCGGGCGGTCGACCTGGCCCACCGTTGCCGGTGCGAGTACAACCAGATGGTTCTTTCAGTTTCAGTGAAGTTCAGGGCGGCGACGTGTATCTATCCGCCGCTCTGCCGCCCGGCTCGAATTTCTTTGTTAAGTCAGTGACGGCAAATGGAAAGGATTTACGCGGCATTCCGCTCAACGTAATTGAGGATACGATCGCCGGGCCGGTTCGAGTTGTGCTCTCGCTGGAGTCGGCCCGGATAACTGGCCGGGTTCTCGCTGACAAAAACGAGGCGGCCAGTGATTTTGTGGTGTTGCTGGCTCCGGTTGAAAGTGACAAAGGAAGATTTCGTACCGGCTACTTCTCGACCAAAAGCGGACCGGACGGCAGCTATTCGTTGACAGTGCCTCCGGGCGAATACTTTGTTTTCGTGCGTCGCCGGGACAAACTTCCGGGGATAGTTTCCGAGGAGTTTGTCAAAAAAGAGGCCGGAAAGGCTATGCGCGTGAACGTCGCGGCCAGTGAACAGAAGCGCCTTGACCTGCGCGCCCAGTAAAATTAAGGCCCGATTGCGGACATTACTCGTGCCTTAAAGTTTCTATTGCTTCGCGCGTGTGGGCCGCCTAGAATGGACGTGCGACTTTTCCCCGACGCTCGCTTCCTGATTTGCCCTTCCTCTAACTGGGGCAACTTGACAGATCAGCAGAACCGAATCCGTGCGTTAATGTCTTTAATGCCGCGAGTCAACGAATTTTGCGGGCATTGGACCACCCGCAGAATTGCAGGCAGAAAAAATGGCGGAGCTGGCACGATCACTGGTTTCACAATTGCGACGATTCCTCGGCGATCGGCGCCATGCAACGCGCAAAAAGGCTCGGCTTAGTTTTACGCTCTCGCTTGTCGGTCCAGCAGTCAAGCTTAATGGATCGCGCCAAAGCGTGGGCCTGAAAGGGCACACGCTCGACGTCAGCATGGAGGGAATCGCGCTGGTAGTACCGACAATACTGCTTGGCGAGCATCACCTTATAGGCGAGAACCGGAAAATAAAGGTGCAGCTCGAATTGCCGGAGGGGCCGGTTGAGATGCAAGTCTTGCCCATACGTTATGAGAGCCTTGAAGAACACCAGACAGAAACGGGCTATCTAATCGGAGCGAAGATCGTCGACATGGTGGAAACCGATCGCAAGCGCTTTGCGGAGTATGTTTTAGAACCGAATGGATCTGTCCGTTAAGTGTTGATCGAATTCTGTCTGCTATTCATCCCACAAATTGGATCCAGCCAAAAGCGTCCGGAACATGAAACAGAGGTTCGGGCGTGCCTGTAGGTTGCCAGGCTAGATAACGTTCGTTACCGACACCGATACAGCGAAAGAGGTTTCCCCGCCACACATCGTTGGGCTCAGGTTTCGGAAGCGATTCGTTCCAGGGCACCTGCATTGCCATCGCGACCACGCCATCAGAAACAAGCGTTGCTGCAATCATTCCCGAATGAAATTCCCAATTGGTTCGGCGTTCTCCACTCGTGAAGTCGATGACGAGATCTATCCATTCGCCCGTTGGCGCAACCTCAAACTCCAAATAACGACTGGGTGTTTCAGACCCGGGCGCGATAAACAGTTCGCAGACGTCTGTTTCCCATAGGCCGATCTTTTTCCGGCTCAAATCCGGATGCGAATTGACCAGCAGGGGCTCGAGCTGGTTGCAGATAAAGCGCACCGTTAACGTTTCATCATTCCAAATGATGCGCGCTTCAGCATGACGAGACGCAGGAGCCTCCGTTCCCGACCATAAACGATGGATGGAAGCAGGCGGAGCTGCTTGCCAAAACGAATGGTCAAATTCGGCAACACTGATATTGGTCGCCGTGAACGGCGCGACGATTGTTGCATCCTTTTGCATTACAACAAGCTCCGCACCCAGCCGCCATCCACCTGCAACGTTACGCCCGTTATGTAGGACGCGCGCTCGGAAGCCAGGAAAACCACTGCTGCGGCGATCTCTTCAGGGCTGGCCAGCCGGCGCATCGGTACCTGTGCCGCCCATAGGCCAATCATCTCTTCTTTGGGTTTGCCGGTAGCTTTCGCTCGAGCCGTGGCTAATTCCTCCTGGCGTCCGGTTAGGGTGTAGCCGGGAGCGACGTTGTTGACAGTGATGTTGTCGGCAGCAACTTCGGCCGAGACTGTTTTTGCCCAGCCCGTCAACCCAGCGCGCACAGTGTTCGACAGTAGCAATCCATCGATGGGCTGCTTAACAGAAACTGAAGTGATGTTTACAATGCGGCCCCATTTCTGAGCTTGCATGCCAGGCAAGACCAGTTTCGCCAAACGAATTGCTGACAGGGCGTTCAACTCGAACGCCTTGCGAAACATATCGAGATCGGTATCTGCGAATGTAGCGGATGGTGGACCACCGGCGTTGTTGACAAGTATGTCGATCCTGCCGGCGCGCTCATGAACGAGATTAACGAATCGCTCAACGGCTTCGTTGTCCGTGACATCGGCGCCAATGCCGGCGACTGTGGCCCCGGTTTCATCATGAATTTGTTGCGCCGCTTCACTCGCGCGGTCTTCGTCACGCGAACAAAGGAAAACGCGAGCGCCTTCTTTGGCAAGCTCAAGCGCCGTTGCGAAACCAATTCCTTTACTGGCGGCAGCAACCAATGCCACGCGATCTTTTATTCCCAGGTCCATTTGGGGCTCCTTTTGGAGTTCGTTACGTTTTGAAGCCATCCAAACACGCATCCAGCAATTTGTCGGGATCCGAGTGCTGGAAAACGCGCGCTTCGGTATCCTTCGAAAACTTTTGCAAAAGATAACCCACGTTATCTGCGACTCCTCCGGTGCCCGTCAAACAACCAATGACTTTTCCTTCATCATGAGCGATCGTGAGTTCGTTAAGCGATCCCATCGCGCCCGCAATAAACAAAACAATGTCACACGATCTCACTAACACAACGTTTCGACCCTTTAAACCAAATCCGGTGTAAATAATCAGGTCGCACGCGTCCAGCGGTAATTTGTATTTTTCAACGTGTTCCTGGGTGTTCTCAGCAGGAGATACGCCAACATGAAACACGCCTGCGTCATGCGCGGCTTTGCCCACCACGTAAACGATTCCAGTCGTCGCACCGGTTAAAAGCAGCAATGGGCGTGATCCAATCGCCTGCGCCAAAGTCTGCGCCTTTTCTACTAGCGCGTCCTTCGTCTCCGGCGAGGCTTCGCCCGCTGAGCCCATAACTCCTACTTTGATCTTCATTCGATGTTTCCTACTGAGCGATCAGTTAGGTCTAGAGTTTCGATTCATCCCCGCTTTTTGCCGGCGGCAAGGTTGGCACCACTTCGGCCTCGAGATCCGGTTTGGGTCCATCCAAACTCTCCATTGTTCCTACTGCCTCGCGTTTGTCCTGGTCCCACCAGCGTTGTGTAGCAAACCACGCCAGACCCGGCAGTAGAAAGAAGGCGCCAATGCCAATCGACACCACTCTGGGGGACAGGCCGACTGGATCGAGCAATACGCCCGTTGCGTAGTTTGAAACCGCCATGGTCAGCGTTAGTAATGCCAACTCGGCTGCAAACACTCGGCCCCGAAAGTTGTCTTCAACGCCGCGCTGGAGCAACACGGTCGAGAAGACCCACAGAATACTTCCACCCGTGTGCGCAATTCCTAGAACGATCAAGGCAAGGACAAAACTTGTAGCCGCGCCAAATGCCATGTAAAAGACGCCGCCAATCAGGAAGGCGATGCCGATCGAATTCTGCATGCGCCTCTTGCCTTCGCCCGAAATCCGGCGAGCTACGATTGGGCCAACCGCAGTGCCGATGCCACGTGCGGCAAACAAAACGCCGATGCCGGTAGCAGCGCTATTGCCAACCGGGAAAATCTTTTCGCCAAAGACCGCCAGCAACGTCAAGATGCCGCCACCCATACCCCAGGCGGGTTTGACCAATAACAGCGCCAGCACGCGCGGCCGTCGTTTCACATAGCGCGCGCCTTCAATCGTTTCGCTGATACCCAGCGCGCGACTGACTGTCAGCTTGCGCTTTTCGCGCGCGGGCCGTTTTGGAATGCGAACAGTCGCGATTAGCGCCGCTGACAGGAGAAACGTCAGTGCGTCGAGGATGAACGCGACATCAGTACCGAACAATCCGGTCACCACGCCCCCGATCGCCGCACCCAAAGTAAGCATAACCGACCAGGTGACGGAAGAAATCGCGTTCGCGGCCACTAATTCTCGATCGGCAACAATCGATGGAATTACGGCCGTCTTAGCAGGCTCGAAAAACGTTGAGAAAGCGAGTTGCAGCACGGTCAGGAAATAGATTAGCCATAGCTGCTCAGCGCGCCGAACCAGAAGGAATCCCAGCACTACCAGCGCCCGCAGCAGATCGGACACGATCATGATCGTGCGGCGGTTAAATCGATCCGCAACTACGCCCGACAGCGATCCAAAAACGAAGCTGGGCACAAACCGCGCCACCATCAACAATCCAATGTGGCGACCGGAACCGGTTAAATTGAGAATGATTGTGTAAAGCGCGATCGTGTCAAACCAATCACCCATCTGACTGACAACCTGACCGAGCCAAAGCTGGCGAAAGTTTCGATTGCCGCGAAGCAACTCGATATACCCGGCGGACGAAGGCGTCGCTATACGTTTGCTGCCGGATTTCCGCACGCGTCTCCCGCTCAAGAATAAAAACGCGATGACCTGAAAGGTCAGGAAGAACCCATTTCAGTTCAAGCCATTCGCTCAGATTGGTCTAAATGACGAAGGTTGCCCTGTCGTTTGCACGTTGTCAACCAATCGAGTGTGCACTCTGACCGAAGCCATCACTCTGACCTGTCAAATTGATTTCAGGCAAGGAAGCTGAGATTTTCTCCCGCAGTTGAGATAGAAAAACCCTTGATAAGTTGACCACTCGTCACGAATCTTGACCGGAGTTTCTGCGGCACAACAATTGAGGAAGCGAATCGCGCGGCTGAGAAGCTCAGGGCTTCACGGGCTCTCCGCACGGAGTCCGGAGCCGCCAAAATTCTAGATAGCGCGTTATTAGTTTAGGCTGCGCTACTTTGACAACCTCTCACCCAGCCAGGCGAGGCCCGATGCTTCGCCCACTTGCCCCAGTCACGGCCAAAGCAAGTCGATTTGCTCCCGGCTTGCTTTGGCCACCGAACTGATGCGTGAGGTTGTTTCCGAACTACGGGCTCGATTGTTTTGTGGTTGAAAAGATTCCCGGCAAATTAACAGGAGCGCAGATGAATCTGCTCGAACGGACTGATCGTAACTTCTTTGCAAAGCGTTACCGGCTTTTTATGCTTGCTGGTGGCGCTTTCATTGCGGCGTGGGCAATTCATCAAATGCTGTCGCTGGTCCTCTTGAGCGTCATTTTATTTGCCGGCGCGCAAGTGATCTACCTGGTGTGGTTTCGCCTGAGCGCAAAGACCCGGGAGACCGAAGAGCTGAGTCGGATGCACTTCGCCACTGCCGAAGCGTTGGCTACGGCTATAGATGCGAAGGATCAAACAACCCATTGCCACGTGCGCCGCGTGCAGGTGTATGCTGCAGGCTTGGGAAAGGTTTTGCGACTCAGCCCTGCGGAGATCGGCGCACTTAAAGCCGGAGCCCTGCTCCATGATGTCGGCAAACTCGCTGTTCCGGCTCATATCATCAACAAACCTGGCCGCCTGACGCCCGCTGAATTTGAAAAGATGAAGATTCACACGACGGTGGGCGCTCAGATTCTCAGTCGCATTGATTTTCCGTATCCCGTCACTCCAATCGTTCGTCACCATCACGAGCAGTGGGACGGGCATGGTTACCCGGATGGTTTAAAAGGGGAACAGATTCCCATAACCGCTCGCATCATTTCCGTCGTCGATTGCTTTGATTCAGTGAGAGAAGACCGCCCTTTCAGGCGTGGCATGACGCGCGACGAGGCGATTGCCTTTCTGCTGCGCGGGGCTGGAACGCATTTCGATCCGAACGTCGTAGAGTTGTTCATCAAACATTTGCCGCGTTTCGAGTCGCAAATCACTGCGTTGGGGTTACCGCAGCAATTGCCGGCTGGCCACGTGCACGAGCCAATCGCGCTAAATGAAATGGACATGGCCCAGACCCGTGAGCGCGGTTGTTACATGGCCTATGATCAGATCAAGAGTGCGCACCAGGAAGTTTATGCACTTTACGAAATTGCCCGTACCTTCGGATCCTCACTCGATGTTAAGAACACGGTCGAAATACTGGTCGACAAGGTTGGCCACGTCGTGCCTTTCGACACTTGTGTCGTTTACCTCTATGACGAATTGCAAGGTCATGCGACCGCGGCGCACGTTGCCGGCAGAAACGACAAATGCCTCACCGCCAGGTGCGTAAAACCGGGAGAAGGTGTTACTGGTTTTGCTCTTGCCAATCGTAGTCCCATTAATCAACTTCCTCCGAGTCTTGATTTCGCTGGCTTGGAGATTGAGCGCGAGTACCGCTCGATGGCCTCATTACCGCTGTTCAAAGACGAAATACTGCTCGGTGCACTCTCGGTCTATTCTGCGGAACTTCCGGAGTACACTGACGATCATATGAGACTGTTGGAGACGGTAACGCGACTTGCTTCAGATGCCTTATCAAACGCAATGCACCATGCAGAAGCTGAATCAAATGCCCTCACCGACCCGCTCACCGGCTTGCCAAACGCGCGTTATATCGCACTGCGCTTCGACGAAGAAGCTTCACGCGCGCGCCGCACCGCCCGGCCCTTTCAGGTGGTGATGCTTGATCTCGATGACTTCAAGCTTGTCAATGACACGTTCGGTCACAAGGTTGGCGACAAAATGCTGCGTGAGATGGGACGAATTATTCAGGGTCAGTTGCGCGAGTACGACTTTCTGGCGCGCTACGCTGGAGATGAGTTTGTGGCCATCGTTCAGGAGTTAGTTGGTAATCAGGTAGAGGATCTGCGCACGCGCATCGAAAGTGCGGTCTCCGAGTTTTCGCTGAGAATTCGCGGAAATGGTGAGGCCCGCGTCGGCATCAGCATCGGCACCGCGACCTTTGGCATTGAGGGAGAAACGTTGGACCAGTTGCTGGTGGCCGCCGACCAGGCCATGTACCGTGCAAAGTCAGGCCATAAACTGGAAAAGGCCACTCGCCAACCCGCGATAGCGGAAAGCATTATCGAATCAGAGACCGACAACCTTGCATCAGTTTCAGTGAATTGAACTTTCACGCGGCTATCGATTTAGGGCGGGCCTGGTCCCGCCCTTTTTTTGTGCTTTCAAATGACCGCACCAAACCGGTTCGCTTCACTTAGACAATCTTGACATTAATGTCCTGCTTCGCTTTCAATCGTTGAAGGAGTTTGGCTCTGGTGACTCGGGTAACAAAGTCCTGCACCCGGCATGATCATAACGGCCACGCTGCTTCGCCATTCTCTTCCTGGATTGAAACATGCCTGCTGTCACTGACTCCGAAAAAAATCCAACAGTCCTTGTTGTTGACGATGATCCGGAATCGTGTGAACGCTTGCGAAGAATTTTCGCTCAAGCCGGTTATCGTTCGTTGAGCGCGGATGCTTCGGCATCAGCGCTGCAGTTGCTGCGCGAGGACGCTTGCGATCTGACCGTGCTCAATTTCGATCTGGAGAACGGTGGCGGCGCGGCCCTGTGCAAACTCTTCCGCGCGCAGCGCGCCACCAGCAAAATGCCTATCATCGCGTTGACAAACGATGACAACGCCGGCCAACGCATCGAGGCCCTGAAGGCGGGCGCAGACGAGTCACTGTCACGCTCGGGGTCTACGACGGAACTCCTTTCTCGCGCGAATGCGCACCTGCGTGCCGCGCAGCGCGAGTGGGCACTTATAGGTAGCAATCGGGAGTTAAGTTTTCTTGCGGACCTTGGCGGCGGGTTACTGAAGGCGCTCGACCCGGAACAACTAGTGCGACGTGTGGCCGGTGCGACTTATGAAGGAACGAGTGGGGCGATTTGCGCGGCGTTTGTAAGACTCAGCGAGACTCGCGAGGCAGGCTGCGTTTTTGATCGAGAAGGCAGCGCGGAAGATGGGTCTCTGTTAGAGGTCGAGCGCTTACGAAGCTGGCTCCAGCCTGCGGTCGTATCAACCTTGATAACAGACAAACATGCATTTTTCATTCGCGATGAGAAACACGAAGTTGAATACGCGGCGCCAATGAAATTTGGCGGGCGCGCGAAAGGCGCGCTCATCGTCGCTTTTGATCAGCGCGAAGACTTCGACGAAACCGAACGCCGCTTAATCGATGCTGCGGCGCAGCAAGCGGCACTCGCCGCGCACATTTCATCACTCTACCAATCGGCTCGCGATGCTTCGACCAGTTTGGCTGCGGAAGTTGAGCGCCGCACTGCTGAAGTAGAAGCTCAGCGCCGGTTCATCGAGGCGATCATCGACAGCCTGCCGTTATCGCTCTACGCAATCAATCGCGAGTACCGGGTTGTTGCATGGAACCGCAATCGTGAGTTGGGCGAGTTGGGCATCCCCCGCGGTTCTGCTTTGGGGAAAAACATTTTCAGTGTCTTGACACGTCAGCGGCGCGATTTGCTTCAGGCTGAGTTTGCTCGAGTTTTTGAGACGGGACAAATCGAACGTATTGAACATGAGACCACGACGGCGAGTAGCGAAATCAAGCATTGGTTAATTAGCAAGATTCCGATGTGGATCGATCCCAACGGACCAGTTTCACACGTCATTACTGTTGGCGAGGACATCACCGCACGCGTCGAAGCCAACCGGGCCGTGGCGCGTACTGAGAAGATCGCCGCCATTGGACGGCTGGCGGCAGGGGTTGTCCATGAAATAAATAATCCGCTCGCAACGATTGCCGCCTGCGCCGAGGCGCTGGAATCGCGCGTAAAAGACGGAGAATTTAAAGACGCGACTGGGGTTGACGATTTGCGCGAATACTTAGGGTTGATTCGCAGCGAAGTCTTCCGCTGTAAGACGATTACCAACGGCTTGCTGGATTTTAGCCGCACGCGCCCTGCCGCACATGGTCCTGTCAGTCTTGGCGACATAATAGCTTCGGCGATTAGATTGTTGTCTCACCAGCAGCGCGCGAACAACATCAGCTTTCAGATCGAATCGCAACCCGATCTGCCCGCAGTTTTAGGAGACGACGGCCAATTACAGCAGGCAATAATTGCGCTGGGAACGAACGCGATCGATGCGATGCCGGTTGGTGGACAGTTGAGAATTGTTACCCGGCAGGACGACGCGAAGGTGCTTGTTGAGGTCAGCGACAACGGCGCCGGCATTCCCGCTGAGAACATTGCCAAGATTTTTGAACCGTTTTTCACCACCAAGGAAGTGGGTAAAGGCACTGGTCTTGGGCTGGCAGTTTGTTATGGTATCTTAACCGAGCACGGCGGCAGTCTTAACGTGCAATCCACTGTTGGCGTTGGTACTACTTTTACGATTTCACTCCCGGCAATAATCCCCGATGGAGAGCAGGATTGAACGAACAAAAAGCAGCCCGTATTCTGATTGCCGAAGACGAGGCGAATCTTCGTCTGGTTTTGCAAAAAGAGTTGGAGCGACTCGGCTATCGCGTGCAGGTCGCGCCCGATGGTGAAGCGGCGCTGCGTAAGCTCGAAGAAAGCAACGTCGATGTTTTACTTTGCGACATCAACATGCCGCGCATTGACGGTATGGAGGTTTTGCGTCGCGTTCACGAGCGACCCAACCCTCCCGAAGTAATCATGCTTACCGGCCAGGCCACGGTTGAAACCGCAGTCGAGGCAATGAAACTGGGCGCTTACGACTATCTCACCAAGCCTTACCACATTACTGAACTCGATGTACGCGTGAAGCAGGCGGCCGAGAAGCGCCGGTTACGCGTAGATAATCTACGGCTGCGCGAACAACTCGCGCGGCAGTCGGGGTTACCGGACATCGTTTCTGTTTCTGAGGCGATGAAGGAGGCAGTGCGATTGGTTGAACGCGTGGCGCCTTCCGACGCGTCCGTGTTGATCACGGGTGAATCGGGCACCGGAAAGGAATTGATCGCGCATGCTATCCATCGCTTGTCGAACCGCGCGGACGGATCGTTTATCGACATTAACTGCGCCGCGTTTCAGGAGTCGTTGTTAGAGTCGGAACTTTTCGGTTATGAGGCCGGAGCTTTTTCGGGTGCGAAAGGCCGCAAGCTGGGATTAATCGAACTGGCTGACGGCGGCACATTGTTTTTGGATGAAGTGACAGAACTGCCGGCGCAACTGCAAGCCAAGTTACTGCGCGCGATTGAAACGCGCACGTTCTTTCGGGTCGGTGGTGTGCGCAAGGTAGAAGTCAACGTGCGTATCGTGGCGGCGACTAATCGAAATTTGGATTCGGTGGTGGCTGATGGCTCGTTTCGTTCGGACCTGCTTTATCGCATCAATGGTTTCCAAATCGATCTGACTCCGCTACGTGAACGATCGGAAGACATTGAGCCACTCACTCGCTATCTGCTGAATGATGTTGGCGGAGCTATCAAACCGGAGCTTGATCCTCAGGCGCTTGAGGCATTAAGGACTTACGCCTGGCCGGGCAACGTGCGACAGTTGAAGAATTGTCTCGAGCGTGCGGTGATTCTTTCCAATAACGGTCGCATTACCATTAATGAATTACCGCCGGAAGTAGCGCGACCAACAGCTTTCATTCCTGCTATACCAACGACGGCGCAGACTGGAGCCGCCCCGGATTATGCTGCAGCAGCAAGCGCCTCGCCCGCCTCATTGCGGGACGTTGAACGCCAACAAATCCTCGCTGCGTTGGAACAAACCGGTTGGCATCGCGGCAAAACAGCCGAAATACTTGGCATCTCCTCATCAACTCTCTACCGGCGCCTGCGTGACTACAATCTCGACCGCAGGAATAACTGATTCAAGTTCGAAACCGTGCAACTCAATCCAGCTTCGGCTTGGGAACACCCTTAATTCGCAGGCATCGGGTTGGGTTGGCTGCGCGGCTTGTTGAAAGGTGACGTGCTGCGCCAAGCTGCCATGGCGTCCGCGTTGGCGACGCGCATGCCAATGATCATGCCAACCTGCGCCAGCGTTTGCGGGCCAGTCCAGTTCCAGTCAGGCTTCACAGTATCGTTGGGCGAATGGTAATCGGTATCCAGCCATTTTCTCGCGCGAGGAATCCACATAGAGACGTCCCCCGCCGGACCTCCGATCAGCATTAACGCCGGTACGCCTTTCTTCACAAACGCATAATGATCGGAACGAACAAAGGCGTTCTCTTCAGGCATCGGGTCCGGCGTCACGAGATTCCTCGTGGCCGCCACTACGTCCTCAAACACATCACCCAAATCTGAATGTTCTGTCCCCAACCCGACAACACGTTTCACCGGTCCATAGACTTCGGTACCGATGCCGTCGAAATTGATGTCGGCGGCAATTTTGTTTAACGGCCAGGTCGGGTGCGCAACCCAGTATTCCGAACCAAACAGGCCGTACTCTTCACCGGTCACGGCCAGAAAAATCACTGAACGACGCGGACGCGATGACGGTTTTGAGAACGACTTAACTAAAGCTTCCGCGATGGCGACGATGGTAGCCGTGCCAAGTGCGTTGTCTGCCGCGCCGGGATAGATACGGCCGTTTTCAACACCGTAGGCGTCGTAGTGCGCAGAGAAAACAACGGCCTCTTCTTTTAGTTTTGGATCAGAGCCTTCAAGGACACCGGCAACGTTGCTGCTGGTTGTTTCCTTCCGCTTGATACGCAACGCGAGCGTTGCCGTCTTCCCCAGATCGCGTGAAACCAACGCTCCAGTCTTCGCCTTCGCCAGGGTTTGCGCATAAGTCATTTCAGAACCGGCGAAAACTCTCTCCATCGCCGCATCGCTTTCCAACAACGCCGGTGGAATCCTGGTGGTTGGCAACGGTGTAGACGCCAAACCGACGCGGCGGCGCGGCAGATAATTGGCAATGACAGCGAAAGGTTGTGCAGGTGTGCCGGCGTTCGCAACCATCAACGCAACTGCGCCGCGACCGAAGATGTTGAGGCCTCTGATCTGGGGACTGGTCGCTCGTCTCCACAAGGCCGCGTCCACTCCGTCGGGTTGCCCAGCGACAACGATGACAACTTTGTCCTTTAAGTCGAGTCCTGCAAGATCGTCGCGCTTCAGTTCGGGCGAGACCACACCGTATCCGACGAACACAACCCCGCCCGTCGCGTCTACCTGGTCCAATGTATAGGGAGGAAGTATTACGTAGTCTTCGCCGTGCTTCAGGATTGCGTCCCCCACCTTGACAGAAGTTTCGGGCAAGACTTGCGCGGACCGGAATTTGATCGTTTGCAGATAGGTACCGTTCTCGCCCGCCGGTTTTAGTCCGAGTTTGGCAAAGCGGTCAGCCAAATACCGGGCAGCCTTGTCGCCGCCCGGCTGTCCCGTACCGCGACCTTCAAACTCTGGTGAACTTAGTGTCGTGGTGACTTCCCGAATCGTCTTCACTCTTACACGCTCTGCAGCTTTGCGCTCGGAAGCAGTAAGCGTTGCGGTGGATCTGCGCGCTACGGCAGTTCCGGTTGATGGCGTCGATATCGCGCCTTGCTGCTGCCATGCAAGCGCGGCAGACGAAAGCAACGTGATTGAAAGGAAGAGGGAAAGGAAAGGAGAAAAGAATCCAGGCCGTCGGAAGTAATTACGAGAAAGTAAACTCATTAATTGTTGCTCCTAAGCGAATCAGGTATCGGGAAAGTGTATACGTGGTAGAGATAAGAATGGTTCTGACCTCGAGCGGGCCCGAAGAACGCCACGGCCCTCACCGGAAGTCCCTGCTTATCTCTGTCTTAGTAGCTTGCGATCGATCTTGCCGCGGTCGTTTTTTGGGAGTGAGGAAACGAACTCAATCCAGCGCGGGTATTTGTAAACAGCAAGGTGTGACTTGACGAAGGCTTTGAGTTCTTCGGCGAGCGGATCGTTTGTTAAACCCTCTGCCGCTTCGCGGAGTACCACAAAGGCCTTCGGTTTAATGAGACCGTCGCCGGCCTCAGCGCCGATGACGGCACACTCAAGCACAGCTGCATGTTGCAGCAGACAGTTTTCAATTTCAGCAGGCGCTACAAAGATGCCGGAAACCTTCAACATGTCGTCGGTGCGACCGTGATACCAATAGTAACCTTCGGCGTCGACGTGAAACTGATCTCCCGTCGTGCACCAGTCTCCGGCAAAGGTTTCTTTTGATTTCTCATGCGCATTCCAGTAACAGAGCGCTGCTGAGTCGCCCTTGATCTTCAGCGTCCCCATTGCGCCGGTAGCGACTTCCTTTTCCTCAGCGTCAACAATCCTTGCTTCATAACCTTCGACTACACGGCCGAGGCTGCCGAGTTTCACATCGCCGGGCCGGTTTGTGATGTAGATATGAAACATCTCGGCCGAGCCAATGCCGTCGTAAACCTCCACGCCAAGTGTTTGCTGCCAACGCTGGTAAAGTTCCGGTGGCAAAGCCTCGCCCGCTGAATAGCAGAAGCGCAAACTTGATAGATCGCGTCGTACTGCGGCATCGGCGTTGAGCATTGAATTAATCATTGTGGGCACCGTCGTCAGGATTGTCGGACGATAGCGCTCGATGACTTCGAAAAGTTTTTCGGGCGTTGAGCGTTCCGAAAATAAAGCGGTGGCCCCGCCAACGGCGAAAGGGAAGAGCAAGTTGGTGCCGGTTGCGTAACCAAAAAACAGTTTAGGTACGGACACCGTCAGATCGTTTTCACTTACACCGATGGTGCTTTTCGCGAAGACTTCTGTGTTGAAGGGCAAGTCGTGTTGCAAATGAACCGCGCCCTTTGGATGACCAGTCGAGCCTGACGTAAACAACCAGATCGCGATATCGTCGCGGTGAGTGTCGCCAGCGGAGCATTCGTCTGTTTCGCCAAGGACAGCGCCGTCAAAGGACTCCCAAAGCAACGCCTCGTTCGTGAAGTCAACATCCTCAGGCTCGCGGCCGCCAACAACTAAAACAGCGCGCAGATGTTTCGCGTCGGCTGTGGCTTCGTTAAAAATTTTCAGCAACGATTCGTGAATGACCGCAACGCGCGCGCGAGTATAGTCGAGATAGTATTTGTAATCTTCGGCAGGCAGTAGCGGATTGACCATCGTGATCACGGCGCCAATGCGAGCCCCGCCAAACCAGGTCCAGACAAACTCAGGACAGTCCGGCAAGACGATCAGCACCCGGTCTTCCATCTCGAGACCGAGTTCACGCAAAGCATTGCCGGCACGGTTGGCCATGCGCGCCGTGTCACCGTAGCTGAAGGTTTGGTCTTCGTAATAAAGACAGATCTTGTTTTCGCGGCCTTTCTCCAGATTCTGGTAGAGAAAGTAATCGGCCATGTTGAAGCGTTCAGGGAATTGCGGAGTCATTGTCAGTTAAGAAGGAAACTGATTATAGCGGCCGAAGGATTTATGCGTTCTCCAGAGAAGCGGTGATAAAACGGCTGAGACGAAATTCGTCGTCATCGGTCATTGATGTAAAGCGGACCGCGAATCCGATCTCGAACGCCGCATCGACTACCTCCGCCCACAACACGAAAGGTTCGCCATCGGGCGCTTCGATCTCAAGACGTACAAGCTCCTTGGGTTCAACCTTGCCGCCCGTCAGCACAAAGCAGCCGGTTTTACTCAAGTCCGTTATAGTTGCTTCCTGCTGCGAGAGCACACCTTCCCAACGTGCCTGCAGATTAACTTTTACTCGTGGAGCGCGTCGTCGTTCCTGGTTCATGGGCTTACGGATAACCGGAGATCCTCTACTCCTTTGCGAAGGGGCAACCGCCTTCGCCGTGTTTTGTATCGAGATAAGTGCGTGCTTCCCACAGTTCAGGGAAGAATTTTTTGTCGAGCGTGGTGCGCAGATATCCAACACCCTCGGAACCACCGGTGCCCCTTTTTGAACCTACCATTCGCTCGACCATCTTGATGTGATGCGACCGCCAGAGCGAGAAATACTCATCGTGCTCCAGCAAAGTCTCGGCTAATTGAAATTCTTCCGCGCGTTGCTCGAAATGAGTGAGAACTTCCAGCACCGCCTGCGTGCGTTTGCCGTAGCGCCGCTTATTTTCGGCTTCATCCAATCCACTTTCACTTGCGGGCGCGTCTAAGCCTCGCCGGCTCAACGCGGCATAAAAAGCATCGGCCAAATCCGGATTGGCGAATCGTTTCTGTAATCGTTCACGCGCAAATTCGTCGTCGCGAAACTCATTCAGGATGCTTTCCTGTTTCAGCCCAGACGCGAATTCAATTTCGCGAAACTGCATTGACTGGAAGCCACTGGCGGGGTTCAGTTCGTCGCGAAAACCCAGAAAACTTATCGACGTCATCGTCTCCAGGATGTGAATTTGATTAATAAGAAGTTTTTCAATTTCCACTATCCGGCGCAATGAGCGCGTGGCAGCAGTCAAGCGATTTTCGTTTGTCTGAGTGATTACTGCATCGATCTCATGAAGAATTTGTTTAAACCAAAGCTCGTAAGCCTGGTGAACAGTGATGAAAAGCAGTTCGTCGTGATGCGCCGGATCGGACAAACAGTCCTGCAAAGCAATCAAGTCAGGCACGCGCAGGTATTTATTGTAAGAGAGCGGAGCGTTGCTGCCGTAGTCGTTTGGCATAATTGGTTATGCGGGGAAGCCAGCCGCTTCGCGCACTCTGCGCGCTTGTGCCAGGTGTCGCCAGCCATGAACAACCGTCACCACGAAGGCATCAGCAAGGCTGTAACGCATCAGTGGTGTGACCGGCGAACGTAATCGCACTTTGTTATAGTCGAGACCTCAGCCTGCTGAACGAAAGTCAAAAACTCCTTCTGCTGATTAAGAAACCTGCCTAGTGGATCGGCAATGGCCGAGGTGGAGGGGCGAAAGACTTTCGGCGCCGGCACTCTTCTGGTTGCTTCGGGCACAACTTGCTTGATTAGCCAGCCGCCAACGAAACTTGGTTTATAGGCCACCGGAGCTCTTGTCGGCCACTTTTGCCGGCCGCGCGCAATCGCGCGGTTGAAATCGTTCTTAAATTGACTGCTGGTTACTGCCAGGTGATCGAGGCATTGAGCGATGCTCCATCGTTCCGGTGAAGGCGTCCAATTAAGTTGCGACTCGCTCAAGCCCGTAGTCAATTGACGCGCTGCTTCGTCATTTTTTTCAATCTCTGCCGCCACAGTCTCAAGAAAATTGGACGATTGAAGGAATATGGTCATCGCGTTTTCTCAATAATCAAAAGGCAGTGCCAACTTTTTCCGCAGACTCGAATGTACTGGTATCGCGAATTTTTTTCATCTCACTGATTACCAGGTCCAACTCCTCGTCTTTAGTGTAAAAGTGCGGCGAGATGCGTACGCCGGCGCCGGGCCGGTAGTCGACAATAAATTCGCGTCGAATCAATTCCGTTGTCAGCGCCGCAGCCTCTTCGTGCCCGACTGTAATCGTGCCGCCACGATCGGCAGAATTTTTTGGGCTGGTCACCTTGAATCCCGCTTCCTCCGCAAGCTCGATCAGGCGAGTCGTTTGGCGCACACTCTTTTCGCGGATCCGCTCGACCCCAATCTCGTTGATAATTTTATAGCCTGATTGCGCAGCGTAAAGCGCCGGAATAGCGGGCGAGCCGTGCAGAAAGCGTCTGATGTTCGGCGCGTACTGCATTTCCGTTTCAAACGCGAACGGATGTTCGTGGGCCATCCAACCTGTAGTTTTGGGCTCCAGCTTGTTTTGTAAATCAGGCCGCACGTAGAGGTAGCCGGCGCCTGGACCACCGCAAAGCCACTTAACCGAGCCACCGGTCGCAAAATCAACGTTAAGATCTTTGACCTTGAAAGGGACGGTGCCGGCAGATTGATAAGCGTCCAGTACCACCAGCGCGCCGACTTCATGCGCGCGTTCGGTTATCGCTTTGGCGTTTTGCAGGAACCCGCTCTTGAACAACACGTGTGAGAAAGGAACCAGCAACGTCTCTTCATCGATTGCGTCAAGAAAGCGTTCCAGCGAAACCGTGATGCCATCATCAGACGGAACGGTTTCAATTCTTAATTTGCCGTCGCGCGCGTGCGCTTCGTAAACATACATCACCGAAGGAAAGTTAAGTTCAGAATAGACAATTTTGTTCCTTTGGGGAGTCGGTTCGAGACAGGAAAGGATTAACGACTGGCAAATAGAGACATTCTGATGCATCACGATCGTGCCGGGTTCGGCGCCGATGATGCGCGCCACTTCATTGCCAACAGTGACGGGCATGTCCCACCAACCTTCGGCCCAGGCGCGCACGCCGCGCGTCGCCCACAAGTCGGCATAATCGTGCAAGCGATCGTAAGTGGCCTTCGGCATCGCGCCCAGACTGTGCGAAATCAGATAGACAGTCTTGTCGAGAATTGGAAATTCACTCCGCCATTTGAGTAACTCATCAACCAACCGCAATTCCTCCGGAAACGATGATTTAATTTATCACAGGCAAGTTACTTAACGCAGGCGTTCATCGGACGAATGCCGGGGCAGGCCACCCTTCCCGATTCGGAGCTAATCTAACTTGAACCTGACATGTCGATTGCAAGGCTTTCAAGATTAACTGCGAGCAGAAAGACTCAGAGCCTCAAGGTCAGTAAGATGGCTTGCCCCCGCTGCGTTTTTCTTGTAGTGGTAGAGTGATTCAAGATGTGGAAATTTAAGAACCCGATCAAGCATCCAATTCCGGAAACACGCTGGCCAACGGCGAACGAAGCCGAGGGCTCGCGTTTGTTTCAGCCAGTTCGCATCGGACCAGTAGAATTGGAGAGCCGCACCTGGGTTCCGGCGATGGTGCCCTGGCGCGCCACGGACGACGGCTTTGTCACGCAAGATAATCTCGATTGGTATCGACGGTTTGCAGCCGGCCGGCCGGGAGCTTTGGTGGTCGAAGCCACCGGCGTGCGGGACATTCCCAGCGGACCATTGTTGCGCATTGGCCACGCTCGCTTTCTCCCTGGGCTGAGAAAACTGGTCGATACCGTCCGCGAAGCCAGTGAAGGCCACACCAAATTGTTAATTCAGATTATTGATTTTCTGACAGTCAAACGCCGTCCGGAAAAAGAAAAATACTTCGAGCGCTTTCTGGAGCTGAAGGCTCGGCATCGTCAAGCACTCGTGAATTTAACGGGTGATTCCGCGTGGACAACTGCTCCGGAAAAGTCACTGCGCGAGTTCCTGCTGGAGGCTGCCGAAGAAATTGTTGACCAGGTGCTTGACGCTCGTGAGTTGGAATCACTGCGATTTGGTTATCGCGAAAGCGTGACAGACGTTGATTTGCCGCATGTGCGCGAATTACCGCAAGTGCTTCCAGGAATATTTGCCGAGGCTGCCGCGCGCGCGCGCGGGGCGGGTTTTGACGGCGTTGAGTTGCATTACGCGCATGCTTACACGATGGCTGGATTCTTGAGCGCGCTGAACAATCGCAGCGATGGTTATGGCGGGCCGCGTGAAAATCGCGTGCGTTTGCCGTTGGAAGTTTATCGCGCAGTGCGAAAGCAAGTCGGTGCTGACTATGTAGTTGGCCTGCGCTTTCTCGCCGATGAGGTCGTTGCCGGCGGCAACCGTGTCGACGATGCAAGTTATTTCGGCGTTGAGTTTGCGCGCGCCGGTTTAGATTTCCTGTCTATCTCAAAAGGCGGAAAGTTTGAAGACGCACAACAACCAAAAGTGGGCCAGGCAGTGTACCCTTACACCGGCCAGAGCGGTTACGAATGCATGCCGACCGTGCTGTCGGACGCAACCGGACCCTTCGGACGTAGCGTGCCGCTGGTCGATGCTATCAAGCGGGCCGTAAACGAAGCGGGTTTCAATACGCCGGTGGTGGCGACCGGCGGCATTAGCACCTTCGAACAGGCAGAATCCATTTTGCAAAACGGGCAGGCGGACATCGTCGGGTTTGCGCGCCAGGCTCTCGCCGATCCCGATTGGTTTGTAAAAGTGAAACTCGGACAAGGGGCTGAAGTCAGACGCTGCACTTACACAAATTACTGCGAAGCGTTGGACCAGGCACACCGGCCGGTGACCTGCAAGCTTTGGGATCGCCTCGACCTTGATGAGCCTGGAATCGCGGCGGTTGATGAGGGACGACGTAGATTGCTCGCGCCTGAATGGGACGGATGGACAGAAGGCAGTAGGCAGTAGGCAGAAAGCATTCGACGATCCTGGTTCTTGCTTCTGCCTACTGCCTACTGCCTTCTGCCTGCCTTCTCCGCCTCATACGCTGCCATAAACTGCGGATCTCGGCGCTTTAGATCCTCGTCACGAACTCTTCCGCTTCGGGTCATCAGCGAGTAAGCCAACTCAATCGGATTAAGGCTCACGTAATCTCGCGCGTTTTCAAACCAGCGCATGCTGTCATACGCTGCCGCCTGATAGGCTTCGATCACCGGCTTGCGCGTTGACTCGAATTCCTCGAGCGCACCCTGAACACTCCGTTTCTTTTGAAAACAATCGAAAATCGCAATTGCATCTTCGAGCGCCAACTTTGTGCCGGAGCCAATTGAGAAGTGCGCCGTATGCAACGCATCGCCGAGCAAGACAAGATTTTCCAAAAACCAGTTAGCGTTTTTTACTAGAAGGAAATTGATCCACTTGGAATTGTTTGAAAGCAATGGCTGCCCGGCCAAATCACTTTCGAATACTTTTTCAAGATATTGGCGTGTCTCGTCGTCACTCATAGACGCAAAGTCCGCCGCATTCCAGGTTTGTGGATCGCATTCAATGATGAACGTGCTCGTAGTTTGGTTGAACCTGTAAGAGTGGGCGGCGAACACGCCCGAATCATTTTCCCGAAAGGTCAGGGTCAGACCATGGAACAGCCGGTTGGTGCCGTACCAGATATAACGATTTGGCCGCACATTGAGCGAAGGACGCAACCGGTCGGCGAATTGCTTGCGCGCGGTGCTATTGACACCATCAGCCGCAACTAGCAGATCACAATTCGCGCGCAACGATTCGATGTCAGCAACCTCAGTTCGAAAAAGGAGCTCAATACCAAGTTCTTCACAGCGTCTTTGCAGGATTTTTAGAAGCTGAAGCCGCGCAATTCCGGAGAAGCTGTTCCCATGTATCGAAACCTTGTCTTCACGATGGATCACATCTACGTTGTCCCAAGCCGCGAAATTGCGTGTTATTTCCACATGTGTTTCTTCATCGGCTGCACGCAGGTTTGCGAGAGTCTTTCCTGAAAACACGACGCCCCAGCCAAACGTGTCGTCAGGTGCATTGCGTTCGTAAATGGTAATGTCGAGCGCAGCGTCGGCCTTTTTCATGAGGATGGCGAAATACATGCCCGCCGGCCCGCCGCCGATGATGTTGATTTTCACGCAGTTTCGCTTATTCCTTTCTCAAGAAGATCACTGATGCCCAGATTTGCGGCCCAATCACGCAAGTAGTTAAGGTCAAGTTGTTTGGAAGACGCGCCCAGAATTCCGACTACATCCCGCCACTGAGAAGTTGAAACCCTACCGCCAGAGTTAAACCAACGTAGCTTTGCTAATATGGTGTCTTCCGCGGTCGCGACGTAGATCATCTGCTCGAGATCGGGCGATAGCTTCCTGAGTTCACGCCGCTCGATTTGTTTTTTTGAAAAGTCATCTGACTTTGGGATAAAGATGTCGACCTTGAAAACCGAATCGAAGTGGATTGCGTTAAATGACTGCTTTTGATCAATCGCCTCACGCACCGCACCCTCATCGATATAGAAATCCTTTTGCAGTGCATTTAAGAGGGGAATCACTTGCTCGGACTTTACGTCAGCGAGAATGTCGATATCGGCGGTGGAACGGTACATCCCATGTATGGAACTGGCGAGCGAACCCACCAGAACATATGTAATCCGCTGTTGATCCAGAACGCTTACAACGAGTGACAATACTGCAAAAGGATTCTCCATTGATTCGAATCAATAACCTTCTTGCTTCGGGTCGAAACCGTAGGCACGGATCACGTCCTCGCGAGAAAGCACGCGAGCAATGAAGCGCCGGCGGATCTCTTCATCGCTGACATCGGCAAAGCGAGTGCAAATGTCGGCCATGACGAGTTGGCGAGTGGCTTGAGTCAGCTCAAGAGCTAGCTTAAGGCGCTTCCAATCAGGGAGCCGGCGCATTAATTCAAAGTGCGCTTTCTGAGCTGCGGGTGATGTGTCAGGTGACAACGCTTTCATATCAGTAGTCTTTGATAACTCTATGACGAGACAGACAGGAAATGTCTGTCCTACTCTTTCAATAACTGGCTCGCGATAATTAGTTTTTGAATCTCCGACGTGCCTTCGTAAATTCGCAGCGCCCGAATGTCTCGGTAGAGACGTTCCACAACGCTGCCGCGAACCAGGCCCGTGCCGCCGTGAATCTGCACTGCCTGATCGATAATTCGGGAAGCTGCCTCAGTGGCGAAAAGCTTTGCTTCACTTGCTTCGCGTGTAACTCGCGTTGCTCCGCTGTCTTTAAGATGGGCGGCGCGGTAAACCAAAAGTCTGGCGGCATCGAGCTCCGTGATCATGTCGGCGAGCTTTTCCTGAATCAATTGATGTTCCGCCAGCGGCCGTCCGAATTGCTTGCGACTGCCCGCGTAGCGAACGGCCTCGTCCAGTGCGCGATGGGCCATACCGCAGGCAGCGGCGCCAACGCTCGCGCGGAATGTGTCCATGGTTCGCATGGCCAAAAGGAAGCCATCGCCCTCCGCCCCCACCAGGTTTTCCGCGGGCACGCGACAATTCCGCATTTCGATTTCACCGATCGGATGAGCCGATAACATCGAGGTGCGCTCGATTACATTGAAGCCCGCGAGTTTGGCGCCCACGACGAAAGCAGATAGAGCCGCCCGCCCGTTTGCATCGGTTCCGGTGCGCGCAAAAACTGTGTAAAAGTCGGCTACACCGGCGTTTGAAATAAATCGTTTGATTCCGTTGATAATATAACTGTCACCGTCCCTTTGCGCCTCCGTCTTGATTGATGCGACATCGGAACCGGCATCCGGTTCGGTTAACGCGAAAGCAGCGATGGCCTTGCCTTCGGCGGCGCGCGAAAGCCAGAAGTCACGCACGTGTTCCGGTGCAGCCTGGCTGATGGCGTAAGTGCCGAGACCCTGCATCACGAAAGCGACGTCAGCAAGCGGTGAAGAGTAAGCGAGTGCCTCACGAATCAAACAGAGTGCGCGTACATCGAGGTTGGCGCCCGGCTCGGCGACTGCATAAGGGAGCACGCCTGCTTCGGCCAAAATGCCTACGTATTCGCGTAGTCGCGCATCGACGTCACGCTCTTCAATCGCGGTTGGCTCGACTTCAAGCCGGACGAACGTCTCCATGTCCGCAGCCAACGTCATGTGTTCAGGGGTTAAGAAGGGAAGTTGAGTAATGAATTTGTCCATAAGATTTTTGGAGGGCGCCGGCAAACGAAGCGACGACGGCGCTTTGGATTACAAAACGAACTATTCGAAGTTCGGTTCTCGCTTTGCCACGAAGGCCTCGTACGCTTCGCGATAATCGGGATGCTGCATGCAGATGGCCTGTGCCTGCGCTTCGGATTCGAGAGCAGCGTCGAGGTTCATGTGCATTTCGCGGTCCAGCATCTCCTTGGTCTTTGCAAGAGCGAAAGCCGGACCTTTCGCAAGTTTCTGCGCCAGAACAGTAGTGGCTGATTCCAACGCTGCTGCCGGAACGACGCGGTTATACAAACCTATTTGTTCCGCTTCTGCGGCGGAAATAAAATCGCCGGTGTACAGCAATTCAGTTGCTTTCGCGAGACCAACCACGCGCGGCAACAAATACGCAGCGCCCATGTCCGCGCCGGACAAACCGACCTTCACGAACAAGAAAGCAATCTTTGCGTCGTCACTCGCGATGCGTATGTCGGATGCGAGCGCGATGCATGCACCCGCGCCGGCGGTCGTTCCATTAAGACTGGCGATGACAGGCTTTGGCAGCGTGCGAATGTTCCGCACCAGTTCGCAAGTAAGGCGGGTAAAGTCGAGCAGGCCCTCAATGTCGCGACTAAAGAGTTCACCAATGATGTCGTGCACGTCCCCACCGGAACAGAACGCTCGTCCTCCCCCGGTGATTACGACCACGCGAACATCTTTTTCATATGCGAGCGCCGCGAAGAGGTCAGTGAGTTCGCGATAAACGTCAAACGTTAGTGCGTTCAGCCGCTCTGGGCGGTTCAGCGTGATCGTTGCCACGCCGTGTTCGTTCTTTTCAAAAAGAAAGCTATTGGGATTAAACATTCGAATTGTAACGGAGCTAAGCCGGCAGTACGGCTATTGCTTCAATTTCAACTTTGGCAGAATCGTCGAGCAGGCTTTTGACTTCCACCAGGACCATCGCGGGAAAATGTTTGCCCATGTGTGTACGATACCGCTCGCCAACCTCGCGCAGGTGCCCTTTGTATTCATTCTTGTCGGTAACGTAAATTAGGAGCCGCACGATGTCTTGAGCTGTACCACCAGCCGTGGACACAACAGTCAACACATTCGCCAGCGCTTGATCGAATTGTTCGACAAAGGCATCACTCACCAGCACCTGTTGGTCGTTCCAACCAATCTGGCCCGCAACAAACAATAGTTTGCCTGCGGCGTCGACCAGGATTCCATTTGAATAACCGCGTGGAGCGCCCAGTGATTCCGGGTTTATGAAGGTGTAAGCCATCAGACGTGAGTGTAACGCAAACCGTCAGTTGGCGCGCAAGCCACATAGGCCGGCTTGGGTGAGATGGCAATCAAAAGGGCCGCCTTACGCAAAGACGGCCCCAAAAAGATTTCATTAAAAAGGAAGTTGTTTAGAGGACCTTATCGAGGCTCTTCGCAAGTTGGCCCGCCAGGTTGCCGTTTGGATCGAGTCCGCCAATCGGAGCGCCAAACGTATTACCCTGCTTGTCGATAATAACAATCGAGGGCAACTGATCGATGCCGAACTTTTTGGAAGTGACGCCATCGGGATCGCGCAACACGGTTACTTTCAGTCCATACTTTTGCGCGAAAGCGCGCAACTGGTCGTCGGTGGCGAAGTTCTTCGATTTCGGATCTTCCGCCTCAGTGCTTACCCAATAGACCACTACGCCGCGATCGCTGTATTCGTCGGCAAGTTTCCTGACGCCTGTCAACTGCGTTTTTGAAAGAGGAAGCCACGAAGCGCCAAACGCCAGCACCACAACTTCACCGCGCAAGCTGTCGGAAGTGATTGTCTGGCCCTCGATCGAGCGCAAGGAAAAATCCACCGGACCTTGGCTTTGGGCCATGGCCAGCGATGCACCCAGCGCCAGCACCATAAACAGAACAAACAGGGGGTTTCGGTTTCTCATTTCTCTCCTTTGCCCGAGGCCCATATGGCGGGGCACTGCGTTAGATGAACTGGGCAAGGTTTTAGTTGGTCTCGTCCCTGGGTCTCCTGCTTTTAGTCGTTTCCGGCTCAGAAAAGAGCCCTTTGGTTGGCAAAACACCAAAAACTTCTTCATGCAACGAGCGGTAATCATCCCACGTATCCATGTCGCGTGCAATGTAATTCGAATTGACGGCAACGCGCTTGACTTCCTTGCGATGCGCATCGAAGAAAGACTTCAACCCCGAATCGGGATCAAGCCGAAGGAGTTCAGCGCGAAAGCTGAGATCGATTAGGACTGGATGACCACCGCGACCGCCGTTGGTGGGAATAACCAGCTGCGCGCCGTCACGCCATTCGTCGATTAACTGGCTTACCACTTCACTGGGAACCGCGGGATGGTCCACCGGAGTGATAACTACTGCGCGCATCTCAGCCGGCAATTCGCGCAATCCACAAATGATGGAAGTCGCCATGGCGCTGTGGTGGTCTGGGTTAAACGTGTATTTGAGAACGCGGTTTGTGAGGTGCGTCTTTATTTCGCCGGCACGGTGGCCTACAACGACGATAATCGTCTCGATGCCTACGGCGCTAAGGTAATCAATCGTGCTCTCGATGACAGTCTTATTGCCGAAGGGAAGCAGCGGCTTGAAAGCGCCCATGCGGCTTGATTGGCCGGCGGCGAGAATGACAGCGGCAATATTGGTCTTTGGTTTTTGGTCTTTGGTCTTTGTCATTATCCTGCGGTCGATGTTGCGGCACTCCAAGACCAAAGACCAAAGTCCAAAGACCGAAAAAGGAAAGTCAGTTCGAAGCAGCTAATTCTCGCAGCGCTTTAAGCGTATAGACCCGCGCCATTTGTTTGCGCCAGTTCATTACGAAGTCGGTATTGTCGAGCGGGCGGGCTTTGATGTAGGCGGCTTCGGCAGCGGCTTGAATGTGAGGGTCATCGAATTCATAGCCAACTAACGCGGCGCCGGCTTCTGCGATTTGTATGGGCGAGGGGGCGATCCCGCCAAGAACTATCTTCGCGTCCTTAACCGTACGGCTGCCAGTCCCGTGGCCATTTTCGAGTGTGATGTAAGCAGCTACACCAAGCACGGGAAAATCAAAGGCGCCGCGGCGGCGCAGCTTCTGATAAGAGGCGCGCCAGCCATTGGTAGGTGGCAGCTGAATGTCGACAAGCAATTCGTCGGGCCGCTTCTTCAAATAGTCAATGCCATCGTCGTTATAGAAACCCGCGGCGTCGATCACCCGATCCCCCAGCGTCGATGCCAAACGAAACCTGGCGCCAATCGCCACCATCACTGGCACCAGATCAGACGATTGCACCGCCCAACACTTCGCGCTGCCGGGCGCAACCCAGCAAATGTCGCCATCCTTCTTCAAACAGAAGTTGATGCCTTTGCGCCATTCGTAATTCTGATCGTAGTAATTGCAGCGCGTGTCTAATAACAGATTTCCACCGATGGTTCCCATGTTGCGCAGGATCGGTGTCGAGATTGTCCGCGCGGCCTGGGCAATAACCGGATAATCGCGATTGATAAGGGGATGGTCGACTATGTCAGTGAGCGTAACCGATGCGCCGATGCGAAGACCTGAGGTTCCATCGCCAGTGATCTGATTCAATTCCGGAACCCGCATCACAGAAATGACTGTGCCGGGGGTTTGTTGCCGGCGCTTCATGTTTGGATACAGATCTGTGCCGCCGGCGACAAACTGCGCTGTCGGCCCAAGGTCGCCGACAATCTTCACCGCCTCCGCGATCTCTCGCGGCACGCGGTATTCAAATTTCGGAAGACGCATCATAAAGACTTTGGGCCTCTCAACGCCTCATCCGGATTCGACCTTAGCAAGCTTCAAGACAAACCCGGGCGTTCGTGGCTCGCCTTTGAAGAAGTCGTCAGGCACCTTGCGGGTGAGTGCCCAACGATCAATCCACGATATGCCCCAAGCCCCGGTAGTGGTATCAGGAGATTGATAAGCGCTGTCGGTCAGGGCTTCTGACAATGTGATGAAGGAATAGCCACGCCTTTTCATCATCGCGACCAGCTCTCCAAAATGATCAGCATTGATCGAGTTGGCATGCAGCAGTAGGACTTGTTTGATCTGTCTGTCAAACAATTTCGCAGACAGATTCTCGAAGTGGGCAATGTAAGACTCCATGTAGGGAATGTAAGCTTCTGCAACACGGGCCATGGCGACCCGGTCGTTTGCATCTCGCGCGTTATCGTAGGCGCGGGCAAATATCCACTCGGAGTTGTCAATCGTTACGGGTGCGACGGTGTAGCCGTGCTTATTTAAGAAAGACTCAAACTCTTTCCGAGTCTCCAAACTTCTTCCGGTGTGAAGGAATGGATGTCGAAAGTACCGCAGTTTGGAGTGTTTCGCTTTTGTCAATTCGCGTAGGACTTTTTCGCCGCGCAATACATCCGCCTGAAACTCAGCCAGCGGCGTGGAATTTAGAGAACGATGAGAATAAGTGTGATTGCCGAGCTCTAGTCCGGCATCTAACCATGCTTTCAACAGCGCGACTCGCTTTGGATTAAGCTGATTCTCCTTATAGAGTTTGCCTTCATTAACAAAACCCACTATGGGAAGCTTATTTCGCTTCATTGTCTGGAGAAGCTTGCGAGTGATCTGTAGCCAACCCTCGTCAGTCTGCACCGTCGAAGCCACCGGAAGGTCATCGAAGGTAATTGCGACCTGTTTGCTTTCCTGAGCCGATGACGTCGCGAGCAGGCCGCCAAGCGTCACGATTAGTGAGAGCAGGATACTTCTGCTAAACATATCGACCCTCACGAGTGGACCGCCACGCGCGGCAGCTCATGACCCTCAAAAACGCTTTTGATATTGATGATGGGTTGATCGGGATGCGCCGGGTTTCCAGTAACGCGTTGATTCATACAATCAACATGAAGATCCAGACTTTCAAGGACAGTTTGCCCGATAAGGACATCGGAACCCAGCACTAACATCTCTTCCGTAGTGCGGCGGCCCAGGAGGTTGATGCCGACCACTTCCGAAACGTCGACGTCCTCTGCGGCATCATTGGCGTAGGTTGCTCTTGCCTTACCGACTATGGCCAACCCAAGAAGTTGGACAACATGTGTTGGCAAAACGGATCGCACTGCGCCGGTATCAATCAGGGCATCAGCCTCGTAGCTGCGAATCTGATCTGCTGGGAGCAATCCTCTCCGGACCAGGACTTCATCGCCCGCATTCGTGAGCTTAACTTTTACTCTTACCTCTCCCATCAATGTATTCCCCTCATAGCTGGCATTTGCCGGCATCCCCGCCTTGTCGCTGCGAGCAGCGACACGGATTGTGCTTAGGTCATACTGGGAAGGCAACCGGTCTTCGCGTGATGTCATTTCTTTTACGTGCAAGTTGTCTGGTAATAGCTTACGAATGCACTGCCACGCGCGGCATTTCTTTACCATCGCCGCCTTCGGCTGGTGTCAACACGCGCAACGGTTCCGGCCATTCGACATTCGGCACCGTGTCTGGTCCATATCGTCCATCGCGACCTTTCGCTTTTTCTTTTATAGCTTTCAAAACCTTTTCTGGTGTGATCGGCACTTCATCGAT
>JBPCLZ010000019.1:0-60409 GCA_051002775.1 Pyrinomonadaceae bacterium | reverse complement strand
GGCTTGCCCCCGCTGTGATTGAGAGGCATTCAACGAAAGCGGGGGCAAGCCGCCCTTCCCGACCATGAGGTTTCTCATCTTGAACCATTCGCTAAGGCTCTATTCTTATGTCTGATCAAAAGCAATTCTTAGGACGGGCCGCCATTGTAACTGGCGCCACGCGCGGCATCGGTCGTGCAATCGCGCTTGAGCTTGCACGTCGCGGCGCTGACATCGCGTTCAACTACGCGAAAAGCGCTGAGGCTGCTGAGTCGCTCAACAAAGAACTCAAAGCGCTGGGCGTGCGCTCATTAGCTACGCAATGTGACGTGGCTAATACAGAAGCAGCCGCCGCGATGGTGAAACAAGTTAAAGAAGCGTTCGGCCGCATCGACTTCCTGGTCAACAACGCGGGCATCACGCGCGACAATCTCATTCTGCGCATGAAGGAATCGGACTGGGACCAGGTGATGGACACTAATCTGAAGGGCGCATGGAACTTTTCGAAAGCGGCGCTCAGGACAATGTTACGACAGGAACAAGGCGGATCGATTCTCAACATCTCGTCGATTAGTGGTGAAGTAGGTATGCCCGGGCAGTCAAACTATTCGGCGTCGAAAGCGGGAATGGTCGGGCTGACCAAAGCGCTCGCAAAAGAAGTTGCCAGCCGAAAAGTTACGGTCAACGCGCTCGCGCTCGGCATGGTCGCGACCGACATGTCCGGCACACTGGATGAAACTTATCGCGCGAAAATCATGGAACAAATCCCCCTTGGCCGCTTTGCGGAGGCAGACGAAATAGCTCGCATTGCCTGCTTCCTGCTTTCCGATGACGCCCGTTACATCACCGGCCAGGTGATTCAGGTCGATGGCGGCCTGGCTATATAGCTTAATTTTGCGGTCTGCTGTTCACTGTTTGCTATGCCCAACAACGACTGGCCTGAATTGAAATTCGCCGAATGGCAAGACACGCTTGCGACCCTGCACATGTGGACGCAGGTGGTCGGCAAGATTCGTCTCGAGCAAACACCGCTCGTGAATCATTGGTGGAACGTGCCGCTATACGTGTCGGCGCGCGGTCTTACTACCACCGCCATGCCTTACGGCGATCGTTACTTCGAAATTGAGTTCGACTTTATCGATCACAAACTGCGGATTGAGTGCAGCGATGGCGCGTTAAAGATGCTCAACTTGCGTCCGCAGTCGGTCGCTGATTTTTACGCGGAAGTTATGGCGGCGCTGCGCGAATTAAGAATCGAAATAGAGATTTGGACTATGCCGGTAGAGGTACCGGACCCAGTTCGTTTTGAAGACGACATCCCGCATGCTTCTTACGATGCCGAGTATGCAAATCGTTTCTGGCACGCGCTGTTGAAGATGGATCCGGTGTTTCAGGAATTTCGCGCGCGCTTCATCGGCAAGGTCAGTCCGGTGCATTTCTTCTGGGGCAGCTTTGACGTGGCAGTGACAAGATTTTCGGGGAGGCCGGCGCCGCCGCGCGAAGGCGCAGACGTAATTACACGCGAGGCTTATTCGCATGAAGTGATCAGCCACGGCTTCTGGCCGGGAAACAAAGACATGGAAGCGGCGTTTTATTCTTACACTGCGCCGGAACCCGGCGGGCTCGCCGACACAATAAATTCGGGGAAGATTCGTCCCGTCGAAACTTTCTACAGTGCGGAGATGAAAGAATTTTTCCTGCCCTATGACGCTGTGAGACAATCCGACTCACCTGAAACAGCATTGATGGATTTCTGCCAGACCACCTACGAAGCCGGCGCGGATCTCGCCCGCTGGGACCGCGCCGCATTGGAGAGATAGTGGCTTCCTATTGATCCTCAGTCTCCTCCGCCGAACGTATGGCATCGGTCATCCTTTGTAATAGTAAATAGCTGTCTTTGAAACTTCCTCTCAGTTGTACATTCGTTTTCAACTCTTTCAAAAACTTCAATCGAGTCGGTTTCGGAAGTTCGATTTGCAAGATCGTGTCAAGCATGTTTCCGAAAGCGTAACTGTCAACACCCGGCTGATCCAACCACAAACTAATGGATTCAATCTGATGTTCCGGTGAAAGGTTACCAATGTAACGCTTTACCCTAAAACTTGATCTGATGTCATTGTCTTTCACCGCCTTCTTAATTGCTGGCCATGTTCTCTTTTCATCTATGACCACAAGAACCTCGAAAATTGTCTCTCCCCAGTCGAGAAGAATCAAATTATTGTTAGCAAGAGTCTGAACCGCTGAATATGCTTCTCCGGAAGACATGCCGCTAATCATCTCCAAGACCTGAGCCGGTCTGACGGCTCTGGATATTTGGCTTAGAGCCTTCAGGCGTTGATCTAGCGAGAATCGAGCAATCGCGCCCGAAGCCGTATCCGCAGACGGACGAAAGCGCGAGGCGTTATCTGTAATCCCGTAGAGGGCACCCACGAGATATGGCAGTGATTCAGGTTGATTGATATAACCTAGCGCTGTCGCAGTCGAATTACGAACCTCACGTCGCGCATGCCCCAACAGCTCATAAAGTGTATCCAATGCTTCCGTACCAAGGCGACGAGCGACCTCAATACCATTTTGTCTTAGAGCCTCATTAGAACTTCTTATTAACCGAACCATGGTTGATAAATCAGTCTTCACTGGCGGCCGCCCACTTTCATATGCCGCCAATACCCCGCCGCATTTAATCGAGAAGTCCTCCAGAACATCCTCTATCAAGGGGTATCTAGCATTCGGATCGAACGCAGTCATTCGGTCGATTATTGGATCAAGCGGAGCGAAGGCCTCCGAAACCGTTTGGAGTTTCGGTGAATTGACCCGAACCGGAGGTTGGCCCAGAATTAGTTCGTAAAGAATGCAGCCGAGCGCGTAGATGTCTGCACGATGATCGACATCAGTGGCGCTACCAAATCTTTGCTCAGGTGCATAGTAATCTTGGTTTCGCAATCGCTCGCTGGCCAAAGTTTTTACTCCAGTCGTGGCCAGTTGGCTGCTCACTCGTGCAATGCCTAGATCTGCGACCCACGGCGTACCGTCTTTACTAATAAGTATATTCTCAGGTTTAAGGTCACGATGTACTATTCCGAGAGAATGCAAGGCCGCTACACCAAGAGTAGCTCTTACAAAAAGACGTAGCTTCTTCTCAAGGTTTCCCGTCGTTGTAGGTTCTTTAATGTCTTGCCGCAGTGTGCTCGGCGCGAACGGCATTGTATAAAACGGCAGCGAATATGCGCCTATTTGAATCGTTCCTGAACCGAGCGCCTTAATGACGTTGGGGTGTCGCATTTTTGAGATTAGAGAAATCTCATTCTTAAACCTTTTGTAGGCTCTCTCGTCCAAATCGCGACTGTCTGGTGGAATGTAAACTTTCGCAACAGTAGACTCTGGCCCTTTATTCTCGCAAAGAAACGCAACACCATTTCCCCCGCTCCCAAACTCTCGAACTATCTTGAGGGTTTCTGAGCCGAGAATAATGCCCTTAGCTTTGATTTGTCTTACTAGTCGTTTTCTATCCACAGGCTTTGAGGTGAGTCCAAAATGAACAAAATTAAAGGATCGCTATCCCGCCGACCAAGTGCTCAGAATATCGATGAGTATGCTCCTTGATCGTTTACGAGAGCAATCGCACATGCCAACGCGGACACGAATACCAAAAGAATTAGACGATACAGAGGAGTTGGTACAGGGTAATTACGCTGCTTTACGGGGACGCACTTCGCGTTGTATGCGACTGGCGGAGGAATGAATGGTGACACGTAGATCGTAAGCTGTCTGTAAGTTAATCCAAAACTCAGGGGTGTTCCCAAAATAACGCGACAAGCGTAACGCTGCATCTGCATTGATGGAACGTCGACCGTTCACGATTTCGCTCAATCTGTTTACTGGAACTTTCAGTTCGCGCGCCAAGCCATTCACCGTAAGTCCCAACGGCTTCATGAGGTCTTGTTTCAGAATCTCTCCGGGATGAACCGGCGGCATTCCGTTGTTCTTCTTAGACATGACTGACTCCTGCTCAGCGCCAAAGGCGCGAAATGTGAAAGCCTGGGCCATCAGCCCAGGTGGGCGTGGTTGAACCTCTAAGCGCTGAAGGCGCGAAATAATATTGGAAGTGGCGCAACTAACACAAATTGTTCGGTCGACACTTTCTATTCCGCGCCTTCAGCGCTTCAAAATATTGATTGATCCTCACCTGGGGCGTTGCCCCACGCTTTCGCATTCCGCGCCTTTGGCGCTGAGACTCCTGGTCACTGCTGCCATGCTCTCTTCGAGCTTGCTTTGCAATTGAGCCCGGCTGTATCCCTCCCGTGCGATTTAGCTAAAGGTTTCGCAAAATAGCCGGGGCGGTGGCGAAGTTTGAGTTGCTCTTTCTGTAGTGCGGGGTTCGTAACTTCGATTCGTATCTGCCGGTAGGCGCCGTTGCGATTCTTGTTGGTTGAGGAATAAGCAATCAAATACTGCGTGCGCAGCTCCTGTTCGATCTCCTTAAATACTGCACTCAAATCAACGTCCTTCTTGGGAAAGAACGCGCGCCCTCCGGTGCGTTCCGCGATGCCTCGCAACACGTCGCGATTCACTCCTTCATACCTACTGTCGCCTATGCCAATCGCGTAGATGATTGTTTCTGCATTGAGCGCCGCATTCACGGCGTCAATCGTACGCAGGCGGCTCGTCGTGTCTTGTCCATCAGTCAAGAGAATGATCGCGCGACGTCTGTCTATAGAACTCTTGGCCAGAACCCCGCTAGCCGTCAGCACAATCGCTTCCCAGATAGCCGTCGAGCCTTCTTGTGGCGGCCGCTTCATTCCGGGTCTGGAAGTTATGCCGGTAAGCGGACGCCCTGAGCCAAGATATGAAGGTTGCGCAACCTCAACCCGCTCGAGTGCGCGGTAGAGTGCAAACACATCGCGGGTCAGGGCCTGTTCGAGAAATGCAGAGCCGGTGAAAGGAATGATCGCCGCCTGGTCTTTCTTCGACTGAACTACGCTCTCGATGAATGCGCGCGCGGCGCGTTTCTCCTCCGGCAGCGTGCGCTCTTCGGATTGACTGACGTCGATCAGAAAAGCAATGGATAGCGGCCGATCGGTTTCACGCTGAAAAGTGAAGAGGTGTTGCGGCACGCCATCTTCAAGCACGCGAATGTCAGACTGTTCGAGCGTGGTGATAAAACGATTGGATTTGTCGCTGGCAGTGAACGGAAGATTGGTGACGTCGGTTTCAACGCGGATGACCTGGTCGTCTTGATTGAGGGTTTGCGCGTACGCAGCGCTCAGTAGAAAAAAAATTAATTGTAACGCCACACAAATACGGAACCGGGAGCCGTAGCGACCGGGTCCGGATGGGCAATGTGTAACTCTTGCGAACCTTTGTTGTTCGATTGTGGCAAGTCTCATTTGTTGAGCGTTGGGCACGTAAACCCAGTTGCTACCGCTCCCGGTTCTTCATTTGTGCCGCGCTGCTGCCGGATACTTCCAACCAGGCTTCGCGTTTGCTTTGCGCCTCTACTTTAGGGCTTTAACGTTCGCAGGCTTTGCAAAGAGCGCATCAGCCAGTGGTTGATTGTAGATCAGCGACTCGAAACTTATGCGGCTGGTTTGCACGCCATTGATGTAATGGTCCACGACCCACGGGGCCGTAACGCCCTGAACTGTAATCGGTTTGGCCAAGCGGTCTTCTTCACTGATCTCCTCAGTCTCGTCACTGTCTGCTTTCTGTCGCGTCCGTTTGTAAATAACTTTCGCCGGCAAACCGTCACGGGCGCCAAACTCGTATTCGATAGACAAACCATCCGGATAATTCAACCGAACTGTCTCGTTTCTTTTGCCGACTCCTGCTTCGCGCCGGCCAACGTAGCTAAGCGTGGCGCCCTGATTTCGCCACCAGCCATGCAGGAGGTTCTCGACACTGGTGCGCATGCTGCGCTTGAAGTCGGCGATTTGCGGCGCCTTCATGTCGCTCAAGGTTTTCGTGGCGCCGTCAAACAACCAACCGGTTTCGCCGGCGTTTGTTTGAATCACGCGAATGCCCAGGCTGTTGAATTCCGTACGTTCACGATCCGGATAAGAGATATAGTCTACAAACCGCGCGGGAAGCTGCGACACGCCGTCCTGAAACGCGGTGAAGAAACCGCGACCGACGGACGTTTTGACATTGAGATAGCTGCTGCCGCCAAGCACTTCAATGGCGTGTTTGATGACTGCCTCGGCCTTGGCTGTGTTTTCAGAGGATGGTTTTGGCGGAACACTCTCTTGGGCAAAGGAAGGTGAGGCACGAACTAAGACTAAAAGGAACAGCGCTGTTAGGGCGTAACGGGGCTTTGAGTAAATCATCGTTTTGAAGCTAAGACCTTGTTCATAGAAAAAGGGCTCCAATCAATAACCTTGAAGCCCTTGTTGAATTCCCCGAAACCACACTGGGTCAATTTAGATTTGCGTTTGTGCCCACGACCGGCTTAACCACGGCCTCGCCGTCTGCCAACTCGACCACGAAATTCGTCGCCGTCTTCCACATCGCGGTGAGCGGCAGCTTGACCTTCTCATCGATGTAGCGTTTCAGGAAGCGGGCGCCATACTTCGTGTTAAAGCCTTTCTCGGTCAAAAAGTTGAGCGCTTCATCAGTGACGCTTACCTCTTTGCCCTGGCGCTGCATCTGGCGCTGAAGTTTAACCAGATAAAGCCCGGCGATCTGCCGCACTTCATCCATCGTCAACGGGGCAAAGACAATGATCTCGTCAATACGATTGCGAAACTCCGGCGAGAAGCGTTGTTCAGCGGCTTTCATCACTTCATTCTTGACGATGCGAAAATCGCTGGCTGTCTTGGTACCGAATCCCAGCGGCCGCTCAAACTTCTTAAAGCTTTCAGAACCGAGATTCGAGGTCATGATCACGATCGCGTCTGACAGGTAAACCTTCTTACCGCGCCCGTCTGTCAACCAACCTTCGTCGAAAGCCTGCAGGAACAGGTTCATCAAGTAGGGTGACGCTTTTTCCACTTCATCGAGCAGCAGCACCGTGTAGGGATTCTCGCGCAGTTGTTCAGTGAGAATTCCGCCGCGCTCGGAACCGACAATGCCGCGCGGCATGCCGATCAGTTTCTCGATGCTGACGGTGCCGTCGCTGTATTCCGACATGTCGATGCGCACCATCTTCTCTTCATCGCCAAACATGAATTCGGCGACTGCCTTTGCCAACTCAGTCTTACCGACACCGGTTGGACCAAGAAACAAAAGGACGCCGTCTGGTTTGTAGTGCGACTCTTTAAGTGGGCCTTTGTTTAGCCGCAGACGCTGCGCCACCGCCTTGATGGCTGCTATTTGTCCAATGACGCGTTGGCCCAGCATCGCTTCCGTCATTGAGAAACGATCACTGGTATCGCGAAAGATCATGTCGCGTGGAATACGCGATTCCTGCGAAATGACTTCGATCACATGCTCCGGCTTAACAACCATCGTTTGCGGTTCGTTAATTTCCACTTTCACCGCGGCTGTATCGAGCCAGCCAATCGCTTTGTCGGGCAGGTGCAGGTTGCGTATGTACTTTGGCGCCATTTCCAACGCGATGTTGATAGCGTCGTCGGAAATCTTCACCGAATAGTTTTTCTCCAGACGCGGCCGCAGCCCGAGGAGGATCTCGCGCGTCTCGCTGATTGAAGGTTCTACCACCTTCACCAGGCGGAACCGGCGCGCCAGCGCTTCGTCTTCGCTAATGTATTCCTTGTATTCCGAAAGCGTAGTCGCGCCAATAATGCGCATGTCGCCGCGCGCCAGTGCCGACTTAAACATGTTGGCTGCGTCTGAAGATGTACCCAGCGCGGCGCCGGCGCCGATGATGGTATGGGCCTCGTCGATGAAAAGGATCAGGTTCTCCTTCTCCTTAACTTCATCAATGATGCCTTTGATTCTTTCTTCAAACATGCCGCGCAGCATCGTGCCGGCCACCAGGCCGCCCATTTGCAGTTGCACCACGTGGCTCCCGCGCAAACGCGCCGGCACTTTCTCTGGCTCGAGCTCAATCATCCGCGCCAGTCCTTCAACGACTGCGGTCTTGCCGACACCAGGTTCACCCACCAGCATCGGCGAGTTTGCACGTTCGCGGTGACACAGGATTTCAACGATCTGCTGAATTTCTTTTTCGCGGCCAATGGTAGGTGCAATCTTGTCGGCGCGCGCCAGGCGATTTAGCGAAACACCAAAATGTTTCAAGTAAGGTGGCAGATCGAATTTCTTGCGATACTGCTCTTCTTCGCGCTCGCGCTTTTGCACTTGCGCCTGGACATTTTCAGCCACTGCGTCAGCGTTGGCTCCCATGCTGAGCAACACTTCAACGAAAAGACTGTCTTGATTAGTTAAAGCTGAAAAGATGTCCGTCGCTTCAATTGTCTTGCGACCCTGAGCACGCGCGCGTTCCATCGCGCGTTTGAAGAGATCAGTGGTGTCAGGAGAAATTCGGAAGCCTTTACCAACATGCTGCTGACGACTGGTATCGAGTCGTTTGTCGAGGGCGATCTTTACCGTTACCGGATCCAGCGACAGTTCACGCATCGTGGAATTAAACATGTCGGGTTCTTCATGCATCAGGGCATGAAGAATGTGCTCGACCGCAACGAAGTTTTGGTCCCGTTGCCGCGACTCGTTCAGGGCATATTCCAGTATGCGTTGGCCACTGTCTCCAAATTTATCTTTATACGATCCAAGATCAACCATTTTTGTAACCTGTTACTTCCCAAAGGAAAACCAAATGCACCATTTCGCGACAGCACGTTTCCTTTTTTCAAAACCGAAAGTGCAAAAACCGCCCGTCACCGGCGGTTAGATGTTCCGAGCTTATTCGCCGTTGCGTTTCAATGCAATAAGATTCTTCCCCCAGACACTCCTGCAAATCTGCGGCCACCTCAAAACTTTTCCGGAAACTTTCAAACCCCCGTGAATATTCCCCTTCCGGGGCCCCGGCTAGTAGTCGTAATCTTCGCCGCCGGGCATTTGGGGTGCGCCTTTCTTCGGTTCGGGGGCATCCGTAATGGCGGCATCAGTCGTCAATAACAAGCCGGCGATGGATGCGGCATTTTGCAGCGCAGTGCGCACAACTTTTGTCGGATCGACGATGCCGGCCGCAAAAAGATCTTCATACTCTCCGGTTGCGGCGTTGAATCCTTTGTTGCCCTTCAACTCTTCAACTTTCCCGACAACGACTGCGCCATCGAGTCCGGCATTTTCAGCGATGCGTCGCAATGGCTCTTCAAGTGCGCGGCGCACAATCTTGATTCCGGTTTGCACGTCAAGCTCGTCGGTCGAAAGATTGTCGAGCACCTTCGCGCCCCGCAACAACGCTACGCCACCACCAACCAAGGTGCCTTCCTGCGCCGCTGCCTTGGTCGCGTTGAGTGCGTCTTCCACTCGCATCTTGATCTCTTTCATTGCCGTTTCCGTAGCCGCGCCAACTTTCACCACCGCCACACCGCCCGCCAGTTTGGCCAGACGTTCCTGCAACTTCTCGCGATCGTAGTCAGAAGTTGTGTCCTCCATCTGCTTGCGAATCGTGGCCACGCGTCCCTGAATAGCTTTCCGATCGCCACCGCCTTCAACGACGGTGGTGTTGTCTTTGTCAACAATCACGCGCTTCGCAGAGCCGAGATCCGCCAGTTGCACATTTTCCAGTTTGACTCCAAGGTCTTCAGTTATCACGCGCGCGCCGGTCAGGATTGCCAGGTCCTCGAGAATTGCTTTGCGCCGATCCCCAAATGCGGGTGCTTTAACGGCGCAAACTTTTATCGTCCCGCGCAGTTTGTTTACGACCAGCGTAGCCAGAGCGTCGCCATCGATGTCTTCGGCGACAATCAGTAGTGGCCGCCCACTGCCTACAGCCTGCTCAAGAATTGGAAGCAAGTCGCGCATGGCGGAAATTTTCTTTTCGTGCAAAAGAATTAGAGGCTCATCCAACAGCGCTTCCATGCGCTCGGCGTTGGTAACGAAATACGGCGACAGATAACCACGGTCAAACTGCATTCCTTCAACAATATCCAGTTCGGTTTGCAGAGTTTTTGCTTCTTCAACTGTGACCACACCATCCTTGCCCACTTGCTCCATCGCCTCGGAAATCAGTTTTCCAATCTCACGATCGTTATTTGCCGACACGCTGGCCACGTTCATCAAATCTTCTTTGTTTTTTACCGGCTTTGAGATGCGCCGGAGCTCTGTCACAACTGCGTCAGTGGCCATCTGAATACCGCGCTGCAACGACATTGGATTTGCGCCTGCGGTCACGTTCTTCACGCCTTCGCGAAAGATTGCCTGCGCCAGCACGGTCGCCGTCGTGGTCCCATCGCCGGCTGTGTCGTTCGTTTTGACTGCAACTTCGCGCACCATCTGCGCGCCCATGTTCTCGTACTTATCTTCAAGCTCGATTTCTTTGGCGACGGTTACTCCGTCTTTAGTGATCACGGGCGAACCATATTTCTTGCCCAGTGCAACGTTCCGACCTTTTGGCCCAAGCGTCACGCGCACGGCGTTGGCAAGCGTGTTTACGCCTTTTAACATTGCGCCGCGTGCCTCTTCACGAAACTTCAGTTCTTTTGCAGCCACTCTCGTTTCTCCTTCTGAGATTTCACTCTTCTACATCCACTGCTCTGGCCTTGCTTAAAGCACGGCCCACCTTAACGTGCGCCGGACGCAGCAACTGGTCGCCGATTCTATAGCCGCGCGCGTATTCCTCTATCACTTTACCCTCATCTTTCGGCGCAACTTCGGCCGTCTCCACTGCTTCATGCAGTTCCGGATTGAACTGTTCACCGACTGATTCAATGGGCTCTACACCCGCCGCTGCCAGGGCATTTTCAAAACTGACTGCGGTGCGACGCACGCCTTCGGTAACGTCTTTCGCAGATGCACCTGATTCGGCGGACTCTGTCGCGCGCTGCAGATTGTCCAGGACCGGCAACAGCGCGGTAATGAAATTAGCTTTTTCGCGATGCGCCCGCTGATCGGCGGCCTTGTTCAGACGCTGTCGTGTTTCGTCGGTTTCGCTTTGCAATTGTTTGCGTAATTGTTCGAAACGCGCCTGCACTTCCTGAACTTTTTGCTCGGCCGCCCTGGTACGCGTTTCTAACTCCTCGACGTAGCTCGGCTTAAGATTGGGAACGTCCGCAGCGGCGGGCGTAGCGCTGACGCCACTATCATCCAATTGGATGCGGCGCCGATCCGTTACCCTGAGGTCGCGCGGTTCATCCTCATCCCATGCGCCCCGGCGATCTCTGCCAAATCTGCTCATACTCTTGTTATACCCATTCCCTTCCAAAAAACAGCGCTAAGGCGCCATTGCAAACTAACAGTTTGCTTTGCGACTTCCCAATAACTACGAAACTTTGATTTCCACGCGCTGTGGCTTCCGCTCTGGCCGCTTTGGCAGGTGGACTTCGAGCACGCCGTCCTTATAGTTCGCCCTGATATCTTTTTGATCGACCGAGGCAGGCACGCTGAAGGTCCGCAAAAACTTGCCGCTGGGACACTCGCCTCGATGCTGCTTTGAATCGCGGGCCGTACGCTCGCCTTTGATCGTTAAGCGGTTGTCCCCGTCGATACTAATATCCAGTTTCGAGCGATCAATGCCGGGAAGGTCGACCGCCACCATAAACGCGCGCTCGTTTTCATAAACGTCCGCCGCCGGATACCAATCAGCCCGTTCCAATTCATCGTTCTGCTCGGCTTCACTCGCCCGGCGCTGGGTAGCATCCTCAAACAAACGGTTCATGCGATCCTGCAAAGTCACCAGGTCATGTAAAGGATTCCACTGCGACATCTCGTTACTTCTCTCCTCTTGTTCAAACCGTCTCCGATAAAATTTTTAGTTTGAAAGTCTTTCTCCCTCTCCCTTTGGGAGAGGGTTGGGGAGAGGGCCTTAGCTCGTCAAGCTTCGCACCCTCCCCTAACCCCTCCCAAAGGGAGGGGAAAGGAAACCCAAGTCATTACACGCTTGCCGCCGCAGCCTCGTTCTTGAAAACCATCTTATCGCCTTCGGCTGTTACCCTGACGATTTGGCCGGGCAGAATATCTCCATTCAGAATTTTTACCGCCAACGGATTTTGCACCAGTGTCTGAATTGCCCGCTTCAACGGACGAGCGCCGTAATTTGGATCGTAGCCTTCGCGGGCCAGCAGTTGCCGCGCTGAATCGTCCAAAACAAGTTGAATGCCCCGGTCGCTCAACATCTTGCGCAAACGTTCCAGCTGCACGTCGATGATCTTAACAATCTGATCGCGCGAAAGTTGGTGGAAGATCACGATGTCGTCGATGCGATTGAGAAATTCCGGCTTGAAGTGATCCTGCAATTCCTGCAAGACGGCTTCGCGCACCTGCGTCTCATCGCCTTCGGCCGCCTGTATCTCCCGCGAGCCGAGGTTGGAAGTCATGATCATCACGGTGTTCTTGAAATCGACCGTGCGGCCTTTTGAATCCGTCAACCTGCCGTCATCCAGAATTTGAAGCAGCACGTTGAAAACGTCCGAATGTGCCTTTTCGATCTCGTCAAAAAGAATTACGGCGTAAGGCCGGCGGCGCACTGCTTCCGTTAGCTGTCCACCCTCCTCGTAACCGACATAACCCGGTGGCGCTCCGATCATGCGGGCGACTGCGTGCTTCTCCATGTACTCCGACATGTCGAGACGAATCAACGCGCGTTCATCGTCAAAAAGGAATTCAGCGAGCGCTCGTGCGGTTTCAGTTTTGCCGACGCCGGTTGGACCAAGAAATATGAACGAACCGATCGGCCGGTTCGGATCATGCAGCCCGGCGCGCGCGCGTCTGACCGCATCCGCAACCGCGGCCAGCGCTTCATCCTGTCCAATGACACGTTTGCTAAGACGCTCTTCCATCGTCACCAGCTTGTGCATCTCGCCTTCCAACATTTTGGAAACTGGAATGCCCGTCCACTTGGCGACGACCTGAGCGACGTCTTCTTCATCAACTTCTTCCTTGAGCATGACGCCGTCTTTTTGGAAAGCCGCCAGCTTTTCCTGTTCGGCAACAAACTTACGTTCAAGCTCTGGGATCTGGCCGTATTGCAGTTCAGAAGCGCGCGCCAGGTCGCCGGCATTACGTGCCTGCTCCAGCTGCAACTTTAACTGCTCCAACTCTGCCTTCTCCGTACGCATGCGCTCGATGGCTTCTTTTTCGGATTGCCACTTGGCTTTCATGCCCGATGATTTTTCACGCAGATCCGCGATTCGCTGTTCGATTTCCTTCAGCCGCGTTTTTGATTTCTCATCTTCCTCGCGCTGTAACGCCTGGCGCTCGATTTCCAATTGCAGAATCTCGCGCTCAAGCTCATCAATTTCCTGCGGCAACGAATCAATCTCAATTCTGAGACGCGAGGCGGCTTCATCGATCAAATCGATGGCTTTGTCCGGAAGAAAGCGGTCAGTGATGTAACGATTGGAAAGAGTGGCAGCCGCAACGATTGCCGAATCCTTGATGCGCACGCCGTGGTGAACTTCGTAACGCTCTTTTAATCCACGCAGGATTGCGATGGTGTCTTCAACACTAGGTTCGCCGACGTAGATCTGCTGGAAGCGACGTTCAAGCGCCGCATCTTTTTCAATGTATTTCTTGTATTCGTTTAGGGTCGTCGCGCCAACGCAGCGCAACTCGCCGCGTGCCAGCGCGGGCTTTAACATGTTCGAGGCGTCGATCGCGCCTTCAGCAGCACCCGCTCCGACCAGCGTGTGCAGTTCGTCAATGAAAAGAATGATTTGCCCTTGCGCATTCTCGATTTCTTTTAAGACTGCCTTCAAGCGATCTTCAAACTCGCCGCGATATTTTGCGCCGGCGAGCATGGAGCCCAGATCCAGCCCCACCAGTCGCTTGTTTTTAAGCGTTTCCGGCACGTCCCCCGAAACTATTCGCTGCGCGAGTCCTTCAACGATGGCTGTCTTGCCAACGCCTGGTTCACCAATCAACACCGGATTGTTTTTTGTGCGTCGCGAGAGCACCTGGATAGTTCTTCGTATCTCGTCGTCACGACCAATCACAGGATCCAGTTTGCCTTTACGAGCAAGCTCCGTCAGATCGCGCGCATACTTCGAAAGCGCCTGGTAATTCTGTTCCGCGTTTTGATCGGTAATCTTCGAGCCCCCGCGCATCTGCTCGATTACCTTCAGCAAATCGTCGACCTTCACGCCGTGCTGGCGCAGGATTTTTCCGGCCTCGCCATCTTTCTCAGCCGCGATAGCAAGCAACAGATGTTCGGTCGAGTTAAACTCATCGCCCATCTTGTCCGCTTGCTTTTGGGTGGCTGTAAAAACCTGACTAAGCCGCGAACTAAAATACTGCTGTCCACCTTCAACGCGCGGAAAGCGACCGATGGCCGCCTGCACATCGTTGAGCACAACCGGAAGATTCACCGCGAGCTTCCCAAGAACCGGGCGCACGATTCCTTCCGGCTGCTCAAGCATCGCCGCAAGCAGATGTTCAGGTTCAACTTGCTGATGTTGGTTTTTTTCCGCGAGTTCGATGGCCGCTTGAATGGCTTCCTGTCCTCGCAGCGTAAATTTATCCAGGCGCATAGCTCGTACTTATTATCTTTAAAGCGGGGCGTCGGGTGATTCCCCGACGACCCCGCTTTTCTTCGAACCGGCTAAACGGCTTAGCGCCCGCCGGCAGCCTGATTCGACTTGTCAGCGTTATTCACATTCTCCACTTTTGCCTCAATCGTCTTTGCGCTGGCGCCTGCGCCTTCGCCGGTAATCTCAATGCGCCGCGCTTTAGTTTCTTCGCGCTTCGGCAACGTCACGCGTAACACGCCGTTTTGGTATTCGGCGGTAGCCCCTTCAGCTGAAACGGTTTGCGGCAAAGTGAATGAACGCGTGAATGAGCCGTACGAGCGTTCGACGCGGTGATAGTTGTCCGTATCTTCTTTCTTTTCAAACTGTCGCTCGCCACGCAAGGTGATCACATTGTTTTCGACTGACAGCTCAAATTCTTCGCGTTTCATTCCGGGTAATTCAGCCTCGAGCACGATATGGTCCTTATTCTCATAAATGTCGACGCTGGGATTCCAGGCGCCGCGCTCGATCGCTTCTTCACCAAAGCCTCGAGTGAGGTTTGTGGAAAACAAACGATTCACTTCTTCCTGTAGAGTTCGTAGGTCGCGAAAAGGGTCATAGCGAACTATTGTCATAACAAAATGTCCTCCTCATTTAGTTCACGCTCGTCAGCTTAATTTTGTTGGAACGCTTGTGAGCGTAGGGCAATAATAAAGATTGAGTCCGGTTCTGTCAAGTTAGCAATAAGCGGCCAAAATGCCAGCAAAACGCGACAAAAGCACAGAATAAAAAGGCTGCTTGGGCGGAGGGTAACCCGGCTAGGAAAGGCCGAAGAATCGCTTGATCGTGGAAAGAAGACCGGCTGATTCGTCCCTATCGGCGGCGCCTGGATCTTCGCTCGCCGCTAGCGCCTGACGACGTTCGGCAATGATATGGCTTAGGGACTCAACCAGGTCCGGGTTGGCATCGAAAACCAGTTTCATCGCCTGATGTCCAATCTCCAAAACTTCGGTTTCTTCCAACGCGACGATGTTTGCCGTTCTTGGTTCCCCGGTAAACAAGGCCATCTCGCCGAAGAAAGCACCTTCACTCAGCGTAGCGACGGTGCGCGGCCTGCCATTTTCATTTAACTGGACGGCGACGCGACCGTTATGGACCACGAACATGGATGAACCCGGGTCGCCTGCGCGAATAACTGTTTCACCGGGGGCGAACACCTCACTGATTGCCGCATGCGCCAGCATCGTTGTTTCTTCAGGCGATAGCGGGGCAAAAATATCAACGGCCCCCAGTCGTTGGACGATTGGTGCTTCGTCGCTTTGTCCCGGCGCGCTTTTCGTTTTCCGATCCAAGAGCAACGTACGGGTTGGGTAGGCGAAATTGAGACCGTTGCGACGGAACGCATACCAGATCCTTTGCCGGACCAGAGCATCGGTATCGTTGTATTTCGCATAGTCGTCAAGCCAATACTTGACTTCATAGTCAGGGCCGTTGTCGCCGAGGTTGCGAATGCGCACGATGGGTGGGATTTTCTGAGAAACATTGTCTGCTTCGCGCACTGCCTCGCGCACAACGTGAATAGTTTTTGCCGGCGAGTCGCTATATAAGGTGTTGAAAAAAACCAGCCGCGCATTCAGATTATCGCGGGGGGCAACCTCAATTGGCTCCTTCGCGGCATTGCTATTACTGATTAGCACGATGTGGTTCTGAAAAGTCCTGACCTTGATCGCGCGCCAGGTTATCTCCTCAACCACTCCGGTATGTAGTTGCCCGCCCACTGTAATTACATCGCCAACCTGGAAGGGTTTATCTGCTTGCAGGGAAATGCCTGCGAAGAAATTGCCGAGCGTGTCCTGCAATGCCAAACCAAGAATGACACCGAAGATGGCTGAAGTAGTGAAGAGCGCACCGAGGTTCACGTTGGGGAAAAGCCAAGTGAAGATAATGAAGAACAGCGCCGTAAAAGCGATGATCGAAAACATGTTCCGCACCAGCGTGGGCGCGTCAAACCCGCGACGCATGCGAACCAGTGCAAAGATCGCGGCGTTAAGCGCCCGCACAATGAGGTATGCAAGTGTGGCAAACAGAAGCAGTTCCAAAGCTCTGATAATGGTCGCGGGATCAAACCTCTGGACGGTTATTCGCGATCTCAACAAATGCAACAACTGATCATCGAATTTGAAGACGAGATAGATCGCTAGGACAACGATCGCTGTCGCTATCAAGAAGGGCACGGATCTGTTTTTGGTTTGGGAAGGCATCGCGTTTTTGCTGACGGTTTCGGTAAGTGCGACCGGGTTTGTGGCCTATTCTTTTTATCACTGTTTTCATGGCTTGGCGAGCAGGATTTGCGCCGCTGCAGGAAGCTAAAGGCACTTATCCCAGAGCAAAAACCCCAGGAAAGACTGTTGCCAGAATTAACAATGATGATAAGGCGGTGACAATGATTACCGTCAACCAGGCGAACAGGTTGTAGAGTCGTCCATTGACATAGGCGCCCATCACTTCGCGATCGTTGACCAGCCGCATGACCGCGAAAAGGATGATCGGCAACAGCAGTCCGTTGATAACCTGAGTGACGAGCAACACGCGAATCAACGGCAGGTTGGGAATAACTGCGATCGCCGCGCCGACCGCCACCAGGAAGGTGAACACGCCAATGAATATCGGGGCTTCGCGAAAACTTCTCGACACGCCCTTTTCGAATCCGAGCGCTTCACTGATTGAATACGCGGTGGCCAGCGGTAGCACACCGGCGGCAAGCATCGAAGCTCCAAACAAACCAACTGCGAATAATTTTTCTGCATACGGTCCGGCCAGTGGCTTCAATGCACGCGCCACATCGGCGGCGGTTTCAATGCGTATACCAAACTTGTGAAGTGTGGCTCCCGTTGAGACCACAATGAAGAAAACGATCAGCATCGCGAAAATTGTCCCGACCCAGACGTCCGCCTTTGTTTTACGGTACTCATCGGGAGTTATGCCTTTTTCAACCACCGAGGATTGAACGTAGACCTGCATGTACGGCGAGATTGTCGTGCCGATCACGGCCACGCAAGTGAAGAGATACGCCGCGCCCAAACTGAAAGTGGGTTTCGTGAAGCCGGCCGCGACCGCGCTCCAATTTGGGTGGGCCATAAAAGCGGAAACAATGTAGCCAAGGAACACGAGTGACATCAATAGAAACGCTCGTTCGACCCGTTGATACGAACCCTTCACTACTAGCCACCAGATGCTGAAAGCTGACAAGGGGACTGAGATGAAACGTGGCACTCCAAACAGTTCGGTCGCTGCGGCGATGCCCACAAACTCGGACACCGTTACGCCGCCATTAGCGATCAGCAAAGCGAGCATGATGAATGCGGTCCAACGCACGCCGAAACGTTCGCGCACAAGGTCGGCAAGGCCTTTGCCGGTAACAGCGCCCATGCGCGCGCACATCTCCTGAACAATCCCGAGGCTTATTGTTATGGGAATGAGGATCCAGAGAAGTTGGTAGCCGTGTTCGGCACCAACCGATGCAAAGGTTGCGATGCCCCCGGCATCATTGCCGGCGCTGGCAGCGATCATGCCTGGCCCAAGCAACGCCAGAAACGCAAAAATTCTACTGCGCCGCGCGACGGTATGGCCGACACCACGAGCGCCACGACGCAGCAAACGTCGTCCCGCGGCCCTGACCGCTGCTCGTGATTCTGCCACTTGGAGGTTCTCCGTCTGTCATCAATTCTTTTTAAGATCTGAGATTTGAGATCTCAAATCTGATGGCCGCGTCGCGGCTATCCCAGTAATCTCGGTAGCCGCTGACGCCAGTCTTTCGGCAAAAGAATTTCCATTGCATCGTCAACAGTTATGATTCCAAGAATCTCACCTGCTTCGTCAACGACCGGCAGCGCCAGCAGATTATATTCAGCGATTCGATGCGCCACCTCTGCGGCAGATTCATCCGCCTCGGCCTTTTGAAATTCTGTGCGCATCACCTCGGCCAGGGGCACCGAAGGATCCGCGAGAATCAAACTTCGCAACGCAATCACACCTTCGAGTTGCCACGATCCTTCACCTGAAACCACGTACAGGTAATAGATCATGTTTGGCGTTTCCGCCATTTCGCGCAAACGCGCGAGCGCTTCAGCAACTGTCAATTCGCGCGGCAGCGTAACGAATTCCGTCGTCATCAAACCGCCCGCGGTGTCGTCCGCGTAAGGCAACAGCTCAGCGACTTCAGCTTGCTCCTGGTCCTCCATCAGACCAAGCAGCTCTTCCGCTTTCTCTTCCGGCAAATCACCAAGCACGTCGGCGGCTTCATCGGGCGACATCCATTCCAGAATGTCGGCAGCGCGTTCTTCATCCATGTCGCCAAGGATGCGCGCCTGCTGTTCCGACGGCATCTCTTCAAGAGTTTCCGCGGCGGTTTCGTCATCCAGTGATTCGACTACTTCGGAGCCGTGATGATATGAAAGCGCCTCTGCGAGCCGCGCAATTTCGACCGGATGCAGGCGCGCGAGTTTTCCACTCGCGGACTTTAACTGGACCGTCGCGGCATCAGTGGCGAGATAGCCAACATCGGACCAATCGATAACTTCAACCGGTTTTCTCGTTCCCAAAAATTTCGCCGGAGCCAGCCGGCGCCACAGGCCGTGCAGGCTGACATCTGCGCCCGTGACTCTCCAATCACCGGCGGCCTCAATTATTTGTACGTCGTTAACGCGCACTACGCGTTTGCCGTCCACGTCAATCAGTTGCTTATCAAGCACGTCACGCGCGAGTAAAACTTCACTATCGCGCCGCACGAAAGGACGAAGATCGAGGATGTCTGAATTGAGCCGCACGCCCTGCTCGTCGAGATCTGTGATACGCCAGCGCGACACAAAGAAATCGCGTCGGCGATATCGAGCCACCAGACCGATGACCGGCGGATGATCTTCGTCGCCCAGACGCACGATTACATCCTTGACCGTGGCTACACGTTCGCCTTCCAGATCGCGTATGGGGCGACCCAACACTTGCGACAAATAAAGCATTGTTTGGTTTACCTGCGGAATCCGCGGCGCGCGGGCATCATAGCATGAGCAATCGGCGCCGACAGAAGGATTTGCGTGCTGACGGCGAGCGAGATTCGCCGGAGGATTGTTTGCGGAATTGAGTTTGAAGTTGGGTTAATTGCCTCAGTGCTTCTTCGAACGCCGCGTCGCGCTTCGCGTATAGATCTTCACGATGGACCACCACTATCCGGTCGGGTTGGATACCATTTCCTTCGAGGCGTTCACCGGTGGCAGTTGTGTAATCAAGCTCGCTGACATCCAACACACCGCCGTCCGGCAAATTGTGGCGCGTGCGAATAGCCAGCACGCAACCGCACGTTCGTGTCCCAACGATCGTCGCGCGGTTAGCTTTTCTGAGGGCTGCGACGAATATCTCTGCAGCGCTGGCAGTGCGCTCGCTGGTTAACACCACGATTGGCATTCTGAACGCAAACGGTTCGGCGGTGAGAAAACTCGTAACGACGTTGAAGCCGGCGCCTGAGCGATCTGTGAATTCACCTAAACTCACTCCTGCTCCGAGAAATGCGGAAGCCATTTGACCCATCGCTTCCGCTTCGCCGCCGCCATTGTTTCGCAAGTCGATAATGACACCAGGCGCGCCATTGAGCTTCTCTTTGACTGTGCGAGCGAAACTTACCGCGATGGGTTTAGTGAAGGCATCGATATCAATAACGACATTGCCCTTTTCTCGATTGAGGGCCAGACCCAATTCTCGCTGTTGCCAGTAGCGATTGAAACTCCCATTCCTTTCGTGGCCGTGCTTATCTTTCCATTTCAAGTCCAGCGATGTCCCAGGCGTCCCATCAAAGATGCCGGCAAATACGCGGGCCCGTTGCGCTGCCGTTGGGGCGGCACTCGTTATTCGCCGTTTGAGAATTGCTGCCACCGGTTGACCGTCAATCGAATCGATCAAATCACCCGGGCGAATACCTGCGCGCGCCGGTGCAGAAGCGCGTTCGACCTTCGCGACAGTGGCAAGTCCATCGATCTCCCTGATTCCCAGACCGATGCTCACAAAACGCGGGTGCCACCAATCAGATTTCTCTTCCGGCGAAAAGATGCGCGTGTGCGGATCGTTTAGGGCCCCAATCAAGCGACGTAACACTGCATACAACTCGCGACTCGAGCCGGCTTCGGCAGCCAGATCGCGAAACGCAATGCGTTGCGCCTCCCAATCCAAGCCGCGAAACGCGCGATCGTAGTAGCGCTCGTTAATTGTGGACCACGCATCATCGAAAACCGCCAGGCGGCCGGCGCGTGTAGCTGTCGAGACGAGCGGAAAGGCTGTGGGCGCCTTTGCATGGGCCGTCGGGAAACTGGGTGGAGCCGAGCAGGTAAGGAGAGCAGCGAGAAGGAATGGAGCTATAAAACGCGCGCGCAACATCCACATAGTGATGCCCGAGCGATGCGATTTGCGGGATTCTTCAAGAACCAATTTCTTCATAAGATTCTGCTTGCCATATAAATCTACATTGAGCGGCTCCGGCTATGCCGTCGGATGTGAGGCGGCGGCTATGCCCCGCCGTAAACGTGCCCTTCGCATTCTGGGCTATGCCCTCGAGGCTGTTTTGGGCCTCAAAAATTCGAAAGGGCTAAGCTCGGACCAAGGGCATAGCCCGGTAGCAATCTGGTTGCTGTCGGCGGGGCATAGCCACCGCCTCACATCCGGCGGCCGAGCCGAAGCGGAGAATGAATTTTGATGCGCAGCTAGATTTCGTGCGGCGCGTCCTACTGTGGCGGCGGCTTACGAAAGTTGTAGCGCAGCAGAACTCGGATGGGAACGGCAATTCCTTCGCGCATCGCCGGAAAGAAATGTAACTTGTGAACGGTGTCGAGTGTCGCCTGATCCAACCCAAAACCAGCCCAGCGCACTACTTCAGCGCGTGTAACCTCACCGCTACTATCCAGGTCTACCAGCACATCAACAATTGCTTCAGCCTCGGCGGCCGCGGCCGTCTCAGGATACGCGGGTACGAAGCGGCGATAGGGCTTCGGTAACCTCAATCCTTCCGCTACCGCAACTTTGTCATCGTCCGGGGCTTCTTCAATGATTGGCACTTCACTGTCATCGATGATTGCCCGCTCGGCGCGTTCATCTTGTTCGGCTCGGCGTGCAGCAACGAGAATTCGATTGCGTAGCGCCGCACTCGATATCTCGTTCAGCAGGGAACGTTCGGCCGCCGCAGCCGTCGCCGCCCGGAAGTTTGGGCGTTCCCACATGAGGAGCCGACCGGTCCGCGCGCTCACTAAAAAAATGGCCGCGTACGATTCGAAATAGACTGGGCCACTGGACGGCGAGCGCCGCAGTGTTTGCGCATCGCCCAGCAAAAAGAAATCACAACCAAGCACCGAGCCCAGGTTACGCGCCTCGATGAGCGATAAGTTCAATGACCCGCCATAGCCCGCACCCCGAGCAGCTGCGCGAATCTGGTCGCGATCGGTAATTGCTATAGCGTTTTCCAGCTTGAGATTGGTGGAAAACCTGTCTGCCGCTTTACGCGCGAATGTTGTTTCACCAAAGTCGAGTACCGCGATTACGAGAGGGCGCTGCGATGTTTGCGCGTCAAGGATGGAAGCATTCGCTAAAAGAAGCAGCGCTGCTACGGTGAAAATTAGCGCAACGTCCCAGGGCACGATCCAGCGCGAGTGGTGGTTTGAGGTGGAAAACATTCAATTAAAGCGGGGAGATGAAATAAAGCTCGACAAACTAATGCCGTCGAATCTCAAGGTTTGCTAGTATTCTTCCATAAGTGCTGCGACGGCACACGCAAAGCGCGATTAAATTTGCTCGATGAGTTTTCCCACGCAATGGTTGCGGTCAGTTCAACAATCTCGTCATCGCTGTAGTGATTTCTCAGACGCGCAAAAAGATCGTCGCTGACCTCACGACCAGTGATTGTCATGCAGTCGGCATACTCGAGGGCAACGCGCTCGGCTGCGTCGTAAAATTCGCTGGTTGCGTAACTCGTCAGGGCTTCAATCTTTTCGTTCGACACTCCCAGTTGGCTGCTCACGGCAGCATTTATGTCCTGTCAAAACTCACAGCCGTTAATAGATGCGACGCGGCGATTAATCAATCCCCGCAAGTGTGCATCAATTAATCCGGAGGCTTCAATGCCAGTCCACATTGCTCGGGCGCCGCGAAAAATTGAAAGGCGTCTTGCATACAGCAGATGATTGAGCAACGGCGCGCCCCATGTTTTCTGCTGTGCGTCGAGCACGTTCTTCACACATAACGATCCGCCTGCGCGAGATTCACGTCCGCTATTCTGGCCATGCTGGTTAATCTCCGTTTGCATTTGCCTGACTGATACCAGCCGAACGTTCTTTCGGCGTCACATGGTGATAAAGCCGGTAGACTTCTTCTTTCACTTCCGCGGGAAAACAGACGCGATGCAACTCATAGCCGCGTTGCAATCCGCGCACTACTTCGCTTACTTCACTAATCTCGCGAATGCGCGGCCGGGCGTAACCGTCTTCAACGTAAATACGGCTCTTCGGTTCCGCGTCGTTTGGCGTGTAGTAGTTGTAATAAGGCACATCACTGGCGCGATCTTCGATGAAGTAATACTCCGGATCATAGCCTGCCTTCGCGACACAAGCGCGCGCGGCCGTCAAAAAATCCGGGCGTTCGGTGAGGGGCATGTCAAGATCGATGGCTTTGAAGAGACGGCGCCCGACGAAGCGCCGGCTAAGATCTGCAAGTACTTCATCGTCAGAGCGCTGCCACTGCTTGACGTGAAATATTACGTCTGAATCATCGACCTCAAGATGTTCGGTTATTGTTAGCGGGTTTTTCCGTAACACTTTTTCAAAGGCAGTCCCAGTCGCATGCCAAACAGGTTGGTCGTTTTCAAGTAACGCAAGCGCGCGCCGCAAGATTGAACGAAGCACCGCCTCCGCAGATCGCAAGGCGCGATGAAAATAAACCTGTCGAAACATGTAGTAGCGGGCCTGCAAATATTCTTCAACTGCATACAGACCGCGCGCCGCGACGTAGATGCGATCGCTCTCTTCATCTATCGCTAACGCGTTAATGATCCATTCCAGATCATAGATGCCATACTTCGCGCCGGTCATTAACGAATCGCGCAACAGATAGTCCATGCGATCGACGTCAAGTTGCGACGAAACAAGTTGCGCCAGTGCGGCAGGCTGAAATTTGCCTTCGATGATTGCCGCCACCTTGGCGGGCAAGTCAGCCGAGTGTGAGCGCAGGCGCTGGCTTACTTCGGTTTCGTCACTAAGCACAACTTCCACCGTCCACTTCTCGTGATGAAAGCCAAGGACCTTTTCCATAACGTGCGAAAACGATCCATGCCCCACATCGTGAAGCAAAGCTGCCGCGCGTGCGGCGGCGTGGTCTTGTTCATCTATCTGATGTTGTTCGCTGAGGCGATCCAGCACGCGACTCATCAAATGAAATGCGCCAAGTGAATGGGTAAAGCGCGAATGTTCGGCGCCCTGGTAAGTGTAAAGCCCGAGACCGAGTTGCTTGATTCGTCGCAGCCGTTGAAACTCGGGCGTGTCGATCAAATGCATGATCAGTTTGCCCTCGTCGCTGTCGGTACGAAGCCGAATGATGTTGTGCACCGGATCGCGATAGATTCGTTCTGACATATGGCAATTCTAATAACGGCAATTACGCCGGAAGGCAACCGGGAAGGTGTCATTACGAAAATAGCGGCTTGGTATTCTTAACAGGCTGCGGAAGCTGCTCAACTAGCACGCCTCACTACCGGAAGGTCTCAAACCCAACAAAAAGAGCGACAGAAACCAGATGTAGTTCACAACCGGTCTAAATGCGGGACCGCTTCTGATTTTTGGATAGTTCCCAATTTTTTGGATTCTAGGGCCCAATTAGATGGTCTGGGTTAGCGGTTAAGTTTTTGAGCCCTAATAGGTTGCACCGTTTCCCCTAAGCGGGCACAGGACTTGCGAACCGTTTGGTGCTCATTGGACCTACTCGACTTAGCAGCATGATTGCTTGGATAAAACGAACCAGATTTAGACCGTTAGATGCGCTCCTCGGGGGGCTCGGGTCCGCAGTATTTGTTTGGGAATTATTTACTTTAGAAAGGAAGGCTAAGATGCAAAATGTTTTGAAACAGACGGTCGTGAAAGCTCTCTCAACAGCTATTGCGACTTTGTTTTTGCTGGTTTTGGTGACCGGTTCAGCCTTTGGGCAAGCCGACACGGGCCAGATTATTGGTAGGGTAACCGACCCTAACGGCGCTGCTGTTCCAGGCGCCACAGTTACCGTTAAGTCTATCGCCACCGGGGCCGAACGCACCGCAACGGCGGGTGATGATGGTGTTTACACCATTACTAATTTGCAGCCCGGTTTGTACGACGTCACGACTCAGGGAGGCAGTTTTGCGGCTACCACTCAGCGCGTTGAGGTATCCACCGGAGGCAAAGTTTCACTTGAGAGCAAGTTAGGAATTCAGCAGATAGCTGGATCAGTAGACGTTGTCGCTGCGGGTGGTGTCGAGGTAAACACCACAACCCAGGAACTGTCCAACGTGGTCAGTGGCACACAGATTCGCGAGTTGCCGACGCTTACGCGTAATGCGTATGACCTGGTTGGCATCTCGGGCAATGTGAACCCTGATAACGCCTCAGGTCGCGGCACCGGTTTTTCAATCAACGGTCAGCGTTCAGCCAGCACGAACATTCTGCTCGATGGCGGCGAGAACGTTGACAACTTTACGGCTGTCGTAGGCCAGAATATTCCGCTCGATGCAGTCGCCGAGTTTCGCGTGATCACGAGCAACTTCTCGGCCGAGTATGGTCGCGCTTCAGGCGGCATCGTGAACGTCACAACCCGTCCGGGAACGAACGAGTTTCACGGAACGCTTTATGCGTTCAACCGCGTATCGCGGCTGGCCTCTGCGGGCTTTGCCATCAACGCTCTCGGAAATCCGAAACCACTCTTCGTCCGCAATCAGTTTGGTTACTCAGTGGGTGGACGAATCATTAAAGACAAGCTGTTCTTTTTCAACAGCACCGAGTGGACTCGCGTACGTAGTAGCACAACCCTTAGCCGACTGGTTCCTGCGGCGGAGCTAATAGCTGGTTCAAATGCGAGAACACAGGCTATCTTCGCAGGCGCTTCGCTTGCAGCCACGCCTTCCGGAACAGTCTTCACAATTCGTGACGTCTGTACGGGCTTGAACCTTGGCAGCGGCTCTTTCTGTGGCACCGTACTGCCCGTTTCGGCCACCAACCCTACATACCAATTCATCGCGCCCGGTGTGCTGCCTATTAGCACGGTCGCGCTGCGCGAAGTTCGTCAGACCATTCCAGCCGATGCCGGCGGCGGTTCACCGCAAAACAGCTACTCTACCACCACCCGCATCGATTGGAACTTTAGTGACAGCACGCAGCTCTACGGACGCTACGCAATTGAAAACCAGGGATTCTTCGAAGGCTCAAACGCAAACAGTCCGTGGGCTGGCTTTAATACCGGGGCGACGACCTTCAATCAGAATGCGATTCTTAACCTGACGCATGCCTTTACGCCAAGCCTCGTGTCTCAGACCAAACTGGTCTTTAACCGCCTGAACCAAAACCAGCCGCTAGGCGCCCAACCGGTTCAGCCAACTTACTTCCTACGGAATAACGTCGTGGCTACCTTCCAGGGACGAAGAATCGCCCTGACGGGTTATCTGCCTTTCAGTCCGGGCAGCGGTATCCCGTTTGGTGGGCCGCAGAACTTAGGACAGATATTTCAAGACATAAGCTCCACTATGGGTAAGCACGCGTTTCGCTTCGGCGGCACGTATGTCTACATGCAGGACAACCGGACCTTTGGTGCTTATCAGAACGCCGTGGCTGCAATTGGTACGACCAGCTACACGGGTGGGTTCAACAACTTTGTGAACGGCAACCTGCAACGACTTCAAGTCGCAGTTGACCCACAAGGGCAGACGCGTCCCGGAACCCCCGTTACGCTGCCTGTCCGCGCGCCAAGTTTCACTCGCAACAACCTCTATAACGAATGGGCGGCGTACTTTAATGACTCGTACCGGGCCACGTCCCGACTCACCCTCAATCTGGGTATCCGTTATGAATATTACGGCGTCCAGCACAATAAGGTGCGCAGCCTCGATTCGAACTTCTACTACGGGGCAGGTGCTACGCCTCAAGCGCAGGTTCAATCTGGGCAAATCTTCGTCGCCCAGAACAGTCCGATCGGCGGTCTGTGGGCGCCTGACAAGAACAATTTCGCTCCACGACTTGGTTTTGCGTGGGACGTGAATGGCGATGGCAAGACCTCCATCCGCGGCGGCTACGGAATGGCCTACGAGCGCAACTTTGGAAACGTTACATTTAACGTAATCCAGAACGCGCCAGCCTATGCGGTAGTAACAGTTAACCCCGGAGATCCTGGATTTCCGACGATTCCGATTCCTCCGCCAACCAACAACTTCGGACCGTTGGGCGGCAGCACTGGCACAGCTTTACTGCCAGGGCGCCTTAATGTGCGTCACGTTAATGAGAACATTAAAAACGCTTATGCTCACTTCTGGAGTCTGGCGTTTGAACGCGAGGTCTGGAACCGTACCGTCGCCTCCGTGGAATACTCGGGGTCGGCTGGTCGAAAACTTTACGATTTGACCAACGACAATCGCATCGGCGCGGCCTGCATCTACCTGGGCGCGTCTCAATGTTTCACAGCAGCTAACCCAATCGCGCTTCTTAACTCGAGTTACTATCCACTCAACACACGCGGCAACAAGGGTTTCTCGGACTATAACGCGATGATTGCTTCTCTCGAGAGTGGCAACCTGCGCAACCTTGGGCTGCAGTTCACGGCACGTTATACGCTGTCCCAAACAAGGGATAACCTCAGCTCGACCTTCAGCGAGTCGAGCAACAACTTCAACCTGGGCTTCCTCGATCCGTTTGACCCGAAGCTTGATTATGGTTATGCGGATTTTGACACTCGCCACCGTTTTGCGGCGAGCTTCAACTGGGAAGTGCCTTACTTCAAGAATGATTCAAGCAGTTTCGTCAAGCACGCACTCGGTGGCTGGTCCTTCACGGGAATCCTAAACGTCCGATCGGGACAGCCGTTCTCAATCTTCGATTGTACGAACGCGATCTTTGAAGTATGCCCGCGTCTGGTTCCCACGGCAGCAGTCCCGGCGATCAATAGCAACCCGCCAGGATCCGGTGCCAATCAGTTCACGCTGATTGATCTGAGCAACCAAACGCCGGGTAACTACATTGATCCGCTAACCGGAACTGGCGAATTCGGCCCATTCCCACTGAACATGACCAAACGGAATCAGTTCCGCGGGCCCGGTCTCTGGAACGTTGATTTCGCAACTTTCAAGAACTTCCACATCACCGAGAACACGCGCCTGCAACTAAGAGGCGAGTTCTACAACGTGTTCAATCATGCGAACATGTTCGTAGATGGCGCATCGTCCGACGTCACTGAAGGTCAGGTAACTGGCTTCAAGGACGGACGACGAAATGTTCAGTTGGCTGTGAAGTTTATTTTCTAAATTTGGAAGCTGATTTCAGCTATTGCAGGGGAGCCTTCGGGCTCCCCTTTTTTTTGCGCGTTTGCTATGGTTTAGCTGCTGCTGCGCATAAGCCCGGTGAGGAAGTTTCGGCAGTGGCGTCACTTCAGAGAATCGTGGGTCGAAGGGCGAGTACTCTCGTCTACTCCTCTAAAACCCCATGATTTGATCGCTACTGAAACATCTTCGGATCAATGTCACCGTTATGCATATATTCCCGGATGGTTCCAGCAATGGTGCCAACGGCTTTCTGCCGCAGAATAGGCGAAGTAACGACTTGCACAAACTTGAAGGGCAACTTTACGCCATCTACCTCACGAAAGTCAGACGTCTCGATGTAGAAGTCCACCGTTGTTTCGCTTCCCCCCTGATTGACGATATCGTTCGTAAAGGATCCTATCTCCCTGGAGACTGACGCGCTGCCGTATTCAGTTCGTATCCACATGAAATTCTCGGCATCAAAGTACAGTTTCACGGCAGACCCTTTTAACGGTTTCACTTGAACAATGTAAGCCGGACGATTACCAATCTTCTTCATTCCCTTTTCTTCAAGCTTCAGTTCGCCGGCCTTACTGGCGCTAACAAGATTGTAGAGTGACATGTCATTGAACATTAAACCGGAAGCAAGTATTTGGTGATACTTGTCCGTGATATTAGCAATCCCGCGTGGCATTGCCGGGCGGATGAAGGCGTTACTTCCGTCGTAAACCATGCGCACGTCGAAATCGCGAAAACCGTAGAACACTGAGAGACGTTTGGGTTCGGACATCACCGCGAGTGGTCCTTCCGGTTCGCTTTCTTTCCTGACAGTTCCCACGGCCACGCGCGTCTTAAACCTGGCAAGGGCCTCGCGACCCCCAATGGCCTCCAGGTGTTTGCTGATAATTTCGTCCGCCGTAAGTTTTTTCTCACCCTGGCCGACCGCGGTGACCAACGACGCTACGAGTAGTAACAAGAGAAGTAAAGGAAAATATCCGCGTTTCATGGTCTTTCTCCAGTGAATGATTGATTTTTTGAACTATGGCCGAGGAGCGCGAAAAGGATATCACGCGACGAAGGATTCTTGAATATCCCGGCGCGATCAGCAAGCGCATGGGTGTCCTAAATTCGCTTCGCCCTGACGCTTTCCCGGGTACGGCAAGCTTTGAAATAGTTGGAACGAAGTTGCAAAGATTGAAGCGGTGAGCCAGCATGCAACTGATTAGCCTTTACTGGAAACAAAGTGGTAACCTGCTCAAGTAAACAACTGCTAAAGATATTTTGATTCCCCAGTACAAACATTTTTCCCTAACGTTCCTGCTGTTGTGCCTGCTGGCGCTGTTTGCCCCGCTCTTTGGTCAACGTCAGCCGCAGAAATTACCAAGGCAGGCCGTTTATATTCCGTTTGAAGACGCGCGCGAAGTATTATCTGCACTCGATGAAATACTTCCGCCGCAATTAAAAGGAAAACCCCCACAACAACTTGCCGCTATTTGGCCGTTATGGGTTAAGCAACGTGACAGTGAGATTCGCGCGCGCCTGGCGCAGGGCGATGAGGATTCGTTGATTAATTTTCTGCTGTTCGGAACTTCATTTACCAAACAGCCCCGGATCGCCTTGAGTCAGATCCCGCAGCTCAAAATCTTGAATCAAAACGGGCGCGCGCCGGCAGAGTCCGACGACACCGGGCAGGTATTTAGCCTCGTCAGCAACCGCATTGAAGACTTGCTGCATTCATTGATTGCGCCCGGAGTCAACGACCGCCTGCTCTTTGCGCGACGAATTCTGGGGGACCAGAAACGCTTCCCTGTTGGTACTCAGCCAGGCATTCAAAAAGCTCGCGCGTACTTGCTGGCAAGTCTTGGACGCATAATCGCGGAAAACGCGGGTTATGCCCGAACGTTGGAGGCGGCACGCCTCCAGAGCGACGCGACCGAGGAATTCGCGGAGCGCTCGCGTCTTTTCAGCTCGCGCGGCTTAGCCTCCGATACTTCTATCTTTCCCAACTTCGCAATCGAGGAATCGCTTAAGTCGATCAACTCTCGTGGCCTAATCGCGCCGGGGTCTGTGAGGCGCGTGGCAATCGTTGGTCCGGGACTCGACTTCACTGACAAGCAGGAAGGCTACGACTTCTATCCGCAGCAGACTATTCAACCTTTTGCCGTAATTGATACGTTGCTACGTTTGCGATTGGCAACAGCGAATGATCTTCAACTTACGACCTTCGATTTGAGTCCGCGCGTTAATGACCATCTTGCTCGGGCTGTTCGCAACGCCAGGCTTGGCAAGAGCTACACGGTGCAACTGCCTCGCGATCTCACCGCACCGTGGAAAATGGAAACGGTTGATTACTGGCAAAGGTTCGGAGATCAAATCGGCGTCCCGTCGCTTGCGGTTTCAGTTCCGGCTTCCGAAGGGCAAATCAAAATTCGGGGAATCCGTATTCGTCCGACCGTGGTCGCTAAAATCACACCAGTCGACACTAATATTGTCTTGCAGAGACTTGAGTTGCCGTTGGCGGAAAGATTTGACCTGATAATCGGGACCAACATCTTCGTTTACTACGACAACCTCGATCAAAGTTTTGCGATGGTAAACATCGCCAGAATGCTCAAACCCGGCGGTTTGCTGCTGTCAAACAATGCTCTGCTCGAGCTGCCTTTCCTGAAGATGCATTCCATCGGTTACTCGCCGGTCGTTTATTCGGATCGTCCGAATGACGGGGACACTATCGTGTGGTATCAACGTTCTCCCGGCTAGTCTTATTGGGTCAAAAAACTTTAAATTGCGCCTCATTAGAGCGGTTCTTGAGTTATAATTATTGTAAACCCTCGTGGTAAAATGCTTTGCTTCCGGGCTTTTTGTGAAAGGAGTAAGAGAGATGTTACTCACATCAGCCTGCGCCTCTTTCGTGACGCGCGCCAGGGCCTTTTTGTGTTCACTCCTGTTTCTGCTGGGAATCGCCACGGCCTGTTTTGGACAAATCGGAGCCACCGGAATAGACGGGGACCCGGCATCGGGTATGAGGCGCGGCGCCAACACCCTTGTGGGGCAAGTCTTTTATCCATCGGGTAAGCTGGTTGACAAACGGTGCACGGTAAGGCTCAGCAGCGTGGCTGTGGGTGAATTCTCAACCATGACTGATGATAACGGGACCTTCATTTTTAGACGACTGAGAGAGGGGTCCTATTTTGTTACGGTGGAGGCGGGTAAAGACTATTTGCCCGCAACGGAAACTGTTGACTTCTACGACAATCGCGGAACTACTAACACGGTCCAGCTTCAGTTACGAGCAAAACTAGTACCCGCAAACAAGGCTGGGGTAGTAAATGCCGCACTGGTCGGTGTGCCGCGGCCGGCCCGGGAGTTGTACAACCAGGCACTGGCATCTGCCGCTGCCAACGACAGCAAGAAAGCCATCGAGCAGTTTAAAGCTGCCGTCGCACTTGCTCCTGGATTCGTCTTGGCCCTCAATGAGCTAAGCATCCTTTACATGAACCTCCGAGATCTGGAGCATGCCGCGGAAACTCTTAGTCAGGCTACGAAAGCAGCGCCCGATAACTTTACTTTGCGGCTCAATCTTGGCTACGTTCTGCTTCAGATGAGGAAATTTGCTGAGGCCGCAACTGAACTCCGTTATGCGACACAGTTAACCAGCAGTTCCGCTCTGGCGCATTTGTATCTTGGTCGCGTATTAGTGTCGCTTCAGAAATACGAAGAGGCGCAAAAGGAATTGCAACGTGTTGTCAGTTTGGGAGGCGTTCACGTCCCAATGGCCTATAGATATCTTGGAGCGCTTTTCCGAGAAACCGGCGCCACCGCCCGCGCGATCGAAGCATTGGAGAAATACCTGGCATTGGCACCTAAAGCAAAAGACGCCGACGAAGTGCGTCAGATAGTAAAACAACTCCGTGCTGAGCCGGTAAAATAGAAAATAAAATCCTCGTCCTTTCCTGAAACCAGCGTCTTAGACTCCCGCAGTCAAGTCTAAACGACATCATAATTGGCAACCATATTGATCTTGTTCACCACAAGTAAGGCCGGTAACAGGTGAAGGTTGCCCGCCACAATCTGTCCGTCGTGGATGCGATAGCGATCATTGTCGGTATCGTTATCGGCGCCGGGATTTTCAAAACCTCCTCGATCGTCGCTGGGACCGCCGGAAGCAAAACCGCGTTCCTGTTGCTCTGGCCACTCGGGGGAGCGATGTCTCTAGTCGGAGCCCTGTGCTATGCCGAGCTGGCGAGTGCGTATCCCAGCGAAGGAGGCGATTACCAATACTTTCGCCTGTCATTTGGAAAATGGGTGGCCTTTCTATTTGGTTGGGCCCGGCTGACCGTGATACAGACGGGCTCAATTGTTATTCTTGCTTTTGTTTTCGGCGATTATGCTTCTCAATTATTTCCGCTTGGCCCCTACGCATCCGCTATCTATGCGGCAATCGCCATCATCGTCCTCTCGGTCTTGAATTCCGCAAGCCTCAAACACAGTACTCGAACGCAGAACATTTTGACGGGCGCAAAAATCCTAGGCCTCGTGTGCATCATCATTGTGGGAATCTGGCTTCCCACGGCGCCGGGTTCACTCGCCAACGATTACTTGCCGAATAGGTCACTGGGGTTAGCTATGGTCTTTGTCCTTCTGACTTATGGCGGCTGGAACGAAATAGCTTTTGCCTCAGCCGAATTTCGCAACGTTCAGCGCGACATGTTTAGAGCGCTTTTATGGGGAATTATTATCATCACGGTCGTCTTTATTCTTGTAAACGTCGCCTATGTAAGCGTTTTAGGACTCAACGGGGTAGCCGAATCAGAAGTAGTTGCGGCCGATTTGATGGGCCGGGCTTTTGGAGAGTACGGCGCGAAGTTCATTAGCATATTGATCGCGGTTTCTACACTGGGAGCAGCCAGCGGAACTATCTTCACAGGCGCGCGAACAAACTATGCGTTGGGGCGAGGCTTTTATCCGCTGCGCTTTATGGGAAAGTGGAACGAGCGCACTAAGACTCCGCTTGCTGCTTTGGTGACTCAGGGGGTTATCGCATTGTGCCTGGTGGCATTTGGTCAGTGGCAACGGAAAGGCTTTGAAACCCTAGTTGAATACACAGCGCCCGTCTTCTGGTTTTTCTTCTTACTGACCGGGATCTCTCTGTTTGTAATGCGGCGTAAAGATCCGGACACGCCCAGGCCGTTCCGCGTCCCACTTTATCCGCTCACCCCAATTCTTTTTTGCCTGGCGTCCGCTTACATGCTTTGGTCAAGCGTGGCCTATACGGGCTTGGGTGGACTGGTTGGAATTGGAGTCTTGCTTGTCGGTGTTGTAGTTCTGCTTGCGGGGAGTGGAAGAACAAAAGAGGGGGCAAGCGATCAAGCCAATTAGATTACGACAGCAGGTGTCCCAGCTTTTCTTTCTTAGTTCGCAGATAATTTGCAGCGTTTTCGGTAGATTCAACTTCAATGGAGATGCGTTCCACAATACGCAAGCCCGCTTCCTCGAGCGCCCGTAGTTTAAGAGGATTGTTTGAAATAACTCTCACCTGGCAAAGGCCCAAATCAAAAAGTATCTCAGCGCATTGTTTGTATTCCCGTAAGTCAACAGCCAGGCCCAGTTGCTCGTTAGCTTCCACGGTGTCGGCGCCTTCGTCCTGAAGTGCATAAGCGCGAATCTTGTTCAGGATTCCAATGCCTCGGCCTTCCTGTTGTTGGTAGACGATCGCGCCCCGGCCTTCGCGTTCGATCATTTGCATTGTTTGATGCAATTGTGGGCCGCAATCACACTTGTTGGATGCAAAGACGTCGCCTGTCAGACATTGGGAATGGATGCGCACCAGTGTCGGCACTTCACGACGCATTTCTCCTTTAAATAGCGCGACAAACTCTTCATTGGTCGTCAGCGAACGGTAGCCCGCAATTTGGAAATCTCCCCACGCGGTAGGCAAATGGGCCACTGCCACCCGCTCGATGGAAAGCGGCCGTTCAGCTTCCTCGCAGGCGGTGTTTAGCTGTTCCTTCACTCAAAGCTCCCTTTTGAAAAATCTCGATGGCACCTGGCGCCGCCACTCGCTTCTGCATTTATTGGTTGGTCGATTATAGAAGCAACACGCAGCGGTCACAAGAAGGCCTTCCGGCTGACAACGCTATGCGAATAGTAATCTTGTAGACGTATTTGATTGCCCTGTCTTCAACAGCGGGATAAAATGCGGCGACCGTCTAAAACTCAGGCGAGCAAGCCCGGGAACGCTTGAGCAAGCCCATACTCGATGCCCAATAACGATATTCACGACGATTCATCCGGCCAGACCAAGGCGCGCCCGACGAGCGGAAGTACGAAGGCGCTGCAAAAAGAGCGCCGGCCCGCTCTGGTCTCACTGCGCGGAGAGTTGATGGCTGTTCCAATTCCGCTGGAACGCAACCAAGTGACCATTGGCCGCGCGCTGGAGGCCGATGTCCGCATTAATGACCTACGAGCATCGCGACTGCACGCGCGTATCAACAGCAACGATGATCCGCAGACAAATGAAACTGTCTATTCGATAACAGATTTGAGTTCCACCAACGGAACGCTTCTCAACGGCGAGTTGATTACTGAGGCACTGCTTAGCGACGGCGATAAAATCGTCATAGGCGATCATCTTTTCCGGTTCGACATGCTGGATGAGATCGATCGTGAGTTTCAGCAGCAGATCCATCGCCTGTTAGCGCACGATGAGCTGACGGGCCTGCTGACCAGCAAATCCTTCTTTTCCGAACTACGGCGTGAGGCCGCGCGTGCCCGATCCGAATCGCGGCCCTTCTGTGTGTTAATGATGGACCTGGATCACTTTAAAGAAGTGAACGATACTTATGGTCATCTGGTTGGCAGCAAGACCCTGGAAGAAACTGGCCACGTCGTCAAGCAAGCTTTGCGGGCGGGCGATGTCGCAGCTCGCTTTGGCGGCGAAGAGTTTGCGGCGTTCCTGCTTGACGCCAACTATGCGCAAGGCCTGGTCGCTGCCGAACGCGTCCGTGTTGCCGTTGCCGAACACGCATTTCCCGCCACGCGTCAGGACTCGGCTGAACCCAACGCGACACATAGCATAACCATCAGCATTGGGGTCGCTGCATTTCCCGATGATGCGACGGATCCGATTCAACTCGTTGAGCTCGCTGACTCTGCCCTTTATCGCGCAAAACGCGACGGCCGCAATCGCATCTGTGCCTATCGACCTTCCCTGGCAATGACCGAAGGGCCACTACCGGCTCGACGGACGTCCTAGAGTCATCAATCGTGTTTATGAAACACCGGCCGGCCGCCGGCGTGTAATCGAAGGGTTGCGGCCTTTATTTGCTCGGTTGCACGCCCTCAAGTGAGGCGTGTATCCTTCAACAGCAAAGTCAGCATCACACTCCCCAGAAGGACTGGAAAGGCTTCTCGTGCCTACGAAACTAAACCTGGCAAGCAGGCCATTCAATAATCGCGCCCTGCCGTGGATGATAACGGCGGTGGTGATCTTCGTGTCGGTTATCAGCCTGATTTTCATTGTCCGGGCAACGCAGCAAGCCAACGCGCAAGCTGATGCCGTCCAGAGGGACATTAATAACCTGGGACAGCAGGAGCAGGCTCTCCGTCTGCAGGCGGAGGCCGTCAAAAACTCTTTTACATCTGACCAATTGCAAATACTCGATTCGGCCCACGCCCTGGTGGATCGGAAGCGTTTTTCGTGGTCGCGTCTGTTTGCCGATCTGGAATCAGCGTTGCCAGGTACGGTCCGTGTAAAGAGTATCGCTGTGCGACGCGTGGTTACGCGAGGAGACGAAACGTTAGCGGAGTTGGATATGACGGTGGTAGCTAAGACGCCTAACATTGTGACTGACATGATTGCTGAGATGGATCGCGCCGGCGTGTTTCACGCGGATCTGCGCGCACAGAATCTGCAACGAGGTCGAGGTGAGAGCGGCGCCGAGTACGAGTTAGCAGTGATCTATCGACCGCGCGCCGGTGCGGCAATCGAAACTCGCGCCGTGGCTGCCAATGCATCTGAAATGGGCGGAGACGCGAAATGAGCCAACAAGCACCGACGTCAACCACTCGGAAACGGGAATTCCGCGCGCGTTTTAACAACTTACGTTCACGACAGTCATTCGTTTTTGGCCCGGCTGAGATCATCGGCCTGGCTGGTAGTTTGTTAATCCTCGTACTCGTAGTAGTTGCTTACCTTTATTTCCTCGTGCCTGCGCGCTCTCGTCGTGCCACCGTGGAACTGGAGCGAGCGCGTCTGCAAAGCCAGCTGAGGACTTCGCAGGAAGTGCTGGTACGAGGACAAAGCACGGACGCAACTGTGCATAACATCACCCAAAGCCTCGAGGCTTTCGAAAGTAACGGGTTGACTGAGGCGAATCGTGGAAGAATGGGTTTGTACGACAGTCTCAACAGCCTTATTCGCAAGAACGGACTGCGGAATACCTCAGGACCAACCTATACGCCTCTGGAGCCAATGGGTTCAAAAGCGAGTACCGGTTCCAAGGCGGCCAACACTAAGTGGCAGAGTATTTATCCGGGTATAGCGATAAGCGTAACGGTCGAGGGGCCTTATCAGAACCTGCGCCGCTTCGTGCGAGACATAGAAACAAGCAAACAGTTCGTTATCATCAATACAGTTGAGCTCGAACGTGCCACTGAATCGAGTATTGCGGCTCCGTCCGAAACCGGAACCAGTGGCTCGAATTCGTCTGTAGTAAGTCTGCGTCTTGAAATGACAACCTATTTTCAACGAACTGGGACTGTAAGTTATTCCGGAGACTGAACGGTGGGTTTTCTGCTTCATGCAACTTAGCGACATTCAAAATCCAGCTGAACGCAAGAAGTTGATTTGGGCGGGAGCGCTCGGTGTTGTTGCGTTGGTGTTGCTCTGGTGGACTTTCATCGGCTTTGGCGGTAGTCCAACCAAAGTCACGCAACGCCCTGCGGCTAACGTTTCATCGGCTGAAAATAGAACCGTGCCGGCAAAACCTCAGCCCTCTCCTTTGGCCGCGCTGCCGGATGACACCATTGAACGTATGAAACCCATCAGTTTTGAAAGTGCGCCCCTGGCCATTGCAGAAGCAAAGCGCAACATATTCGCCTATTACGAGAAACCGATACCCGTAGTCGCTGCCTCGGTTCCAACAGCAACGCCAACACCAACGCCCCCTATCTTGCTTGCAGCGGTCTCTCCCTCCAATGTTTACGCACGCACTGGTGACTTTACGGTGGAAGTTTCCGGCGATAAGTTTACGCCCCAATTGCGGATCGTGATTGACAACAGGGAACTCGTCACCCGCTACATAAGCCCACAGCAGTTATCTGCAACAGTTCCCGCCAATATGATCGCAAATGCCGGCGACCATCAGCTGATGGCGCGGTCGACGGATGGTCAGCTCTATTCCAACGCCGTAACGCTTGCTGTGAATGCGCCACCGACACCGAATTACACCTACGTTGGGATTATCGGGACCCCGCGGTACATCGATACAGCTATTCTCCAGGACAAAGGATCGAAGGATACATTGAATGTGCAGCGCGGCGATCTTCTCGGCGGAAGATTCCGAGTCACCAGTATCTCGGAGAAGGAACTGGTCTTTACCGACACCAATCTGAAGATCAAACACACATTGCCATTCTCGGTGTCTGGCGACAAAGGGAATGCTGCACAACGACCTACTCCGCGGGTTTCAAGTGACGATGATGACCCATAACAACGATGGACCACACCACAATATATGGACAGAGCCATCAAGCGCTCTGAGTGTTAGATCGACGAAGTCTCCAAGCCCTCATCGCCACGACGAGGCTGGTTACACCCTGGTGGCCTTGCTGGCGTTGATGACTATCCTGGCAATCTTTGCTGTCGCGGCAGCGCCAGGTCTGCAACAACAATCACGGCGTGAGAAAGAGAAAGAAGCGATCTTTCGCGGTGAGGAAGTAGCAGAAGCGATTCGTCTTTTCTATTCCTCTCAAGCAGCAAAAGGCATCACCGGAGAAGCCGGTTTGCCTTCATCGATAGATCAATTGGTTGAAGGAGTGTCGCTGCCGGGACGCACAACGAAGATTCAGATTCTTCGTGGCTCCGCAGCCCGCGATCCTTTGTCGGATTCCGGCGATTGGCATTTGGTTCGACCTCGCTCAAGCGAATTAGCGGATTTCCAGCGTTGCGTGATGATGTTTGCAGCTAATGTCAGGCCGCCTACTCGAGACCCGCAACTTAAACAGGTAGAAGCCTTTATGGCTCCTCCGGTATTGCCTTCAGCCGGTACCGACTGCTCGGTGTCCACCGGTAGCCGAGATGATCTGCAAGGACCTTTCATCGGCGTCGCCAGTCAAAACAACACTAGCTCAGTGATTCACTACTATGGCATCGGTCATCACGATGGCTGGATCTTCACTCCGCTATTTAGATAACGACATCGAACTCACCTTCCAGAATTAGATCTTCAAACTCACTTCCAACTAGTCGTTTTCATCGAAGGCTCACGCTGACGATCATGAGATGCGAAGTGTGATCGTTAAAACTTCTTCTCAATTTCGAAGAGACACATTGCAATCGAAGACCGCTGATCGGTGTTTCCGATCGCTCGCGAGCCAAATTATTTTTCACCCGCAGGTGTAATAAGTTGTTGACATTGTGGGCGTTTGCGTTTATATAGCAAGATGTTGTGCGCCGTTTACTCTAGCCCACAAGACAGAAGTAAGCACATCATCTTGTGGTTATGACCGAAACCAAATAATTTTTGAAACGAAGGAGCAAACAGAATGGCAACTAAAAAAGGTGGAAAGAAGTCAGCGAAAAAAGGTGGCAAGAAGGGCGGTTCGAAGAAGGGCGGCAAGAAGGCAGCCAAGAAGAGATAGTTCGGACGGTAGAACTGCAACCCTCAACTGGCGCACACAAACTTCTACAGGCCAAGCGGGCCTTTCAAAAGGAACGACGAGCACTTCAAGCGAATCTCGTCGTTCTTTTTTTATTTTTATCTATGAGATCCTCGCAACGAAAGCATTTCCGCTAACTCTTATCTTCCGCCGATGATTCGCATCGCACTCGTTGAGCCAGAGATTCCACCCAACACGGGAAACATCGCGCGACTTTGCGCCGCCACCAACGTTCCGCTCCATATCGTGGGAGCCACTGGCTTTCGGCTGGATGACAAGGCAGTACGCCGCGCAGGTCTTGACTATTGGCCGCACGTAATCCTCAGCCGTCACCTGAATCTTGCCGGCTTGCAAGAATCACTTCCAGCAGCTCGCTTTCTTTATCTCACAACCAAAGCAACCAGGAGTTACACGGATTGGGCTTTCGGGCCGGACGACTGCATGGTTTTTGGACGTGAAACGCGCGGCCTTCCCGAATCAGTGCTCAACTCAAACTGGGATCGCTGCCTCACCATACCAATGCCAAACCCAAAGGTGCGGAGTCTGAATTTGGCCACCGCGGTGGCGATAGTTCTTTACGAAGCCCTGCGGCAGACCGGCGGTCTGTTGACACGCTAACTATCAACGTCTCTCCCCACATCCTTATTACCAACTGCTCGATTGCCAGCCGCGGGAGTTATTGTCCTCGAAGTGGTAACATTCACGGTTTCGCCCTTCAGACAAATTTGGCACAGTGTGAATTAAATGCGGGTAGCTTAATGAGTAACGAACGACAAGACATTCGGAATATTGCAATCATTGCCCACGTCGATCACGGCAAGACCACGCTCGTCGATGCCATGTTGAGGCAGTCGGGGACGTTTCGTGAGAACGAAACAGTACGCGATCGAGTGATGGACTCGATGGATCTCGAGCGCGAGCGCGGTATTACGATAATGGCAAAGAACACTGCCGTACATTATCGCGACGTCAAAATCAATATCGTTGATACGCCTGGCCACGCAGATTTCGGCGGCGAGGTCGAGCGCGTCCTAAAAATGGTGGATGGTGTGATGTTGCTTGTCGACGCCGCTGAGGGCTGCTTGCCGCAAACGCGGTTTGTGCTGCGCAAAGCTCTCGAAGCTCGTCTGCCGGCCATCGCAGTGGTAAACAAGATCGATCGGCAGGATGCGCGTCCAGAAGAGGTTGTGAATGAAATCTATGAGTTATTCCTTGATCTTGACGCCACTGACGCCCAAATCGAGTTTCCCATTCTCTATTCGATCTCGCGCGAAGGAATTGCAAAGACAAAGCTCGCCGATGAAAGCCAAAACCTGCAACCTCTTTTTGAGCAAATTGTGACGACGATTCCAGCTCCGCGCCAACTAAGAAAAGATTCGTTGCAGTTGTTGGTGGCAAATCTCGATTACAGTGAATACGTGGGACGTCTCGCTATTGGACGAATTTTTTCAGGGGCGATTGCGATTGGCGATCAAGTCTCAGTGGCTAAACCGGATGGCTCGTTCCGGAAGGTGCGCGTTACTCAGCTATATGCTTTTGAAGGTCTGAAGCGCGAGCCTATTGAGCGAGCCGAGTTTGGCGAGATCGTGGCGCTGGCGGGCATCGAAGATATTGAAATAGGAGACACGATCACCTCAGCTGACAATCCTCAGGCCTTACCTGCGATTGCAGTTGACGAGCCAACCATCTCGATGATTTTTAGCGTTAACAATTCACCCTTTGCCGGCAAGGATGGACGATTTGTAACTTCTCGTCAGGTAAAAGAACGCCTCGATCGCGAGACGCTCGGGAATGTTGCCATCCGCGTTGAAGAGACAGCCGCACCGGAGCAGTTTAAGGTTTCAGGGCGTGGCGAATTACAGTTGTCGATATTGATCGAGATGATGCGTCGCGAAGGTTATGAACTTCAGGTTTCCAAGCCGGAAGCGATTACGCGCCAAAGCAATGGCGTCACCCTTGAGCCCATCGAGCAGGTGGTGATCGACTGTCCGGAAGAATTCATAGGCGTCGTTACCGAAGCCGTCGGCCGGCGCAAGGGACAAATGACGAAAATGGTGAACCACGGCACCGGACGTGTGCGGCTCGAATTTGAAACGCCCTCGCGCGGACTGATCGGTTTTCGCAATGAGTTCCTGACTGAAACCAAAGGCACCGGTCTTCTCAATACTCTATTCCTGCGCTGGGGCGACTGGCAGGGAACACTGCGCGGCCGGGCCACTGGTTCTCTGGTTGCCGACCGCACGGGTGAGACAACAACCTATGCCCTTTTCAACCTTCAGGAGCGCGGCACTCTTTTTGTGCGGCCCGGCACAAAAGTCTACGAAGGAATGATAATTGGCGAGAATGCGCGCGCCGTCGATCTCGACGTAAATGCGATCAAGGAAAAGAAGCTCACAAATATGCGCGCGGCGTCCGCCGACGAAGCAATGCGTTTGGTACCGCCCAAAGAACTGTCGCTGGAACAAGCGATCGAGTTCATCGGGGACGATGAACTGGTGGAAGTGACGCCAAAGAATATTCGTCTGCGCAAGCGCGTGCTGCGTTTCAATGAGCGGCCTAAGCGCAAAGAGAGTTAAGGAGCGTTGGCGACATCGTGAATTCAGTTTTCCTTGATTCAGTCAGTGCTTCCCGAACCTATCCGATTACAGACACATCCTTGTCAGGACTTTCTCACGCTGATCAGGTAGCAGCACTTGCCAGCCGCGGGTGTACCATCGTCCAACTGCGGGAAAAGAATCTTTCCCCCGTTGAGTTCTATCGCGAGGCCGAGCAAGCAATAGCTGTCGCGCGTCAGCATGGCCTCAAAATCATAATCAACGATCGCGTAGACATCGCGCTGGCTCTAAAAGCGGATGGCGTACATCTTGGTCAGGACGATCTTCCAGTTGAGGCCGCGCGCCGACTAGTTGGCAACGATGTAGTCATTGGCCTGTCCACTCACAATCTTGCGCAGGCACAGCACGCCGCACGTCTGCCAATTGATTACCTGGCAATCGGTCCAATCTTTCCGACTAGCACCAAAGAGAGCGCAAACCCTGCAGTTGGTCTGGCGGGACTAACCGAAGTTCGTCACGCAGTTTCGGGAATTCCTCTGGTCGCCATCGGAGGAATTAACGTCACTAACCGAGAGCAGGTAATTGCTGCGGGCGCAGACGCCGTGGCCGTGATCCGCGCCATTTGGGCGAGTTGACGCTCAATCTTCCTTAAAAAGCGAAGAAAACCGTTCAGTACAACAATTTGTACTTGCGTTTGGTGTTGTTGTGCGCGAGAATCGCTGGGCCAATTTAAAGGGTTACCCTGAATTGGCTTTCCTCCTGCCCGTCGCCCTTTCATCACTTCTTCCGGGGTCACACCTAAATGAGTTTCTTCGATCTGCCGCCCATCATCGAGCGCATGCTGCTAGTCTCAGACAAGATCAGCGATTTGAACTTCTCTGTTGGTCAACTTCCTCAGGTAGAGGTCAACGGTAAGCTCACGCCCGTGCAGCCTCTGGGGATGCAGAAACTGACGCCTTACCAAACTGAGATCATCGCCATGGCGCTGATGCAGGGCAACCCTGACGCCGCCGAACGATTGGCGCGGACGGGAACCGCGGACCTGAGTTATTCGCTGCCCTCTCGCGCGCGTTTTCGCGTCAATATTTTTCAACAGCGCGGGGTCTATTCGATTGTCATGCGCGTGATTCCCACTGACATTCCGACCATCAAGTCGCTGGGTCTTCCAGACCAACTGGCCGAGATCGCTGAACTAAGGAACGGCCTGGTGCTGATGACTGGTCCTACCGGCTCCGGCAAAAGTTCTTCTCAGGCTGCAATCATTGACCTTATCAACGAAAAGAAGCATTACCACGTAGTGACGATCGAAGATCCGATCGAGTACCTCCACTCTCATAAGAGTTCAACTATCAACCAGCGCGAAGTTGGACACGATACGCGCGACTTTCCTTCAGCGTTGCGCGCAACACTGCGCCAGGCACCGAAAGTGATATTGATCGGTGAAATGCGCGACTTTGAAACTACGGAGATTGCTCTGGAGGCTGCGGAAACAGGTCACCTGGTACTTTCGACCTTGCACACTATCGATGCTTCCAAAACGGTTGACCGCATAATCGGTCTTTATCCCAAGAACGAAGAGGCTGTTATTCGCACGCGTCTGGCCCAATCCTTCCGCTACATCATTTCTCAGCGGCTGATTCCGCGCGCGGATCGCGGTGGGCGTATCGCCGCAGTTGAGATTCTCCGCTCGAGTCCGCGCACGCGCGAGTATATCGAGACCGGCGAAGCCGACGGGAAGTCTTTGCTCGACGCGATGCGTGATGGAAAACTTGATGGCATGCAGGACTTTGACACCGTCATTAAATACCTGATCGAAACTGGCCGCGTCAGTTTGGAAGATGGTCTGGCCTTTGCGACGAATCAGAACAATCTGCTGCTATCGCTCAAAGGAGTCACTGCTGCCGAGGAATACACGCAACGCGGTGGTAGTGCGATACCCCTGAGCGGCATCTCCGAAAGCGGATCGATGCTCAATATGATCGAATAGGCTTTCCCCAGCGAAACTCAAACTATATTCCTTAACTTTTCACTTTATGATAGTTGCTTGCCAGAAATGCTCTTCTCGATTGCAGGTTGACGACACCAAAGTGCCGACCGGCGCCTTTAGTATTCGTTGCCCAAAATGTAACAGCACGGTTGAGTTTACGCCTCCAAGTCCAGCTCTTGAGCAGAGCGCTATGGCCGCGGGAGACTCACCGGCCACCGGCAATCCGCGCTTTGAACAGCCCGATCCGGCGCCTCTTTTTGAGGTTGAAGGAAGCGGCAAAGAAGCAAAGTCCGACGCTTCCGCTAGCGAGATGCTGGTTGAGTTGCTTTCGAAACTCGCAGGCCAGACACTTGCGCCTGCCCACGATCCAGAAGGTGTCAGACCGGCGTGGAATCCGCGGAAAGCATTAGTTTGCGCACCTGAAGAGAACCGCGAAGACGTTGCGCGCTCGCTTGCCGCAAATGGCTACAAAGTGTTCGTGGCCCGCGATACGCGTCAGGCCATCGAAAGAATGCGGGAAAACCAATTAGACGTAGTGATACTCGACTCGCGCTTCGATCCAGTCGAACAGGGGACTATTTTTGTGACGCGTGAGATCAGCATTCTCAGGCCGGCCCAGCGCCGCCGTGTCTTCTTTGTTTTACTGTCGCCCTCGCTACGTACAATGGATCCACACGCGGCTTTTCTTAACAACGTGAATGCGATAATCAACCTCAACGAGCTAGTTGAACTGCCCCGACTTGTCGATCACCGGCTGCGCGAATATAACGAACTCTACAAGGATTTTAACCACGTCAATGGTGTTGCGGCGTTGTAATTCCTTCAATGAAAATCTCGCGCGTTAAAGGCCACCATTGAGTGGCCTTTTGATTGTTCCGAAGGTGTTCGCGGAGACGGTCGCGAAAGATCCGGCGTAGACCACAGACGGTGCTTGTCTGTCCTGCGACTCAAGTTTTTCTCAAGGGCCATTTAGTATTGATAGACCATGCAGGGATAAGACACTGCGGCTTGCGAGGATAATGCGGCCGTGCAAGAATTCGCCTGCTCATAAATCAATTTTTTAAGGAGCGTTCCTATGCGCCGTTTTTCTGCGTTCGCTTTTTGCGTCCTGGTGGTTACGGTCGGTTCCTGTAAGACTTCAAATACGAATCAAACGCCCGCTAATACTTCTTCGGGCACTTCAGAGATCAGCACCGCATCTCCCAGCCCCGCCCAATCAGCCTCCCCATCGGCCCCGCCAGTCATGGCTGAGGCGAAAGCAAAAGTTGACGCCTGTGCCCTGATCAGCAGCAAAGAGATCGAGGCTGTACAGGGCGAAGCGGTACTAGAAACCAAATTGAGCGGGCAAGCAGGCGGCGGACTGCAAATCTCGCAATGCTTCTTTACGCTGCCTACTTTTTCGAATTCTATTAGCTTACTGATAGCACAAAAGGGAGACGGCGCCGACGCGAAAGACCCAAAAGACTTTTGGCACGAGACGTTTGTGAAGGGCGCGGCTAAAGAAAGGGAGCGCGAGCAACGCGAGAAGAAAGATCGCGATAAGGACAAAAAGGCCGGTAGACGTGGCGAGGAAGAAGAGGACGAAGGACCACCACCACAAAAAGTAACGGGTGTCGGCGATGATGCGTACTGGATAGGCAGCCGGGTCGCTGGAGCTCTACGCTCTTAAAGGCGGCTCCTATGTTCGCATCAGCATCGGCGGCGGCGGTGAGCAGTCAAACAAGATGATTAAATCCAAGACACTGGCGCAGAAGGCGATGGCGCGACTGTAGTCAGCTGCAATCAATCCGGCGGTTTCGATTTTAGGCGGATCCTGTTTGCAGCAATATATTCTGTTTTCCATCCTGCAGATTTGTTAAGCTTGCGACTCTAATCCAGCATTGCTCCCGAGCTTGCATTGCATGACTGCAAACAATTCCACGCCCCAAACCAAACTTTCTCAAGCTACGCTCGCGGTCCATGGCGGCGAGCGCACCGCAGAACAGCCGCACGGCGCGGTAGTCTCCCCAGTTTTTCATACTGCCACCTTTGCTTTCGAAAACTTTGACCAGATGCGCCGCTATGCGCGCGGCGAGTTAACCGACGTCTACTTCTATTCACGTTACGCAAACCCAACTGTTGCCGAAGCGGAAAGAAAAATTGCCGAGCTCGAGGGAGCCGAAGCGGCGCTGGTCACGTCTTCGGGTTCGGCGGCTACATTCTGTGCGCTGGCGACGCTCTGCGAAGCCGGTGATGAAGTGATTGCCTGTGACTCAATTTACGGTGGCACCGTAAAGGTACTGACAAAAGTTTTCAGCCGTTTGGGAATTACCACCCGTTTCATTTCGCTTGACGAAATTCCAAACCTCGCGGAAATCGCCGGCGAACGCTCGCGGGTTTTCTGGTTTGAGACCCCTGCAAATCCTCTAAATCGCATCGTCGACTTAGATCTGGCTGCGGACGTCTGTCGCCAGGCCAAACTTTTTTCGGTTGTCGATAACACTTTTGCGTCGCCCGTCCTTCAGCGGCCGGTGGAACATGGCATCGACGCGGTAATGCACAGCGCCACCAAGTATTTGGGTGGACATTCGGACCTGACGGCGGGGGCTTTGACTGGCAGCAGTGAATTCATCGGGCGCGCGCGACAGACATCAGTGATGGTCGGCACTACGCTCGATCCGGCCGCTGCCTATCTTCTCTCCCGCGGCATGAAAACAGTTGCGCTGCGCGTACGAGCATCGTGCGATAACGCACTGGCGCTGGCGCGAGCGCTCCGCCAACATCCAAAAGTTGCGCGCGTTTATTATCCCGGCCTCGAAGACGATCCAGATCATGCGCTGGCGAGCCGTCAAATGAGCGGATTCGGCGGGGTTGTGGCTATTGACGTGATTGGCGGCGAGCCCAAAGTCGAAAAGCTTTTCAATTCGCTACAACTCGTGCGCACTGCGCCTTCCCTTGGCGGTGTGGAAACACTGGCCAGCTATCCGCTTTACTCATCGCATGCGGGTTTTAGCGCCGAGCAACTCAAGGCAGCCGGCGTCTCCGCTGCCACGGTGCGTTTTGCCGTTGGCATTGAAGCTGCCGCGGACGTGATTGCCGATATTATTCAGGCGCTCGATAAATCTGACGAACCACCGAATATATAGCGACCCTTTGAACACTTATGGAGATCAAGCTTCTGCTGACACTCGATCTTCGGGAACAGGCGGCCCTGCAGGCTGCGCTGGTCACGCACGGCGCTCCTGACGCGCTGGTAACGCTTGCGCTGACAGGCGCCTGCCGCATCGCCTCGTTTGAAGAAGCGCGACAACTTCGCAAGTGGCTGGCCGAAGCGCGTACGGCCGGCGAAACCGACTTTGCTTCTCTTCACGTCATCGAACGCGCGCTGGTGGAGTTTGGCGCTTAGTTCCTTAATTTCCGCGCGCCAGAAAAAGTTTTTGATGACTGAAATACTCTTAGGCTACGGACGCGGCACGCAAACTCTCAACTTCGACGAAGAACGTTTCCAGGTTCTGGAATTAAATCCGACCAATGAAAAGCTTTTAAGCGATGTAGAAATTGGCGCCGCCCTTAGCGAGACAGTAGGATCGCTGCCAATCGACGATCTCTTTTCAGCAGGCGATTCAGTTCTCGTCGTGGTCTCAGACGCGACGCGCGCAACCGGTAGCGCCCAGATCATCAATCTTCTCGTGCGTCGCTTAATTCAAGCGGGCGTCGCGCCTTCGGACATCGCTACCATCTTTGCCACCGGCATTCACCGGCGCGTAACCGAAGCGGAGAGGATTGAGTTGTTAACTCCATTCATTGCGCAACGCGTACGCACTATTCATCACGACGCTTACGACTCTGACGCACTCGTCTCCCTGGGCGTTACTGATCGAGGCACGCAGGTCGAAGTGAATCGCGCGTTGAAAGATTTTTCTCACGTCATCCTTACGGGCGCGATCGGTTTTCATTACTTCGCGGGTTTCTCGGGCGGGCGTAAATCGATTTGTCCGGGGCTGGCTTCAGCACAGACAATTGAAGCGACGCACATGCTGGCGCTGGATTTTGAGACTGGCAGCCGGAGGCGTGGCGTCGGCACGGGCAAGTTAGACGGCAACGCAGTCAATGAAGAATGCGAACGCATTGCGGCATTGATCGAGCCGCGTTTCAGCGTCAACGCTGTCGTCGACAGCCGTGGCCGTGTGATAGGTGTCCATGCGGGCCATTGGCGCGCGGCGCACCGCGCAGGCTGCGCAGAATACTTTGCGACGCATTCTGTAGGCGTCGCCGAACGACGTGAATTGGTTGTCGTAAGTTGTGGCGGTTCGCCGTGGGATATCAACTTGATCCAGGCTCACAAGGCCCTGGAGATGGCCGCGCAAGCGACAACCGAAGGTGGTACCATTGTGTTGCTGGCGGAATGCAGCGATGGGCTGGGCCGCCCAGATTTTCTGAAATGGTTTGAAGAAGATGGTTCGCGTGCGCTCGCCGCGCGCCTGCGCGAAGGCTACGAGGTAAACGGTCAGACCGCCTGGTCGTTGCTTACCAAGGCTGAGCGTTACAGAATTTTTCTTGTGTCAGAGCTGCCGGACGAACAAGTCGAGCGCATGCACATGATTCCCGCACGCTCGCTCGATGAAGTTAACAAATGGATGGACGAATCGATTAAGGGTTTCATTCTTCCGCGCGGAGCGGCCCTCTTGCCTGTGATATCCTGACCAACCGCGGTTTCTGTTAGTCAAATGTTGCTACTGATTGGAGTCTGGCACTAGAATGCTGACAACCCTCGAGCATCCTGCGTTAAAGACTGGAGCGAATAAAAATGAAATTCATCATGCTAGGCGCGCTGCTTGTAACCACAAGTTTCGCCGTAATGGCCCAACAACTCAGTGCGCCGGTTGAGCGGCGTATAGCTCTGACGGATACGGCGGTTGCGCTTGATGCCGCAGGCGCGTCTGCACTGGAAGGAAGTTTGCGAACGACGGCGCTTAACGGCACGGCGGATTCCCCAGTGACCAATATTCGCATGGTCGTGAAAAATTCGAGCACGATCGCTTATGCGTTTGCTTCGGGCTTGGTGACCTTTTACGACGCTAGCGGTGTGCGCTGTGGCGAGGGCTTATTCAAGGCGGACGCTCTTGCAATTGGCGAAGCATTCGAAACAGACACGCCAGGCATTCGCATCCGTTGCTCGCCAGCAACGTGGCGCATTATAGCCACGAACTTATTGCCCCGTGTAGCGCCGGTTGTTGGGACCCCAGCGCCGGTTAGCCAAACGACAATGAATCTTCTTATCCGCATCGACGGCGAAGAGCACCCGCTGCAAATCGATCGGCCATTGGTGCTGACGATGGGTAACGCGACACACACCATCGTGGTGCGCTCAGCGCCTTGAAAACGTTAATGGTTTTCTTTCCCCTCCCTTTAGGAGGATGCGAAGCGTGACGCGCTAAAGCCCTCTCCCAGAGAGAGAGAGAGAGAGAGAGAGAGAGGGAGAAGACTTCAAAACAAAATATCTATCGAAAAGTTGCGGCGAAACAGCACGCTCGACGAACGTCCCTCACTACTTGACCATAGTAGCGCTGAGTCATAGGATCGAGAGCAGCAGAACTCACCAGAAAGCAGTGGTTGTTTATGGCAGATAATCAGGAAAAGATATGCGCCCATCCAGCCTGCGATTGTCCGGCGGAGCAGGACAGCAAGTATTGCAGCGAGTACTGCAAAAACGCCGAGAAGTCGCATGTGATGGAAATCGGTTGCGGCTGCGAACACGACGCTTGTCGTTAGCCACTAGCGCGATTGAGGGAAAGATTCACCGCCCGGTATTTCACCAGAGCGATTCCCTCATCCTGTAACTTTCATTTGCAATAAATTTGCAACTTCCATGTCGCCGCCCTAACGGCAACGCCCCCTAGACTTGATTCATCCTGAGACTAGCCAAACGTCATGGTCTCCCGACCAGTTCAGGTTTGACGTCGTGGCATAAGGTCATAAGAACACAAAGAAAGTTCAAACGGCTTTGGTCTATTAACGCCCGTATCGTGGGCCAAAAAATTAAGAGGTGAAAAAAAACATGAAGAGAACCATCCTGGCTATTAGCCTTTCGCTCGTGTGTTGCGTTGCAGTAAACGCGCAAACCGCAACCACTCAGGCGAGCGGCGAAGCAAGCAATCAAACCTCTTCTGCGATCAATGCACGGGACAAGAGCATTCACCTGGATTCCGGAACGCGCCTGGCGGGTGAGTTGCAAAGTACGATTGATGCGCGCAAGGCCAAAGTCGGCGATCAGGTTGTATTGAAAACAACGCAGGCGATTAAGTCGCAAGGCCGCACCGTCGTTAGCAAAGGTTCGCGACTGATTGGCCACATCACGGAAGTGAGTCAGAAGACCAAGAGCAAAGGTGAATCACGCATTGGCCTTTTATTTGATCGTCTTGAGGGTGGCTCGCTGAATATGCCGATTGCAGCCACGATAACTTCTGTCGTTAACACCAGGGCAAGCGCGCGCTCTAACAACGATGATCTGTTTGCGAGTAACGCGAGCAGTTCATCGTCGTCACGGGCCAGTGCCGGTGGTTCGAGCAGCTCGTCAAGCGGCGGCTTGGTGGGCGGCGTTGTCGGTTCCACCACTTCTACAGTGGGCAATGTAGTTGGCGGTACGACGGCGGCAGTCGGTTCGACCGTAGACTCGACTACCAGCGTCGTCGGCAACACAACTACTGGCGTTACCCGTTCATTGGGTGGCATTCAAATTTCGCAGTCCAGCAGCACCTCGGTCGAAGGCAGCTCAGTGCTGTCGTTGCAAGGCGGGAATTTACGTCTGGACAAAGGCACAACCTTTAATCTGATGTTGACGCAGTCTGCCAGCGCCGGCACTTCGAGACAATAGTCCGCAAACTCAGGTCAATACATAGCAAGCGGCGACGCGAGCAATCGCGCCGCCGTTTGTTATTTCAGCATTCGTACCGGCGAGTCGTGTTGTTACGAACAACAACTGCGCGTTAAAGTAACAGGCCTGAGTGATGCTTAACACTTTGATTGAGTTGCAACGTCTGAAACGTCTCGACCGCACTGGTTGGACGCTGCGCGGTCTGCCAAACGGAACGGAGTCGGTTGCCTCGCATTCCTTCGGTGTCAGCGTTACGGCGATGTTGCTTGCTGATGAGATTAAATCGCGCGGTCTTGAACTGGATATTGAGCGCGTGTTACGCCTGGCTTTATTGCACGACTGGGCCGAGACGCGCGTTGGCGACATGCCACGAACCGCGACGCATTATTTTGGAGCCGATGCCAGAAAGCTCGCGGAAGGCCAGGCTTTTGCAGATATCGTGGCCGGAGCGGGAGCGGCCGAAGCCGAATACAAGGAGCTTTATGGCGACTATGAACGACGCGAGAGCACCGAAGCACGCCTCGTAAAAGCAGCAGACGTCATCGACCTCCTGGTCCAGGCATACGCGCTGGAGCGCGCCGGAGCGAAGGGTCTTGATGAGTTTTGGGAGGTCGCAGTTGACGCCGACTTTCAACTGCCGGCGATCGCGCACGTAGTTCTGCGAGAAGTTTTGGATTCGATACTGGCCGAGCGGGGTAAGATCAATCAGGAACAAACAGGGAACCGCGCAGGATGCTAATAACAATTTTTGCAATGATGACATGGCGCAGTGTGCTTCTCGGCGTTGGGATTTTCGTTGTAAGTTTCGCGATCAGTCTTGCTGTCGTCTCCTTCATCCTCGTTAAGATCCCGCCAGATTATTTCAAAGAAGGCCGCCCGGTTAAGTTCATGGCTGGACGTCATCCGGCAGTTCGTCTGTTCGCAATGATCGGCAAAAATCTTTTGGGTGTTGTCCTGGTTGTGTTGGGAATTTTGATGTCACTTCCGGGCGTCCCTGGTCAGGGCATTTTAACAATCCTGTTGGGAATCATGCTGCTTGACATTCCCGGAAGGCAAAAATTGGAGCGCAAGATTGTTAGTCAACCGCGAGTTCTGAAGAGTATTAATAAACTGCGCCACCGGTTTGGCAAACCAGAACTTCAACTGTGATTGCCTTTCGCTTGCGTGGTTTGTTCCCCTCCCTTGCGAGGGGTCAGGGGAGGGTGCGAAGCTTGACGCACTAAAGCCCTCTCCCCAACCCTCTCCCAACAGGAGAGGGAGAACGATTTCATTCTTTCAGTTTGTCGCAGCGTTAGGACAGCTCAGACTTATCCGACATCAAACTGAGTCTCTACAAATAATGGTTGCGTTGACAACAAAAATCGTCTTTGTTAGCTTGAGCCGCTGTTTCGCTTTCTTACAACCTGCATTGGTTTTCCCGAGACGTTTGCTAATGGTCAACTCCACAGCCGCGAATTCACGTTACCTAAGCCGCATCCCATTTTTCTTGTTACTAACGTTTGTAGTCGTCCTTAACACAGGCTGTGGACTGTTTGGTACTCACAAGAAGGTACAGGTGCCGCAGCTGCTTACGCCGTTAAGTGAGGCTGCCAAAAGCCGTCTCATCACTGAAGTCAACCGTCTCGCGAGCGTGCGTTCCCTCCACGGAAAAGTAGACATCGTATTTGAAGACACATCGTTCGCTGACTCAGGTATTGCTGAGAAGTATCGTCAGGCCGACGGCACGGTTACGCTGCAACGGCCTGGTCAGGTCTATCTGATCATTGCGGTGCCGTTTATCGCCAAAGATATCGCGCAAATGACCTCAAATGGGGAAACGTTTCGAGTGGCTGTCTTGCAGGGCGATGACAAGTATCGCCGTTTTGTTAAAGGAACAAACAGCGCCATCTATGAAAAGCTGGACGCCGACGAAACCGAACCTGACCCGCAAAAACGCAAGAAAGACAAGATGGTTGAGAAGGAAACTGTCAACGCGCTTTCTAATTTGCGTCCCCAGCATTTGACCGACGCGCTCATGGTTAGCCCTATTCCGCCCGCCGCTCAGAGCGGCTTGACGTATGCTCAGAGCGAGTTTTATCAGGAAGAAGCTGACAGTCGTCCGGAAAAGAAAGGCGCGCGGCTAGTCAGAGGTTATTACCTGCTGGAAGAATTTTCGCAGCCCGGCCCTGGTGACGCGCGCTTGCTTCGCAGGTTTTGGTTTGATCGCGTGAATGGCATTCGGCTGGCGCGCATTCAGTCGTTTGACGAGAATGGCCTGCTTACTACAGACGTCTCTTACTGGGATGAAAAGCCGTTTGGTGAAAACGGGCAGGCGCGTTTGCCGGCTCGAGTCGAAATCACTCGACCTCACGATCACTACAAGTTGAGCATTACTTATCAAGCCCCCGCCACGGTTGATGTCGATAAGGAATTCCGGCCCGAGGCCTTTGTGCTTGAAAACAGATGGCAACTCTCCGAAGTTGATCTCGATGCTCGGCAGCGCAGCAAGGCCGCCGCCACACCCAAATAACTGCTGCTGCCGCCTGGTCGGTAGTTGTCCTAATCTGAAACCGTACTACCCAAATTTGGAACCACACCCTTACGTCTGTACCAACAATAACGGCACCTAATTTCAGATTAAGATACAACCCGTTAGGTCGCTTGGTAGCTATTAAACCTCTGCCTGTATTAACATCTTGCTTTCCCGGGTAACTTGCGCAGGTGCCTTCCGCTTAGCACGGATTTCAATTGCCGATGAGAACTATTCTAGAAGCCGACAATCTGACCAAAACTTATCGCGTTGGTAAAGTTGATGTGCCGGCCTTAAGAGGGGTCTCGCTCGAAGTTCATGAAGGTGAATTCGTGGCCATCATGGGACCATCGGGATGCGGCAAGTCAACGATGCTGCACCTGCTCGGAGGTTTGCTGACGCCCACCACGGGCCGCATTATTGTCGACGGCGAAGATTTGACTGCGGCGTCAGACGGCAAGCGCACCGACATCCGCCGGCGAAAAATCGGCTTTGTGTTTCAGCGTTTCAATCTTTTCCCCACACTCACCGCTGAAGGGAATCTGCGTCTGGCCGAGAGAATTCATGGCAACGGTGGCCAGGATCCGGAGCGACGCCGCGAAGTTTTGCGCCTGCTGGGACTCCAGGACAAATTGCACCACAAGCCTCTCGAACTCTCGGGTGGCGAGCAACAACGCGTGGCATTGGCTCGGGCAGTCGTGACGCGACCGGCGATCGTGCTGGCGGACGAACCCACCGGAAATCTGGATTCGGAAAACTCGGCGCTTGTCCTCAATATGTTTCAGGAATTGAACTACCGTTTCAACCAAACCATCGTCATGATCACCCACAATCCGGAAGCCGCAGCAATGTGCCGACGAATAATACAAATGCGCGACGGCCACATTGTTGAGCCGGCTGCGGCTGTCCAGTTATAGCCAACTGCAATCAAGTTGATTTACAAGGAATTTTGTGGCGGTTAGAATAGGTTCCCGCCGTGCGATTGGGTGGCGTGGCGCTTGCTCAATTGCTCTCCTGAAGTGACGAAAATTGCTGAAAACCCTAAAAAAGCTATTTTTTTGGAATTACGCCAGAAGCAGTTGGCAATGGGACATATTGTGCGTCGTTATTCTGATTTTCATCTTTTTGACGCCAAAAAGCTGGTTTAAAAATGGCGAACGGACGGGCGTCAGGGCGCATCAAAGCCCAGCTGCCTCAACCCTGGTTGTTGGCACTGAAGTTGTTGAAAAGGCACAGGATAAGGACCAATTGCAAGAACGGCTACGCGCCTTTACCGGACGTAGTGATTTGCAGGTCCTCGGTGTCCATAAAGTGGTCGGCCAGGAGGGTAAGACAACCGGCTACAAGATTGACATACGGTAATCAACCCTTATAATTGCCAGGTTTTTCGAGCCAGGGATAAAAGGAGGCCGTTGTTTCGGATTTTATTTAGGAGTTCTCATGAAGAAAATAGTTCCCCTTGGATTCATGCTGACGATGCTCGTTGGCGCCATCACCCTCGTATCTCCCAAACCTGCCAGCGCCCAAAGTGCCGGTCTGGTGAGTGCGGTCTTGAACCGGATGGAGCGCAATCGCCAGTCGTTGCGTTCACTAAGAGCCAGCCTGAGCATGGAAAAATACAATGCTCAATTGCGCGACTCTGAAAAATATACCGGCGTTGTTCTTTACGTACCGGGCAGCGGACGTGATGCTTCCGTGCGCATCGAATGGAAAAAGCCGCAGCATGAAATTCTAGCGGTTGCCAATGGTCAGTACACCTTGTTTCGTCCGCGTTTAAATATGGCCTACAAGGGCAGCTCAAAATCCAACCGGAACAAAGCGGGCGGCGTTTTGGAAATGATGTACATGACCAAGCAGCAGCTCGAGGCGCGCTTTCAACCGGTGAAGGATGTGCGCGAAGAAACTTTGTGGGGCGGCGTGAGCACGATCCACCTGACACTCGTTCCCAAAGGTAATGCGAGTTTCAAGTATGCGGAAATTTGGGTCGACTCGTCCGGTATGCCGGTGCAAACGAAAATCGTTGAGAAAAATGACGACACCACGACCATGCGCCTGAGCGGCCTGGAGCGAAACCTGAAGATCTCACCAAATGAATTCAGTGTACCGTTGGACTCCGGCGTGAAGATCGTCAAAGGTTAAGAACTAACAACAATTAGGCCTTTTGGGCTCTGAGGTGTTGAATCCAGAGCCCTTTTTATTTTAGTCAACCCGGTAGTAGGTCAGTTTCGTTGCTTATGTGCGTTAAACTTTTAGTTTGTCGCGGCGTTACGACAAGCTAAATTAGCTTATCGGACATCAAACAAACCCACTACAGTCAACCCCCGCTCAGTTGCCTTTGTTTGCCTCTGTAGCTATCCTTCCGACTCGAAGATAGACCGGGTTAGGCGCGAGTGTAATTGGATTCCTGTTCCCCAAGATGCGTAAAAGCAAATTCGTTAAATTAAAACTTCGCGAGGCCAGTTTCATCAGCCGCGCGTTGCTGTCCAGCCGACATCCTGTTTTAGCCCACTTGATCCCAATGCGGCGTTGCAATCTCGCTTGTGGATACTGCAACGAGTATGACCACAACTCTTCGCCGGTGCCCCTCGACGTCATTAAGAGCCGCCTCGACAAGCTTGCTTCTCTCGGGACGTCGATCGTTACCATCTCCGGAGGCGAGCCGATGATGCATCCGGAGCTCGACGACATCATTCATCACATTCGCGTTCGTGGAATGATCGCGGGCTTGATTTCAAATGGTTATTACTTCACGCCCGAACGCATCAAGCGATTGAATAAAGCCGGGCTTGAGTATCTGCAGATCAGCATTGACAACGTCGAGCCGGATGAGGTTTCGCGCAAGAGTTTGCGCGTGCTTGATAAGAAGCTGCGCTATCTTTCCGAGTATGCCGATTTCCACGTGAACATTAACTCGGTGATTGGCGGCGGCATCAAGAATCCCGAAGATGCGCTTGCGGTTGCGAGTCGCGCTGTCGAGTTAAAATTCTCCACGACAGTTGGTGTGATTCACGATAACGACGGAACACTGAAACCGCTGTCTCCGAAAGAAAAAGATCTCTTTCAACAGGTTAAGAAGCTCGGCAATAAGGATCATGCGCGGCTGAATTGGTTTCAGGACAACATCGCCGAGGGCAAGCCTTACAACTGGCGTTGTCGTGCGGGCGCTCGTTATCTTTACATTTGCGAGGACGGCCTGGTCCACTGGTGCTCGCAGCAGCGCGGCTATCCCGGTATTCCGCTCGAGAAGTACACGATGGACGACTTCGATCGAGAATACAACACCGAGAAATGGTGCGCGCCAACCTGCACTCTACAATGCGTTCATCAGGTAGGAATTCTGGATAACTGGCGCGACCCGCAACAGGCGCCGGGTCAGACAAAGCCGGAAAGCTCACTACAAGATACTATACACAAAGTGCTGCGGGCTGAGTAAACACCTCACCGCTAATTCTCACGGGCTGACAAACTTCTCAAACCTACGCAACTGTCTGATGTATATCGCCGGCAACCGTAAACAGCGTTACTGAACTTGAAAGGCCCAGTCCGGAAAGCCGGCCGGCCATAACCACAATCATCTCGCCTTTCTCAACGACGCCGCCTTCCAGCAAAATGTTTTCTCCCACTTTGAGCATCTCTTCAGTCGAGTCAGCGTGCGGCATAATTAGCGATTCGACGCCCCAAATCAGCGCCAGTTCATTTCGCACATTCTCAGAGTTAGTCAAAGCGACAATCCGTTGACCCGGACGTAATGCTGAAAGACGGCGCGCCATTAACCCCGATTCGGTTAAGACAGCGGTGACGCGCGTGCCCATTTCCGCGGCAGCAAATGCCGCCGCCTCGCACAAGGCGCGACTCACCCGTCCCGACTGGCGACCAGCCATTTTCATGATGTTGTCGGTATGCGTTTCCCTCCCGGATTCTGCCGACATGATAATGCGACCCATTGTTTCAACCGCGGTCACTGGGTGCTGACCGCTTGCCGTCTCATTCGAAAGCATCAGCGCGTCCGTGCCATCCCAAACAGCGTTCGCGACATCCGAAGCCTCAGCTCGCGTCGGCCTGGGACTACTAACCATCGATTGCAGCATCTGCGTGGCAGTGATGACCATCTTGCCTTCGTGCACCGCTCTTTCGATGATCCGTTTTTGATAAACAGGCACCAGCTCTACGCTTGTCTCAACTCCCAAATCGCCGCGAGCGACCATGACCGCATCGGCAGTGGCGATGATTTCGTCGAGATGATCGATTGCTTCGGCCTTCTCAATTTTTGCGATCAGGGGTGCCCGGCCTCCGGCTTCGCGAATCAACGCTTTTGCGCGCGCGCAATCTTCCGCGCGCCGCACAAACGACAACGCAATGTAGTCCGCATTTGCCGCGACGGCCCACTTCAGGTCCTCGAGATCTTTTTCAGTTAGTGAATCAATTGGCAAAGAAACGCCAGGCAGGTTGATTCCTTTACGCTCTCCGAGTCTTCCGCCGTTAATAATGCGGCAAACAACGTCTGTTTTGGTTGTGCTCTCAACTACCAGCGCGATGGCGCCGTCATCAAGCAACAGTCGAGTACCCGGTTCGACAACGTGGGCGAGGTCGGGATAGTTGGTGGCCACCTGCTTGTCGTCGCCAATAATGTCTCGAGTAGTCAGTGTGAACTGCTCGCCGGCCTGCAACATTACCGGCTTGCCGTCCTTGAGTTGGCGCGTACGAATCTTTGGCCCAGACAAATCAACCAGCACGGCCAGTGGCCTGTTCAACTTTGCCGCGGCCCTACGCGCCTTCTTAACGTCCTCGGTCTTTTCTTCACGAGTTCCATGCGACATGTTAATGCGGACGCCGTTGGCGCCGGCAATGATTAAACTTTCGATTACGCTTTGGTCGCGAGACGCCGGCCCCAGGGTTGCGAGTATTTTTGCTTTTCTTACCGATGTATCCACGTTGTCCTCAATAGCTGCGGTTTAATGGATCAGAATATACCGGGAATTACAGCGGGCACCTCGCGCGCATATTCTTCAAACCTTTGTCCGAACGCTTCGCGCAGCAGCCGCTCTTCAATGCGCACGCGAATCCACGTGCCAATAGCGAAAACAACTATAGCTGCAAACAGCGAGATCCAGTCACTGATCGCCAGACCGGTCGCGATGAGCATGCCCAACATACCAGTGTAAATCGGGTGTCGGACCAGCGCGTATGGGCCCTCGTGGGCAAGCTTGTGATTCTCGACCATGCGCGCTGTTATACTCCACTCTTTGCCCAGCGTTTTCACCGCTGCCATTATTAACATTACCGATCCTACGGCTACTGTGATCGCAATCGTGGCAATCAGCACCTCGAGCCATTGGCCTCCTGAGACTATTGCCGTAAAGGGTTGCCGGTGCGCTGCCCAAACAATCGCATAAGAGAAGCCCTGGAGTGCCAGTCCTACAATTGAGCTGCGATCTCGTTTTTGGTCAGGCGCCTTCGGTAGTTTTTGGTGAAAGACAATTATTCCCGCAAACGCAAACCAACAAAGCATCACGATCACGAAAACCAACGTCGGCAAAAATTCAAACGTGATCTTCATGGGTTCTTCCGGAGCTCCACTTGAATTACTGCCTCCAGATCAGCGCTGGTGGTGGCATCATAACCAACAAATCGTTTTGCCAGCCTGCCTTCGCGCGCGAACACAAACGTTTGCGGAATCGTTTGATCGTCAGATAAAAAAAGATCCGTGAGCGCCTTATCGGGAAAGCCCAACGCGTATTGAATGTCCAACTCTCGTGCGAATTTGCTCACCTTGATGCGATCGTCGGGGCCGCCTACATTCAATCCCACTACCGCCACGCCCTCGGCTCCATATTGTGTTTGCAGTTCGTTTAGGCGCGGGATACTTTGCCGGCAAGGCTGGCACCAGGTCGCGTAAAAATCCACCACCAGAACCTTGCCCCGATAGTCGGTCAGCCGCGCTCGCTCGTTATTCGTGTCGATCCAGCCCATTTCTACAGACGAAGACAGCGGCGGCATCGGAAAGGTTGTGTTCGGTGGTCCAGACGCGATTGGCGCGGGATTGTTGTCAGCACCCGATTGGGCACACGCGCCGCTAACGATCGCCATGGATAAAATGCCTGCGAGCAGGAATACACTCGACCAGCGAACCGGCAGAGACGAACAAGAGGCGGGAGTTTCCAAGTCGCACTATTCTACAGCGTCTGAAACAGTAGTGGAATTTACCGAGGGTTCAGGTTGATGTCCGATAGGCTTTGGCTTTTCGTACCGTGACGACAAACTAAAGAAGCCTCTGGTTAAGGCAATGAATTGAGCCCGCGAAGCTCGGCGTAGGCATAAAGCCTGGGGTGGAGCGAAGCGGGACCCAAGGATCGTTGGCATATGATGCAAGAGCCCGCGAAGCGGCCGACAGCCCACACCTAAAGAATAACTTCTGGCCTTTGCGCTATCGCACGCTCCGCGCGCTCCGATATTCGTACCTGACGCTAACCTGGGGTTCCGCTTCGCTCTACCCCAGGCTTTATGCTCCACCCGCTACGCGGGTTTGGAAAGGTAAGACCGGTTAACTCGATCAGAGCCTCCCGGAGTTTATCGGCATTCGCTTCAAACTGAAGTGAAGTGCGGAATTTACTATTACTGTTTTACGCTTTACGATTCATCCATGAAGTTTCCCCAGACTGAACGCACCACGCTGAAACGCTTACCCAAACGCGGCGTTTACGATCTCGACCTTGTTTACGCAATTCTCGACGAAGGTTTTATTTGCCACGTTGGATTTATCGCCGATGGAAAGCCGGTTGTAATTCCTACCGGTTACGCGCGCGTTGACGATCAGCTTTACATACATGGGTCACAAGCCAGCCGCATGCTGCGCACACTGACAACCGGTATCGACGTTTGCGTGACCGTTACTCTGATAGATGGCCTGGTGCTGGCGCGTTCAGCATTTCATCATTCAATGAACTACCGCTCAGTCGTCGTTTTTGGAAACGCCACCGCGATTGAAGAAGCGGACCGTAAGTTAGCGGCACTTCGCGCGCTGTCTGAGCACATGATTCCCGGTCGGTGGGATGAAGTGCGCGGGCCCAACGAACAGGAATTAAAAACGACGACCGTCCTGGCGCTCCCGCTCGAAGAAGTTTCAGCGAAAGTGCGAACTGGCCCACCGCTCGACGATGAAGAAGACTATGCGTTGAAAGTTTGGGCAGGCGTGTTGCCGCTCAAGCTGGTTGCCGAAGACCCGGTTAAAGATCCGGCTTTGCAAACAGGCATTGAGCCGCCGGCACATCTGTTCAAATACTCGCGCCAGTCGGAATGATGCTGTCTTAATTTCAGTTTCTCTGTGGAGCAGATTTACCTGGTGGCATGAGGTCAGTACCACCTCGCGGTAGCGGGTGGGTCATAGATTCGTTACGCGGCATAACGTAGATAGCATTCCCACTTGGAAAAGGCGTGCGGAACCCACCCGCTACCGCGAGGTGGTACTGATGTTATGAAGCAAGCGCCTCCTTCCGTGAGTGCTAGACTCACGGCAGCTCTATGACATGGAGACTGAAAGGAGGCGCTATGGACACAATATATATCGG
>JBPCLZ010000018.1:0-12188 GCA_051002775.1 Pyrinomonadaceae bacterium | reverse complement strand
AACCATGCCGAGCTTGCAAGGGCACACGATGACCGACCGTATCATTGGAACAGCATTCAGCCGTGCCCGCCTATTTTTATCAATCCTGATAATAGGGACACTGCTGCTATTGACTGCTCCTACATTCGCGCAGGAAAAAGACGTTGATGTCATTAAAGTCAACACCGATCTGGTTGTGTTTGATGTTCAAGTCATAGACAAGAAAACCAAGCGTGTAATTGCGATCTCACCAAAGAAAATTTCGAACTTTCGGATAACGGAACCAAACAACAAATCAGCTATTTCAGCAAAGACGAGTTACCACTTTCGATCATTCTATTGCTCGATGTAAGTCGCAGCGTGCGACCAATCATTCACCAGATTCGCGACGGCGCGCTGAATGCTTTGAACCGCTTGAAACCTGAAGACCAGGTGGCCGTGATGGCTTTCGCGGAAGGCTCAAACCTGGCGCAGGACTTCACCCCGGATCGCGCGCTGGTTTCGAAACAGATTCAGGCGACGACCGCGACCAGCGTCCTCGGCAACGGAACATTTCTTGGACCAGCGCTCGAGAATGCCGCGATCCACATGCATAAGGCGCCCACACCAAACAGCCGGCGAGTGATCATCGTTATCACCGACAATATCGCGCCGTCGATGGGCGCTCAAGCAAGAGACATTCTCGAGGAACTCTTCGCGGGCGGGACTGTCGTCTACGGCCTAATCGTGCGGGGTACGATCGGCAAAGTCTTTAACGTAATTTCATTTGGTCAGATAAAGGCCGTCAACAAGTACGTCCAGGAAACAGGCGGAGAAGTGATCGGCGCTGACAAGAACGAAGTCGATGCCAAGCTGGGTCTGGTAATCGATCGGTTGCGTGCTCGTTATGCGATCGGATTTCGACCAACGAATACAAATGATGACGGCAAGCTGCGGCTCGTCCAAATCAGTATCTCAGACACGAAGAAACGAAAAGACAAGCCAGTGGTGCTGACAAAGCGCGGCTATTATTTGAGACACTGAGAACAACTTGCGGGGTACTTAATTCCAAAGAGCATAACGCTGAAAGCGTCAAACTATTATCTGTGTAATCTGCGTATCTGTGACTGGTCTACGCCTTTTGCGGTGGATAGAGCCGCTCAAACTCCTCGTTCCCATGGAGTAATGCCAGGTCCGGATCTTGTCTGGTCCATATCGCATCGCGGTAACCCGACTCCCAGGCCTTTCTAATAGCAATCAAAGCATCGCCGGCATTGTCCATCGAGCAGAAGACGCAAGCGGTGTTGTACAAAATCATCGAATCGTCGGGACGCAGGGCCATGGCCATGTCTGCTTCGCGCTTAGCTTCTTCGAACCTGCCATGCATGGCGTATTTACCTGCCAGCAGAACCCGAGCGCGTGCGTCCTCGGGCACCTTCTTCAAGTGCTCTTCATAGATGGCAATCTCACGATGCGCGAAGTTGTTCTGGGCATCTTTCTTGCCCAGTGCCCCGAGAGAATTGTGAATCGGAACAATCGTGTTGTAGTTCTCGCCTGCATGCGCGAGCGCCTCTTCCATCATGTCGACGACTTCCTGATAGCGTCCTGCTGAGAAAAGCGCGCGGCCGAGCAGATAGTAACCGCCATCGAGATCCGGGTTCCGGACCAAGGCCGTCCGGATTTTTTCAGCTGCTTCGCCATAACGCCCCTCGGCAAATAATACCCACGCCTCGGCGCATTGGATCTCGGGTGCCTCCAAACCCTGCGCGATTGCCTTCTGCGTCGCCGCGACCGCTCGATCAATCCATTGCTGTTGACGTTCGAAATGGTAATAGTACTCGGCGCAGACTTTTCCCAGCCCTGCATGAGCGAGTGCGAAATCTGGATCAAGTGCCACCGCGTTCTCGTACATCTGAAGTGCAAACTGCAAATCCTGCCTTCCGACGCGACGTGCATAATTGCGTCCGCGCAGATAGAGATCATAAGCCTGCAAATTTTCAGTTGGTTTCGCGGAGAGAGCCTGTTGCTCCTGTGGTGAAAGCGTGATGCGTAACGCTGAGGCGATCTTCTGCGCAATTTCATCCTGCACTTCGAAGACGTCCTTCATCTCACGATCATATCGTTCCGACCAAAGCGGAAAATCTGTGGTTGCATCGACGAGTTGAGCATTGATCCGCAGACGAGCGCCCGCCCGGCGCAGACTGCCGGTAAGTACGTACGACGCGCCGAGTTCCTTTCCGATCTGACCGGCCGTCACCGACTTGTCGCGATAGTTCAGCACCATCGCGCGCGAAAAGGTTTTCAGTCCTTTGATCTTCGACAACTCAGTTGTGATGTCTTCTGTAATACCGTCGCGCAGGTACTCGTCTTCTTTCATTCCGCTCAGATTCTCAAAGTAGAGAACGGCAATTGAGTGGTCGTGAACCGTGGACGCAGCTCGCCGGGTTCCACTGGCGCCGGTGGCATGTTGTCCCGAGTTGAGATCGCGCTTCAAGCGCTTGAGTGCCGTCTTTAGATCGGTGGCGCTCTGATATCGCAGGTCGCGATCTTTCTCGAGCGCCTGGCCAATGATCCGGTTAAGCTCCGGCGGCAGGGTCTGATTGAGTTGACTCAGCGGGGTCGGATCTCGGTTGAGGATGGCGTCAAATACGACCGCGGAAGTTTCTCCATGAAACGGAAGCAAGCCGGTCGCCATTTGATAGAGGACGGTGCCCAGGGAAAATAGGTCAGTCCGCGCGTCGGTGATTTCTCCGCGCGCCTGTTCCGGCGACATGTAAGCGACGGTGCCGATCGTTGCCCCGGCCGACGTTAGTTGGTCTTTGCGTACTGTGGCAACCATTGAATTTGGATCGGTATCGTTGCGGCGATCGAACTTGGCGACGCCAAAGTCGAGAATCTTTGCCTGGCCCCGCGAGGTCACGAAGATGTTTGGCGGCTTCAGATCGCGATGCACGATTCCTTTGGAGTGGGCAGATTCGAGCGCGTCGGCGAGTTGCACGCCTAGCGTTAGGCCTCGAGGTCGAGTGGACCACGACGGACGCGATCGCTGAGCGCCTCGCCGTCCAGCAACTCCATCACGATGAAGTGTTCCGACTCGTGTTGTTCAATGCCGTGGATAATGCAGATGTTCGGATGATTGAGAGCTGACGCCGCGCGCGCCTCCCGCTGAAAGCGTTGCAGGAGATTCTCATCATTAGCGAGGGCCGGTGTCAGGAATTTTAGGGCGACGTGGCGACCCAGATTGGTGTCTTCAGCTTCATAGACGACTCCCATGCCGCCCTCGCCAAGCTGCGACGTGATGTGATAGTGCGAGATGGTCCTGCCAAGCATGCGGGGCGCCTCCATTCAGAGGTCAGAAGTCGGAGGTCAGAGGTCAGACGTCCAATCGTAAATCGTGAATCGTAAATCGTAAATCGTGAATCGAAAATTAACGATGGTTAGATTTCGTTTGAACTGACCTCTGACCTCTGATCTCTGATCTCTGACTTCCGATCTCTGAATTCCGGACTGTTGTGGCATGAATAGTAGTACAGCCAGGCTTTGCGCACAAAACTTCGCCGGCGGCGTGAGCAATTTGGCCGTGAGGTGAGTACCGCTAGCGGGTGCGGGTGGGTTGTGTCCATCGCCAATTGTCGGTTTCCGATTGCCAATTGGTCCGTTCCGCGACTAGCCAATCGGCAATCGGCATTTGGCAATTGGCAATCTTAACAATCTTGACAATCCAAGCGCCTGCACATATAAGGCGTCCGTTCTTGCCGCTCAAAACTGCACACTCGAAAGGAATCACATCGTGAAAAAGAAACACCTCCTCCTGATCGCTATTGTCCTTCTCGCCGTTGCGAGTTTCGCCATCGCAGAAACATCAGCTAAGACGAAGGCTAACCTCGATAAAATGATAGTGGAGAAATCCCGAGCCACCTGGGAGGCCTACAAAAGCAGAAACGTCGCAGCGATGAAAGCTCTAACTGGCGACGACTATGCGTCTAATTCGCTAACAGGAGCATCAACTCTTAAACAGGACATCGACACCATCGATAAACTCATTATCCAACATTACTCAATCGATGATCCGAAGGTTTCCTGGGTTACGAAGGATGTCGCCATCCTTCGCTACAAGTGTGACCTTAAGGGATCATATGACGGAAAAGCGTTTGCCCCAGTCTATGCCACTGAAGTGTGGGTCAACCGTGGCGGTAGGTGGCAGATTGTTTCTTACCAGGAGACGCCGATCAGCTAAGCAGGCAATCTTCCAGCCTGCGGAGCAGGCGAAAGCATAAAGCCTGGGATGGAGCGAAGCGTAACCCCAGGAACCCGCAGTTGAGAATATCCGAAGCCCGCGGAGCGGCCGATAGTCGAATCATCACGATTGACGTTTGTAATCGTAACCGCTATCGCCCGCTCCGCGGGCTCTGCAAGCTTTTTGCGTTGACGATCCTGGGGTTCCGCTACGCTTCACCCCAGTCTTTATGCTGATAGTCCGCTCCACGGACTGGGTCAGTCGCTTCCGCTCACGCCGGCGCACGATACGCTTGGCGATAGGCTGGATCAGTTCGCTGATTCCACCTCCACCCAAGTCCCGTTGAACGCTGCCGTCCCACAAAGCGCGTCGATTGCTAAGTCATCCGTTACGTCGTTGATGCTCCCTCCGGCGTGTTGTTGCGCCACTTCTATTTCAATTCCCTGCCGATCATGCCCCCATCCATGGGGAATGCTTACCACACCAGGCATCATCTCTTCAGATATTTCAATCGGCACCACTACGCTTCCTACTCTTGAGCGCACCGAGACCTCTTGACCTGGGCTCAACTGGCGCTTCGCAGCGTCCGTCGGATGCATCAGCATTGTGCATTGAACTTTGCCTCTCACTAATCTGGCACTGTTATGCATCCACGAGTTGTTGCTGCGAAGGTCTCGTCGTCCAATCAATAACAGATGGCCGTTGGAGTGAAGAGACAGCGCATTGAGAAACTTTGCTTTTACACGTTCGACATCCTTCACGAGCACATCCGGCGCTAACTCAATACGTTTGTCAGCAGTACGCAGTCGCCCAGGCAAGCACGGACGCAACGGACCAAGATCTATTCCGTGAACGGCCTTCTTGAGTTTTCGCAGAGTCAGGCCCTTGGAAAACGGGTTGACCTGCGCCCCGTACGGTCCAAACCTCAAACCCAGATCAAGAATTCTTTCCGGCCCAAGGAACCGTTTGCTTAGACGGCGCTTTACGCGTCCCAACACACCGGCGTGCTTCATGCGTGTTTGCAGTTCGAAGAATATCTGCCAGTCATGTCGCGTCTCCGCATCCGGTTGAAACAAAGCAGGTGAAAACTTGGTGGTGTTACGGACTGCCAGCACATGAAACGCCACGTCATAGTGTGAACGCTCGAGCGACGAACTCGGCGGCAGGATAATGTGCGCGTGCCTGGTCGTCTCATTGATATAAGGATCGATTGAGATCATGAAGTCAAGACCGGCCAGCGCGCGATCCAGCTGGCGGCCGTTCGGCGTCGATAGCACGGGGTTCCCGGCAGACGTAACCAGCGCCTTAATCTGGCCAGGACCCTCAGTCAAAATTTCTTCCGCAAGCGTGACTACCGGAAGCTCTCCGGCAAATTCAGGCAGCTTTCGCACTCGGCTGTGCCAACGCGCATAACTACCTCGCGGCGCCATGGACTCTGGTGCTGTGATGGGATCGAACGCCGGAAGCGTAAACATCGCGCCACCCGGGCGATCTAGATTTCCCGTGACTACGTTCAATACATTAATCAACCACTGGCAAACGCCACCGAACTCCTGAGTGCTTACACCGATCCTTCCATAGCAGACCGCGGACTCGGCGGCGGCAAATTCTCTCGCCAGCTGGCGAATTTGATCGGAGGCAATTCCGGTAATCGCTGCGACTTTTTCGGGAGGAAACTCGGCCACGAGTTTGCCGATAACATGCACACCCTTTGTAAATGCAGCCAATGGACCAAGCTGCGTTAGCCCTTCATCAAAAACAACGTGCAGCAGCGCCAGCAGCAATAGCACGTCGGTCCCCGGTGTTATGAATAGATGCCGATCGGCCATCCGCGCAGTTTCCGTGAAGCGCGGGTCGATGAGTATTACCTTCCCAGTACGTTCGCGAATTTCCTGTAACCTCCGACCTACACCCGGAGCTGTCATCAGGCTGCCATTTGAGACTGCCGGATTCGCGCCCAGGATTAAAAAGAAGTTTGTGCGATCGATATCGGGGATGGGGAGCAGAAGTTGGTGACCGAACATCAAGTAACCGGATAGATGATGCGCAAGTTGGTCAACAGAGGTTGCGGAAAACTTATTCCGCGTATGCAGGCTCCGGAGAAACCCCGGCGCGAACAGCATGGCGCCATAGTTATGAACGGTGGGATTACCGAGGTACGTAGCAATTGAATTTCTGCCGTATGTCTCGTTGATGCGTTTAAGGCTTTGCGCTACCTCATCAAACGCTTCGTCCCACCCGAGACGTTCCCAACCGTGAGGAGTGCGGCGCACGGGATACTTCAGCCGGTCGCTGTCGTAATGCAGGTCTTGTAGCGCAACAGCCTTCGGGCAGATGTACCCACGGCTGAAGGGGTCATCCTTATCACCGCGAATGTCGAGACGTTGGTTTTCTGCTCCTGCCGACTGCTCCTGCCGACTGCTCCTGATCTCAATGCCGCAGATCGCTTCGCAAAGATTGCATGCGCGATAGTGAACGTCAGCTTTATCGGCGGTCTTCATTGCATTCGGACTCGAGTAGGTTGTGAGCTTAACACCCCTGCCCGACTTCGGCTATGAATCCAGGCTGAACTTTAAGGAATGGCACGGCCTTGCAAAAAAAGTGGTAACGCCTGCGTCGTGGGTCAACGAATACAGAACCGGGAGCGGTAGCCACCGGGTCGCACTTGCGATACACAAAACCTCCAGATCGGATGCAATCACGTAAACTCCTCGCTTCCGATGGCCTTGAACCCAATGCGACGCAGACCCGGTGGCTACCGCTCCCGGTTCTGTATTCGTCGACCCACGACGAGGTACTCTTACCACGCTATCTGCTCGCACTTCGCTTTCGGGATTAGTTTTGTGCAAAGCCGAATGGCAGCTACCAACCCTTTACTCCCAATAATGGGCACATGCCTCAACTGAAAATAATCCAGTCGAAAAGAGTTAGCCAAACGTATGAGTAATGGAATGAAGTGAAGTTGCTGAGGAATTCAACCAAATAGGATAAGCTGGCATCTCAAGAGACATACTTACGGTCCCGTGAATTTGAGTTGTTCTCTTCTATTAAGGCATGGACTTAAAACTTAAAGCCGGTCAGTTTTATGGCACGACCTCGCAGTCTCTTTTAGCGGACGCATTCCGCTTTACGGAAAAAACATACTCGTCCCACGTCACCCTTCCCATTCACGCGCATGAACTTCCGCATTTTTGCTTTGTGTTGGCGGGAAATTATAAGGAAAATATTGCCGGTAGCCTTTTTGAACGCGGACCGAACGCCCTTGTTTATTATCCCCCCGATGTCAGCCATGGTGAAGAACACTTCAGTAACGGGCGGCACTTCTTAGTCGAGATCGATCTCAAAGGTCTGGATAAAGTCAGGGAATACGGTGCGGGTCTTTTCGAGCCGGTATTTTTAGGCGGTGATTCTTCTCTATGGCTTGCCGCCAGGATGTACCGCGAATTCAAAGAGAGAGACTGCTTCTCCGCGTTAGCTCTGGAAAGCATTTCGACGGAACTCTTGATTGCTGCCTCACGACAAGGCACGAAAAAGGTCGAACGCAAGCCGCCACCGTGGTTGGAAAGAGTCAAAGAGTTTCTGCATGAGAATTTTTCGGAGCCTTACGGCCTCAATGAATTAGCCAAAGCAGTCGGTGTCCATCCCACGCATCTCGCGCGTGTGTTCCGCCAGTTTGAACACTGCACAGTTGGCGATTACATTCGTAAAATCCGGGTCGAATACGCGCGCGAAAGAATACTCGGGTCGAACGAGCCTTTAGTGGAAATCGCGCTGGCAGCCGGCTTTGCCGACCAGACACACTTTACCCGTTCGTTCAAACGCGTAACGGGAATGACCCCTACGGAATTTCGTACTATCTTCGCAACGCGCTAATCTCGTTCCAGCCTGCTCTTTTGGTTCAAGACGTCTTTTTCAAAACCTGTAAAATGACTCTCGCCCAGCCTGCCCACGATCGCGTTCCGATTAATTTCTGTAGAGGAGAGCTCCGATGAACAAAATGAAATTTCTCATTTTTGCGTGCGGTTGCTTTTTATTATTTGCCCAGACAGGCTTGGCCCAACCCGATAAAGCCAAAAAAATTGATGAATTCATAACGCCCTTTGCCAGGGCCCAGCAATTTTCAGGAGTGGTACTCGCTTCAGAAAACGGGAAAGTCATCTATGAAAAGGCCTTTGGCCTGGCAAATGCCGACTATAAGATTCCCAACCAACTGAACACGCGCATTGGCATCGCTTCCATTACCAAATACATGACGACCGTCATCCTAAATCGGTTGATTGAAAGCAATAAGATTGCGCTTGCGGACAAGCTCGACAAGTACATTTTAGATTTCCCAAATGGCGACAAAATTTCGATAGAGATGCTGGCCCGTCATCGTTCCGGCATTCCGCATCGCGTGATGCCGCCTGAAGCAGAATCCGTCGCTTATACATCAGCAGAGTTTGTCGAAAAGGTGAAAAAGGCAAAGCTGGCCTTCGATCCTGGTAGCAACCGTCTCTACAGTTCAGCGGGTTACGCAGTTTTGGCGCGCGTATTCGAAATCGCTTCTGGCAAAACCTATTCACAACTCTTACAGGAGTATGTGTTCGCGCCTGCAGGGATGACCGACTCGGTGAATTTTGAAGGCGACGAGATCATCGAACGTCGCGCACAGGATTATTACCTTTCGCCGAACGGCTTAGTGAATGTTCCATTAAAGAATTATTCGTTTCTGGTCGGCGCGGGTTCTGTTTACGGTACCGCGCGCGATGTTTATAGATTCACCGAAGCCGTAATGGATGGAAAATACGGCGAGGGTGTAAAGAAATCACTACTGGGAGCGGCTTCATTTAGCGGCAGTGGAAGCACCAACGGACATCGCTCTTATTTCGAAATCGCCCCTGACAAGAAATACGGATTTGTCATGGTTGCAAATTCCGCCGGCCTTTTCGATGTAATCAGCCAGGGTCTCAAGGAGATCCTCGAGGAAAAAGGAGCTCACCGTAAAGAATTATCCAATTCCAAAAATTATTCCTAACCCAAACAAAGACCTTAGGGACTTCCTGGGCCACTACAAGCGCAGCGACGGCGTTGAAACGGAGATTGTGCTTAGAAACGGGACTCTTTATGCATCAGACATTAACCTTTATCCCACTAGAGTAGACTGCTTCTTCGAATACAGGTTTTTTGGTGACGCGTGTTTCGTCCGCGACGATTCTGGAAAAATCAAGGAGATTAAGTGGAAGGGGTACAACTTCGACTTAACCTGGGTAAAACAGTGATCCGGCCGGTAAGAACATGCCGATTGCCAATCTGCCGATAGTTGGAGGCAATGGATCAACTAGGGAGTGATGTGATTACCGCGGCGCTTCGCACAAAAACTAGTCCCGAAAGCGAAGTGCGTGCAGATAGCGTAAAAGTACTTGGTCGTGGGTCGACAAGTACAAAAACCCGGAGCGGTAGCGCCGGGTCGCACTTGCGATACACAAAATCTCCAGATCGGATGCAATCACGTAAACTCCTCGCTTCCGATGGCCTTGAACCCAATGCGACGCAGACCCGGTCGCTACCGCTCCCGGTTCTGTATTCGTCGACCCACGACGCAGGAGGTTTTTGTGCAAAGCAGTACCGCGGCTAGGTCTTTCGCGCTCGAAAGTTGATTCAAGTTGAAATGTCTCCAGGTTAGGAAGGTGGGCTTGCCCCCGCTCTTTTATTGAAATGATGCAATCAAAACTTCCGGTACTTGTATTTCTATTTCTGTTCCTCGCAACTGATCTTTTCGCGCAAACCAAGGTTGGCGACCTGAAGCTCACACCGCGGGTTTTTGAGTCCGCGAGCGGACAAAAGGTCGACCTTGAGTTCGGTGAATTGACGGTACCGGAAAACAGGCAAAAGGCAGACAGCCGTCTTATTCAGCTAGCATTCGTCCGTTTCAAAAGCACCTCACCAAACCCCGGGTCGCCGATAGTTTATCTGGCCGGTGGGCCTGGTGGTTCGGGACTTGCGGCGGCGCGCGGCAGTCGGTTCCCTTTATTCATGGCAATGCGCGAAGTCGCCGATGTCATTGCAATTGAGCAGCGCGGCGTGGGATTGTCAAAACCAAATCTGAATTGCAAAGAGACGGTCGGCTTCTCTCCCGACAAACTGCTAACCCGCGCCGCTGCTCTCGATCTTTACCGGAAACAATCGCACGCGTGCGCCGAAAGTTTCAGGCAACAGGGCGTTGATTTGACTGGGTACAACACCAACGAGAATGCTGATGATTTAGAAGCTTTGCGAAAGGCAATCGGGGCCAAAAAAATCAGTCTGTGGGCCATAAGCTACGGAACGCATCTTTCTCTGGCTACAATCAAGCGACACGAAGCAAGTGTCGATCGCGTGATTCTCGCTGGCGTTGAAGGGCCAGACCATACCAGCAAACTGCCTGGCAATACTCAAAAACATCTGGAACACATCGACCGCCTGGTGAAGGCAGACGCGAATCTAAGCAAAGATATCCCGTCGTTCCTGAATTTAGTGAAGGCTGTCCTTGAACGCGTTGAGCGCGAACCTGTGATCGTCGAGGTAGTGGACCCGAAGACCAAACAAACGGTCAAGGTCGCACTCAATAAGTTTGCCATCCAACTCCTGACTGCATTTTCATTTGGGAGTGGCGAAGCTGCATTGCCCGCGCGTTATTACGCGATGTCCAAAGGAGATTTTTCTCAAGCGGCGCAGGGGTGGCTTAATCTCGGTCAAAGAGGAAGCGTTGGTTCAGCGATGGCTTACATGATGGATTGCGCTTCGGGACTGTCAGATGGGCGCCGCAAACAAATAGCGCGTGAAACCAGGAGGACTTTGCTGGAGGACATAATGGATTTCCCCTTCCCGGATGTATGCGATGCGTGGGGCAATCCTGATGCGGGCGCGCCATTTCGCGCCCCGGCCAAAAGCAAGTTACCGGTCCTGTTCATCAGCGGCACGCTCGATGTTCGTACTCCGCCGTCCAACGCGGAAGAGGTTCGCAAAGGGTTTCCAAACAGTATTCATCTGATAATTGATGGGGCCGTTCATAGTGATCCACTGTTCTTGTCGTCTCCGCAAATCCAGGATGTGCTGCTGGAATTCATGAAGGGGCAAAAGGTCTCAACCACCAGGATCCAGCTAGAGCCATTGAAGTTCACCCCGCCTAAAACAAATTAGGAAACAACGCCGACATCGTGATGCTGACTCCAGCCTGGGGTTGGGTCTCAAAAAATAGCGCAGTCCGCGAGGCGCGCTTAGGACTTTCAAACAGCCGCTGCCGACTGCTCCTGCCCCGCTAACTATTTACGATTCACGATTTACGATTTACGATTCAAAAGAAACATGAGTGACAGTTCCAAAAACAACAGTCGCACTCAGTCGAAACATACGTCTGGCCACGCCGTGGATCTCGCGCATGATGTCGGCGGCGCGCTCCTCTTTTCTTTTCCTTTGCTGATGACGATGGAGATGTGGTGGCTGGGATTCTACATGGACCGCTCTCGGCTGGCCCTTTTCCTGGGGCTTGCTTTCGTGATGGTGATCGGGCTTTCGTATCTTGAGGGCGGTGATGAACCGTTCAAAGTGGACGTGCTGGATGCACTCGTCGCCTGCGCAGTCGGTTACACAGTGGTTGCCGTGATGCTTGGTCTATTCGGAATCATCAAGTCGGGAATGTCCGTGGACGAGATAGTCGGCAAGATTTCGCTGCATGCCGTGCCGGGTAGCATTGGGGCGATACTGGCGCGCAGGCTACTGGAAGTAGAGGAGACGAAAAAGGAGGAGAAACGAAGACAATGGTACGGCGCGAAAATATTTTTTATGGGAGTGGGCGCCATCTTTCTGGCATTCCAACTCGCCCCCACGGAGGAGATGGTGCTCATCGCCCATCGGATGACGGAATGGCACGCGGTGGCGCTGGCCCTCATCTCTCTGTGCATCATGCAGGCCTTCGTCCTTGCAGTTGAGCGCCGCGGGCGACAACGGATGTTCGCCGCCGACTTCTTTTGGG
>JBPCLZ010000017.1:0-21108 GCA_051002775.1 Pyrinomonadaceae bacterium | reverse complement strand
TTACTTTGATCCTGCCCTGCTTTTCCTTTTGAAATTCCTCGGCTACTGCTTCGGTAATCGGAAAGACGGTGCTGGAGCCATCAATCTTGATAACAGCCGCTTCGCCTCCCGGTCCCGTGCCGCCGCCGCATGCGAATCCCAGCAAGGCAAGACATGTAATGGTGAACAAAGCCGTCAGTTGCGGAACTTTACGGGCAGACAACATGTGTTTCTCCTAAACGTTTATTTCAAGGAAGGAATTTAGGCGTGGGGTGTTACATCCATCTGAACTTTAAGTGAACTCGAAGTAAATAAACTGGAAGGGCAAACAGCGGCCGTTGAGCGTCAATCAGACCGGGTAATTGCATTACTGTCGCGTGGGGCGAGAAAATTGCGAAGGGAAGTTTATGAAGCTGTTCGCGACCGAAGGGAATGAAACATGATCCAAGTCAGCCCTAATCGATAATCGTGGATCCGCCGGCGTCAAAGACGATGATCAAAAAATTCCGATTGGCTGATGTCGCTCGGGCCACGCCCTCAGGCTTCAAGGTTTTATCGAACCTGTTCCTCTCCCAAAGCACGGGCTGCTTTACATCACCATTCCATTCCCAGAGACCAAAATCAGTTAGTTGCTGATGCTCAGCCGCGCCACTGATTATCCTAAATACGTTTGCCCGTCCGTCATATTCAATGCCCCTGATGCCAAGCCCTCCGAGGGATAGCCGGATCGCTTTACCGCTTTCCACTGCCAGATTATCGATGGAGAATGCGCCGCGCGGGTCGCGCAGCTTGAGCGGTACGAGTAAGGCATTCCCGTCAATGATGGGTGAGCGCAATCCTAGTAATAGTCTGTCGTGCCGCGGGTCCCAGGCAAGTCCCTCGATGTTGATACCGCCTTCTTTGCCGTTCCGGTCGCCCTCATCGCACAGCTCGGCAACATTTTCCACCAGGAATTTCTTCAATCCGCTTATGGAGGCGACTCCTTCAACGCGCTGACTCCGAGCGTCAAACTTGAATCTGACAAGCCCTTCTGTAGCTATGGCCTTCGGTCTGGACTGAGAACTGACAACGTAGAAATACGTCCCGTCCGTGGTTATGCCTTCAATGTCTTCAATGCTGACGCCGAGGTCGACGGCTTTAATCTCACGACTTGCTTGCCATCGCGATTGAGGCTCATCCATAGAACTTGTCCCTTTCGCCCATTATCAACGAAAAGAACTCCGTCAGTTCCGGGCACGGCAGCAACTCCGGAGGCTTCAAATTTACCGCCGACGAAAGCAGTCATCTGTTTGATTACGTCCCCAGGCTGAAGTGTTGGTGCGCTGGCAAGAGATAGATACAACATGCAGACCAAACCTAAGATGGGCAGGAGAAACAATAAGTGCCGGTTTTGAGATTTGGAAGCATGGTCTACCAGCAACGATCTGAGGGGGGTTAACCCGCGATGCGATGGATAGCTTGAATGATGAAGAATGAGATTGCCGCGATGGTGGCCGCCATTGGGATTGTGAGAACCCAGGCCCAAACGATACGCCGGGCGACTCCCCACTTGACGGCTGAGAGCCGGCGGGTGGATCCAACGCCGACGATCGCGCCGGTGATTGTGTGAGTTGTCGAAACCGGAATTCCCGCGAGTGTGGCGCCGAAGAGGGCCAAGGCGCCTGAAGTCTCGGCACAGAAACCGCCGACAGGTTTTAGTTTCGTGATCTTCGAGCCCATCGTATGTACGATGCGCCAACCGCCTGACAGTGTACCGAGTGCGATCGCACCATGGGCCGAAAGCACTACCCAAAGAGGAATTTCAGGGAGCTTCCCACCGGGTCCGGCCCCCAGCATTCCACCCGCCACCAGCACGGCGGTGATAATCCCCATGGTCTTCTGCGCGTCGTTGCCGCCGTGTCCCAGCGAATATAAAGCTGCTGATACCAGTTGGCCCTTGCGGAAAAATCTGTCAACACTGTGAGGCGACGAGCGCCGAAAAATCCAGTGTACCGCCACCATACTGAAGAACCCGAGCGTCATCCCGATGAGCGGTGAAGCGGCTATAAAAATAATCGTCTTGGTCCAGCCCTCTGGTTTGAGGATGCCGACAAAGCTTCCGTAAGCAGCAATGGCTGCGCCGCCATAGCCGCCAATAAGCGCGTGGGAACTGGACGTCGGTAATCCTACATACCAGGTGATGAGGTTCCAGATGATCGCCCCCATTAGCGCGGCGAGCAACGTGTAAAGCCGCATGTCCTCGGCGACCAACTCTATACGCACCAGGTCGCCGCCAATTGTCTTGGCTACGCTCGTGCCCAGGATGGCGAAGGCAACGAAATTAAAGAAGGCCGCCCAGGTGACGGCCATACCCGGCGAGAGAACTCGTGTAGACACGACGGTGGCTATCGAGTTTGCAGCGTCGTGAAAGCCGTTGGTGTAATCGAAGACGAAGGCAATGAAGATGATGAAGATGACTAACCCCAGGGCAATTGTCATAAGTGAAGACCCGCTAGCGGTTGTTAAGTATGCTTGATCACCACACTCTCAATAATGTTGGCCACGTTTTCGCAACGATCCACCGCGGCTTCGAGCTTCTCGTAAACTTCTTTCCACTTCAGCACCGTCATCGGATCGCGTTCTTCGTGAAAAAGTTCAGCAACTGCGGCATGGTAAATATCGTCGCCCTCATTCTCCAAACGATGAATCTCAACCAATCGCTGCGTGATGTTTTTGGGCTTTTGAAGCGTGGAAACGATCTCTCGAAGTTGTTCCGCCATACGTACGATTACATCGGCGAAGTCCTTGGCGTAGTCCTTAATCTCCTTAACGTCATAATCAATAATCGACCGAGCGGCGTCATTGATCAGATCGACGATATCGTCGAGCGCCGTGGACATCATGTAAATGTCTTCACGGTCGAAGGGTGTGATAAATGATTTATTGAGGCGAGTCGAGATACTGTGGGTCAATTCATCACAGGCGTGCTCTAACCCTTTTATGCGCCGGACATATTCGTTGTAATCGTGATTTTTGTCGGCCAACATTTCCTTGAGCTCGCGGGCGGCGTCAGAAATGTAGACGGTCATCTGTATGAAGAGGCTAAAGTACTGTTCCTCTTTTGGCAGGAAATTTAGCAGACCCATTTCGAGAGTTTTGACCCCATTTGTTGGATTGTTTTTAGAAGAATCCGCAATATAGCTGAGCGGCAGTGCAATGTCTATCTGAATACCATCTGAACGCCTTTTGAGCCTCTCCGCGCGAGTCCAGGTGAGATTGTTTGCACATGCGAGTTGAGGATCCGGCACCGCGATCGCAATTTGTGCTGCAACTTAAGGATTATTTAATCAGCGAGCCATACGCATGTAACACCTCTGGCGGACGATTGCGAAAACAAACTGAGGTGCTTACACGAGATGGTTGAAAAGAAGCTCGAACGCAACCCTGAATTTAGAGTGCTGTGCGTCTCCTGCGGCGTGGAGATTCGGAACCACGCGAGCGAAGATTCGTGCGGCCTTTGCCTGAAGTGCTTTTATCGCATCCTGGCCGAGCGACTACGCACGCAGAAGCGTACGTCGCCAGGTGAGTTTGTTAGTGAGCGTTGATTAGTTACGAATTTGTGATGTCCGATAAAACTTAAGTTTTCGCGGCCTTACGACAAGCTAAAGCTTATCGGACAGCAAAACTTATGGCAGGAAGAAACCGATCAGAAAGCGCAACAGTCCGGCGCCGAGGATGACCCAGATGGGATTTGGTCGATAGCGAATCAGGACAAAGCCCGCGGCAATTGCGATTAGCAAACCGGCCCAGGTGTGAATACCGGCGCGCCCGATGCTGATGCCGGCTGCCACTAACAACCCTACAACTGCTGGCGTAACGCCCTTCAAGAACGATTGCACTATTTTGTTGGTGTGGAAGCGCGCCAGCGACGAGCCCGCCACCACCGTCATCAAAAACGACGGCAGAAAAATGCTGACGGTAGCCACGATGGCGCCGAGCGTTCCCGCCACGCGATAACCGATAAAAGTCGCCATGATCAAAACCGGACCCGGCGTGATCTGACCGAGGGCCGCCGCGTCCACGAACTCCTGGTGCGTCAACCAGTGATGGGCATCAACGACTTCCGCTTCGATTAGAGGGATCATTACAAAGCCGCCGCCAAAAGTGATCGCACCCATGCGCAGAAAAATCGTTGACAGCAGCAACAGCAGCGCCACTTTCGTAAAGATTGGCATTGAGGCGCCGAGCAATATCACCGAGCTGAGTTTGGTCTCGTCTTTCCTTGTCTTGTTCCTTTGAAGTTCTTTATTCCTGGCCGCTTTGAGTTCCGCCTGACGCACGCGCTCTTCCGCCATTGCTCGGGTGAGATAACCGCCGACAAAATGCGTGTGGCGCAAACGACGGCGCCGCCTTTGCAAAGTAAGGCGCGCGGAAATGCGTTTACGCCGCGATGCGACACCCCGAAGTTGTCCTAGTTTCTTTAGTTGTTTCTCCGCGAACGAGTCGATAAAGATACCGACCAAGCCAGCGGCCAGCACCACTTCGATCACGGTGGCGCTAAAGAAGGCGACCACCAGGCACGAAACTACAGCCAACAGCCATTGCCATGGTTTGTATAGTGTGTTGCGGCCGATGCGCCAGGCGGTCACGATCACCAGCGCGACCACTGCGGCGTTCAAGCCGCGAAAGAGTCGATCCGTGTCAGGCAGGTAACGCAGGTGCCGGTAGAGGATCGCCAGCACGATCATCATCAGCATCGACGGCAGGATGAAACCTGTAATCGCCACTGCTGCGCCGCGCCAGCCCCTCAGTCTTAAACCGACGTAAGTGGCCATATTGCCTGCTGCGGTGCCAGGTAGACTTTGCGCCAGCGCAAACCCACCGGCAAAGTCCTCCTCGGTGAGCCAACGGCGTTGATGGACCACGAGCGAACGGATCTGCGAAATTACTGCGAAGCCGCCCCCGAAGCCGACGGTGCCGATTTTTAGAAGTGAAAGAAAGAGCCCGCCAAGGGTAGGCGTAGCGGCAATGCGCTCGAGTTCGCGCCGGGTGTCGCGCGCGCGGGTTCGCATTTTCCGCGCGCGATTTCTGATTCGAGTTGTGCGCTTGTCGACCTGTGTGACCACTTTAGTTGGGTCAACAGATTATCACAGCGCTGCCAATGTTCACTGCGAAAGAATTTGATCAGCCGCGGGTTGCGGGAACGTGAAAGCGGTAATGAGGCTGCTAGTCATCTCTTACCCCAACCCCGAGTAGCCGCGTTAACCCGTGGCTAATAATCAAAACCTGAGCACAGTGTCGAACTGCAATCGTGTGGTCGCGCGATTCGATGACCCCGCAGGCGTCACCGTAAATGGACCAAGCAACCCATTCAGCCGCTCGGTAATAATTCCCGTCACCGTGAACGTCACTCGCGGATCTGCTGCGTAAGAAAACTGTAATCGATGCGCGCGCATGTCGGACTGTTGCGTTACGTCAGACATGTTGAAAGGAGTCAGCACTGCATCTTTTTCAATGTGCATGAAGGTGTAACCAAACTGAATGTCGCCGCGCTCTCTTGTTTTTCCGACCTGTATTTCGCCCCAAAAGCCGTTGTTTTCGCGGTTCGGCAACAGGACATCGAGGCCCGTCGGTCCGGCAACAACCACATCATGTGCCTGCGTGTTGGTAACAAAATCCAGCAGGATAGCAACCGGAAAGCGCTTGCTGTGTTTCAGCTCCAGCCGCGCCAGCAAATCGACCAGATTGAATCCGGAAGCCAGACGGCCATCGCGGTTCGTCGCATTGTTGCTGGCGTTGGTCAGACCCAGATTGGCGTTGCCGGCAACCAGTAGATCACGTGCAATTGCAACTTGAGTGGTGATTGTTTGCGCGGGCGTGGCGCCGGAAGCGGGAATAGTGAAGGTCAGCGGCAGCAGCAACTGACTGCCAAAAACCTGCACCGGTGAAATGAACTGTGTGCCTGAGTAGAAAAGGTCAGCGAGGGAAAGATTGAGCGCAATTTTCTCGTTAGGTTCGAAACGCGCTCGTACCTGCCCGCCATAGAGCGCCAGGTCGCGGCCACCGCGCCGTGACTGGTCGATGTTGACGGTGCCGTTGCTGTTGCGCACGAAAGCAGAGTTTCGTTCCAGGAAAGGCAGTTCCCAGACCACCAAAGTCAGATCTTTCAACGCCGATTTTTTGAAGCTGCGAAAATATGATTGATTGAAGCCTTCGACAGTCAGGTCGTTGTCGATCGTCATTTCCGTAAACGTCCACGGCGGGTCAAACTTGCCACCCTGAAGCTTGAAACCGGGCACACTATGTGGCTTGTATGTTACGAAAGCCTGATCAAGTGCAAAAGGTTTGCGATTGAAAAAGTCCGTGAGCGTTTGGTTGTTCGAGATGTTATCCGCAAAGCTGCCGCTGCTGAAACGCAACCCCCAGTCGAATTCCTGTCCAATCGAGCCGCGCATTTGCAGGCGCGCGCGGAAACGCATCCGATGGCGCGGACTCAAATCGTTCCCAAGCACCGCGGGGTTGGCCCCATTCGCGAGGCTGTTCGACTGACCAAAGATGGATTCGGATCGCAGCCGAATATCGCCGCTGAATTTGATCGCGCCGAGCTCCGACACCCGGGCTTCGACATTTTTCAGCCGATCGTCAACCGTTGGCGTATTGACCGTCTGCGGCGCGGCCGGTGTTTGCGCAGTTGCCGATGACTCACCACTACTCGGTTTGCCCGCAAGTAGCCGAATCGTTTCTTGCTGTTCAGCAATTGTCTGTTGCAGTCGATCGAGTCGCTGGCTCTGTTCAACCAGCATCTGCTCAAGCGCGTCGATCCTGGCATCAGTGGTTTCCGGCTTCGTCTTTGGATCGGTGTCCGGAGCTTTTTTCAAAGCATCGTTCGCCAGCTCGAGCGCCTTCGGAGGCTCGCTTTTTGCGACTTCCTGCGCGCGCCCATCGAACGCACCGATGGCCAGCAGGGAAATGCAAAGCAATGCAATCAAGAAACGTCGCTGGTTATTCGGATTGAATTTCAGCCGCATAGTGCACGTCCTTTTAGAAGAGAATTTTTGCAGAAAAACTCATCGGAACTCAGAACAATGCAGGCATCGTCTTAAGCCCAGGTGAACGCAACATTAAATCAGTGTTAACGGAAGCTGACTAGAGAAATGAATGTCACGGGAGATGGAGCGGCTTGCCGCCGTCCGTGCGGTAAGGCTGTGCCTTACCGGAAACTAATTTTCGAGATTTCGCGAGGCTCAGCCTCGCGAAATTCTTTTTGGGTCTCGACGGAAAGGCCGAGCCTTTCCGCACGGAATGCGGCTGAGCCGCGAAGAAGTTGATCAATCCAACAGCACGCGCGCGTCCAGGGCTTCGGCCCGCTCAATCGCCGCCAGCAAACGCAGGTATTGCGAATAGTTTTTGCCGCGGCTGGTCAGGCGCGCAACTTCGGTTTGGCTGAGATCGTTGCGCAGAAGCAGATCGAGAAAATCGTAGTAGTCGGCCGTAGCGCTGACCGGCAGTTCGCGGACGTAACTCGTTTCGCTGTGAACTTCGGAACGAAAACCGGCAAGTAGATCGAAAACGTTGTCGGTAGTTAAGCGCCCGGCTTCACGCGACAGACGGATAGGCAGGCGCAATTCAAAAAACCGCAGCCCCTGCGCGGTAGTGACCCGGCGCAACTCTTTCGTTGCCTCGCCATCGAAAGGCGACTCGGCGTCGACGAGTATGCGCATCAGGCGCGGCTGATCGGTGTTGTCGATGGTATCGAGAACGAGCTGCACGCGATCGGCGAGAAATTTTTCAAACTGCGCTTCTATCGGGTAGGTGACGCGACCCAGACAGCCAACGGATTCACCTTCACCAGCTACCTCCTCGGGCAGGCATGCCGGACAGGACGGGCAAACGGCGGTTTCCCTCTGCATCAACTCGATTTCGTCACGTGCGTTTTCCACCCACTCGAGTTTTTCCGGCGAGGGCGAACTGCTATCGCCGGTTGTCAGTCGAGCGTGCAGGTTGCCGAGTCGTCCCCACTCACGCAGGTGCTTCTCCGAATAGCGCGCGCGCAGTGTGCAGGGATATTGAACCGCGAATTCGAGTGACAAAACGTTCTCCACAGCGCGGGCTAGGTACTTTTCTTGAGGCCCATTATAAGCTTCTTGTAGCCGGCTTCATTCCGCATTGGATCAAATTCCGGGTTCTGTTCGATCTTCGCCGAATCGGTAAAGCCATTCTCGATTGCGCGGCCCAGCGCATTGATAGCCTTGCTCTTGTTTCCCGCACGCGCATAGGTCATCGCCAACTCGTAAAACAAGTAAGGGTTCTTCGGTTTAAGCAGCGCGGCGATTTCGAGTTTCTCAGCAGCGCCGGAATGATTCTTTGAGTTAGAGAGCCGGTCGGCTGACTCGTAGATTATGGTAAAGGATGCGTGCAAAACGCGACGCGCCACTCGCTGCTGGCTGATGTCCTTCGTGTCGTCTGCCTTTCGCGTCAAATCCAAGAACACCGATTTTAGTTCGGCCAGTGTTTCGGGATAAGTTGCGCCGGGCTGAAGCTTGGCAAGTAAAGTCTGCACTTTAAACTCCAGATCTCTTTGTCGTTCTTCTTCGCCGCGTTCGCTCTTAATAGCTGCTTTGATTTCCTTAGTGGCCGCCATCCGCGCCGTGTTCGCTTCAAATTCCGTTGTATTTTTAAAGTCTTTGAAGTCGGCGGCCAGCGCCTGGTACTCGAGATAAGACTCGTAATTCTTGCCAGCCGTTTCGTAACCACGGGCTTTAGTGGTTCGCTCTGCGAAGAGTTGATCGATTAGCGCATCATCTTTGACGCGCGTTCCCTTTTTCATTGCCCGAATTTCCATCCACAGGATTGCTTGCGCACAAAGATCTGCGGGTGGCCAATCGTGGCCTCCTGCGAAAACTTCCAGATGATGGCGCACGCCAATCTCATTGAGCTTTCGCTTCAATTGCTGCACTTCGGAAAAGTTAAAGTCTTCAGTCCCAGCGGTCGCGAAAACTGCGAACGCCAGTCCCGGCGCTGGGGACGCACTGGTGGGAAAGCCTGCGCTGCACGCAATTACCCCGGCAACCTGTCCGGAATATCCGAGCGCCACTGCCAGGGCGACGCGCGCACCACCCGAGAAACCAGTCGTATAAACGCGCTGCTCGTCGATTTTGAAGCGAGCGTGTGTATCTTCCCAGAGCGTTTTGACAATGCCGGCCACCTGGATGCCATTCTGTGAGTTATTGGAACCGACAACGATGTAACCAAACTTTTCAGCTGCGTCTTTGAACAAAGTGACCGGCAGCTTGCCCCGCGCGGCCGGGTCGAAAGCGTACAGGATGGGCACTTCTTCTCAGCGGTGTAACCCGACGGAAAATACAGTGCGTAACTCTGCTGCGGGTCGGCCTTGCAGGCGACGCTGGCGATAACTTTACCCCTGGGCCATTCCTCGCGCTGACTTGCAAAACCGCGCGACGACGCAGTGAGAACGAGCAACACGAGCACGGCAACAATGTGGTAATGAGATTTGGATCTTTGTCCGAACATATGAGCAGCAACTACAAATTAGACGATAAGGCCGGCGTTTCTACCTTCGCAGGCTCGGGCGTGAAGTCTTCACCAGGATTGATGAATTGATTTCGCTCAAAGTTGTATTGCTTGTCGTATAACTGTTTGTACCGGCCGCCTGCCAACAACAATTCGTCGTGTGTGCCGCGCTCGACAATCTCGCCGGCTTCCAGCACCAGTATTTGATCTGCGCTGCGTATTGTCGACAACCGGTGAGCGATCACGAATGTGGTGCGGCCGCGCCGCAGAGACTGTAATCCATCCTGAATCAGCGCTTCGCTCTCGCTGTCCAAACTCGAGGTCGCTTCGTCGAGGATCAGAATCCGCGGCTCGGCCAGAATTGCGCGCGCAATCGCGACCCGTTGCCTTTGTCCACCTGACAACTTTACGCCACGCTCGCCGACGATAGTGTCATAGCCGCCGGTAAAGCCATTGATGAACTCTTCGCAGTGGGCGACGCGGCTGGCGGCAATGACCTCTTCACGTGTCGCGTGGGGATTTGAGAAGCCGATGTTTTCTGCAATCGTGCCGTCGAAAAGAAAGTTGTCCTGCAAGACCACACCGAGTTGGTTGCGATAATCCTTAAGGCGAATCGAGCCAAGATCGCGTCCGTCGACTAATACGACGCCGGATAGCGGACGATTAAAGGCCATGACCAAACTAATCAAAGTTGATTTGCCCGACCCACTCGAACCTACAAGCGCACTTGTAGAACCCGCCGCCGCAGTGAAGGAAACATGTTTCAAAACGGGAGTGTTTTCGTTGTATTCAAAGCTCACGTCGTGAAAAGCAATTTCGCCAACGATCGCTGGGCAGGTCTGGCGCTGTAAATCGTTTTCGTCTTCAGTCGTCATTTGCTTGAGGTCGCGGATGCGATCCAAACCGGCAAAGGCCTCGGTAATCTGCGTGCCGATGTTTGCGATTTCGACTAACGGCATGGCCACCAGCCCGGTGAAGATCATGTACATGAAGAAATCGCCCAGCGTCATCTGGCCGTTCAGGATGTCGCGCCCGCCAACCAGAATCAGAATGACGCCGATGGCGCCGACGATGATGGTCGAAAACGCAGTGACGCCCGACACTGCGGTCATGGAGCGGGCGACGTTGCGAAACAGGCGGTGCGCACCGCGCGCGAAAACAAGTTCCTCACGTTTCTCTGCCGCATAGGCTTTGACGATGCGAATGCCGCCCAACGACTCTGTCAGGCGGCCGGTGACTTCGGCGTTGATCTGACCGCGTTCGCGGAACAGCGGACGCAGTTTCTTAAATGCCAGCGCCATGCAAACGCCAAATGCGCCAAGCGCCAACAGCGTGACCGAGGTTAGTTTCCAGTTCAGATAAAAAAGCACCCCGAGCGCGAGCGCCGCTGTTACCAGACTGCCAACGAGTTGGACCAGCCCGGTGCCAACGAGGTTACGTATGCCCTCCGCGTCCGTCATGATGCGCGAGATGAGAATGCCGGTTTGCGTGGAGTCGAAAAATCTCACCGGCAAACGCGCAACGTGTTCCTGCACGCTTTTGCGCATTTCGGTAATGGCGCGTTGTGCCGCTACGCCGAGGACTTGCGACAACGCAAAGGAGCTAAACGCCTGAACCAGGGTGGCCGCGCCTGCGATCAGCGCCAGCGGCATGAGCAATCCGCTTTGACGTTGCAGGATGACGTTGTCGATCAGGTATTTCGAACTTGCCGGCAATACCAGGCCCACCAGTCGATTGACGAGCATCAAAAACATTCCCAGCGCGAGCCGAAAACGATGTGCCCAAATCAACTCGCGTGCATCGCGCCAGGCTGTGGCCGGTGTGATCTTCTTCTTTTTCTTTTCGTCAATGCTTGTGCTCATTCAGTTGCGAAAAAAATATTCAAGTAGTTTACCCCCAGCTTGTTGCAGCCATTCAATCCAAGAGCGGGAGGCGAGCCCACCTTCCCGACCATGAGCTGATTCAACAAGACCCGTTCATTTCGTACTCGAATCCTGTGTCGGTTTCTGATTTTGCAGCTCCCACAGCAGCAAGTGCTTCAGAAACGCGTGATGGGCCGAAAAAGTAGCGATGCTCAATCCGGCGAACCCATCTCGAAAGCCCGCCTTGAAAATAAAATTGCGGACGAAAGTGGCTGGACCAATCGTTGCTATTTTCAACGGCGAAGTCCGGCGTCCCTGCTCAAACATTTTACGCGCGCCCAGTGGCGCATAACGCTCTCCGATCATCCGGTGATGCTCGGCTGCATTGCTGACGGTGAAGTGAAGTAGATCGCCGGTTAACGTTTCCGTGCGTGTGTCCGGTTTCATTTTAACGGACTCATGAATGTGCGCGCCTTCCCACCGTCCCATCGACTTCCGGTAAAGACGCAACTGGCGATCGGGATACCAACCGCCGCCGCGTATCCAGCGGCCCATATAGAAAGCCCGCCGCGAAATTAAATAGCCATCGGCGAGTCCGCTATCCGGTTTGGACATGAGATGTGTAATGGACGCACGCAACTCATCGGAAATGCGTTCGTCAGCGTCGAGGCTGAAGATCCAATCGTGCGTTGCCTGGTCAGCGGCGAACTGTTTCTGAGCTGCGAATCCGGGCCATGAGTTTTCCAAAACGCGTGCGCCACATTCGGCGGCGATCTGTTTGGTGCGATCGGTTGATCCGGAATCCACCACCACGATTTCATCGGCCCAGGATACAGACTCACAGGCCGCCCGAATGTGGTCCTCTTCGTTAAGCGTTATGATGCAGACTGAAATTTTTTGCTTATCCATGCGAGACCGCACGAGCATAGAAGGCTAGGGTTAGGCCGTCAACCGAGCCGGCAAACAGTGGCGGCACGTGTAATCAGTCGCGGCGGTATGTCCGATAAACTTTAGGAACCTCTGATCAATGGATGCGTCAACTCCTTGGAGTGCGCTGGCCTGGCAGCGCTTTGGTCCGACTGACCTATCTGGCCCGCACCGGCCAAAGCGGCGCCGGGCCGCCGCACTCCAAGGAGTTGGCGCTTCCACTTGATCAGAGCTTTCTTTAGTTCGTGGCAGCGTTACGACAAGCTAAAGCTTATCGGACATCAAACTGATCCACCTCCGGTCGCGATCACCTATTAGACAGTCCTCGGAGTGGCCGCATACAATTGGCTTTCTTTCCCGGGAAGTCTTCATGAAAGGCGCCGCCTAAGTTCTTCCGCACCATGCGAGTATTAATCGTCAGGCTTTCTTCCATGGGCGACCTCGTCCAAACTCTGCCGGCGCTTTCTGACGCCGCCCGGGCCTTTCCCGGAATCAGCTTCGATTGGATCGTTGACGAGTCGTTTGCGCAAGTACCCAGCTGGCACCGTAACGTAGAGATAGTAATTCCCGGCGCATTCCGAAGATGGAGAAAGAACTGGTGTAAGGCATTCAAGAGTGGCGAGCCGCAAAATTTCTTAAAGCAAGTACGCGCGCAAAAGTACGACTATATAGTTGACGTTCAATGCGAATTGAAAAGCGCACTGGCGACGCGATTGGCCAGAGGGCCACGCTACGGTTACGACCGCCTTGCGGTTCATGAGTGGGGGGCGCAGTTCGCCTATCAAAAGAGATTGTTCGTTCCAAAAAACCGGCATTCGATGCAACGCATGCGGCAGTTGTTAGCCGGCGCATTGGGCTATGAGTATGAAGAAACGCAAATAGACTATGGCATCGATCGTTCGCGCCTGGGTCCGGTACTAATCGAACTGCCGAAACGTTTCGTAGTTTTCATTCACAGCACGAGCTGGACTTCGAAAGTTTGGCCCGAATTCTACTGGCAGGAATTGCTTACCAAGGCGACTAGCGCCGGCTATGCAGTCGTGCTGCCGTGGGGAGATGAAGCAGAGCGCCAACGCGCCGTTCGTATTGCTGGGGGCAATGACAAGGCGATGGTGCTGCCGCCGCTTTCCATTTCCGAAAAGGCTGCCATCATCGCTCGCGCTGCCGCGACGGTGGGGCTGGACACCGGGTTAAGTCACATCGCAGCTGCGCTTGATATTCCTTCGATAACAATCTATGGCGCCACCAATCCGCTTTTAGTGGGCGCGACCGGCAACCACCAGTTGCACTTCGGTTCAACTTTCGAGTGTGTCGGTTGTCATGAAATCGAATGCAAATACACCGGTCCTGCAGAATTTAAGCCAGCTTGTCTGGTTGAGATAAGGCCTGACCAGGTTTGGGAAAAACTTAAACCATTTTGTCCCGGCGTCACTAAGGAAGTTGTCAGCCTGGGAGCGGACTAGTATCTATTGATAAGCATAACCGTGGAGCCAGCCGCCTGCTGCTGATGGGTCCCATCTTTGTGATAAGCTTTGCCCTCCAAACGCGCGTCCTTCCCGAGCCCAGCGAAACTGCAATGTGAAAGGTCAGCCATGGCAATCAGTAAAGATTTATTGGACATACTTGCCTGTCCAGCGTGCAAAGCCAAAGTTGAGTTAAAAGCGGATGGCAGCGGCCTGAAATGCGTCGAGTGCCGCCGCGTCTATCCCATTCGCGACGACATTCCGGTCATGTTGATCGACGAAGCCAAGATCGAAGACGGGCAACCTAACGAAGCTAAATAGTCGCTTTGAATAGTCTACGCGAGATAGTTGAACAGTCTCCGCAAATGCGCAACCTGGCCATGCACAGCTTGCGCGGCGAAGAAACTCCGCAACCACTAGCGCCCGCACAATGGGATTGGGAAGAGGTACACCGCGTCCTGGTTGTAAGGTTGCGTTCAATCGGCGACACGGTCTTGTCAACGCCTTCGCTGTCAGCGCTGAAACGATTCCTGCCCCATGCCCGAATCGATATTTTATTGGAGGACTGGGTGGCGCCAGTGCTCGAAGGATTCCCACATGTAGATAATGTGATCACGACTGAGCGCGGCAACTTAACTTCAAGGGCGCGAGTCGCGCGGCAACTGCGCGCCAGCCACTATGACGTTGTTTACAATCTGCACGGCAGCACGACGGCCACGTTTCTGACCCGAGCAACTGGAGCAACCCATCGAGTCGGCTACGAAACCTATCAATACTCCTGGTTGCACAATCACCGGTCGCCATCGTCTTCGTTTCTTTGGGGACGAAACAAAACCCATTCGGTTGAACAGCAATTGGCGTTACTCGGTTGGACCGGAGTGCCCGTCAGTGATCGCCCGCCCACGCATCTGGCTGTTACCGAAGCGGCGTACAAAACAATCGCAGCCCGACTACGCGAGCAGGGAATAGAAGCCGCTCCTTTCGTCGTCATTCATCCGGCCGCGGCATTTGATACCAAACAGTGGGCAGCGAGTAACTTCGCTCGCGTTGCGGATGAGCTTGCCTCGCGGGGTATGTTTATCGTGGCGATTAGTGGGAAGAATCAGCTCCCGATTGTTGAAGAGCTGAGACGAAATTCGACTGCGGAGATTCTGCCGTTGACGAATTTAAGTTTACCGGAAGTGACGGCGCTGTTAGCGCGCGCGCGTTTGTTTGTCGGTAATGACAGCGGCGTCGCGCACATGGCCGCCGCCGTGGGAACGCCTTCAGTTATAGTTTTCGGCTCGTCAAACACCGCGCACTGGCAGCCATGGGCCCGCGCCGCGTCCGAATTCGTTTTGGAAGAGATGGATTGTCAGCCGTGTCATGGTTACTTCTGCGAAAAGTTTGAGCAGCCGGAATGCATCAAGCGCGTACCGGTCGATCGGGTGATGGCCGCAACTGAACGCGTTTTAAGAGAAAGTACCTGAGCGGCTTTGCCGCCTTGCGTGCGGTAAGGCTTTGCCTTACCGAGAGTGCTTTTCTTTTAGGGAGGCTGCGCCTCCCAAATTCGGAGGCGCAGCCTCACATTTCGAGGGATGGCTTACGGTAAGGCTGAGCCTTACCGCACGGAAGGCGGCAAAGCCGCACGGGAACTCCGCAAGTTTTGACTGTCATGCCCCAACTAACCAAAGAACGCGCCGGCGAGATCATTCGCGCGATGAGCGATCGCAGCATCGTTGTGCTCGGCGATGTGATGCTCGACGAATTTGTTTGGGGAGACGTAACGCGTATCTCGCCCGAAGCGCCGGTACCGGTGGTTGATATTCGACGTGAGTCCGTGCATCTCGGTGGCGCGGCGAATGTGCTGGCCAACATCATCGCCCTGGGCGCGGCTGGTTGCGTCATTGGCGTGGTGGGGAATGATTCAGCCGGCGAAAGAATTAAGACAACCCTGGGCGAAGTCTGCACGCAAGCAGATGAATATCTGGCTGTAGATGATTCGCGACCATCGACGACAAAGACGCGCATCATCGCTCACAGCCAACTCGTTGTCCGAGCCGATCGCGAAGATCGCAAGCCAGTCAACGGCAAGGTTGAGCAGCGGATTATCGAGAGTTTGAAAAAGGCAATTGAGAGCGCGGACGCTTTTGTCGTTTCTGACTATGACAAGGGGGTGGTTACGCCGCACATTCTCGGCGAGGTTCTGAAACTCGCTTATGAAAGAGTTCCGGTGCTGATCGATCCGAAGATTAGAAATTTCCCCTTTTACCGCCCGGCATCCTTGATCACACCTAATCACTTCGAGGCGTTGCGCATGAGTAACCTGGAAGAGGATTCCGATGAAGGGCTGCACCACGCGGCGCGTTTGATCCAGGAAAGGCTCGATTGCGACGCGGTGCTGATCACGCGTGGCGAGCGCGGGATAATGTTGCTGGAACGCGATAACGAGCCGGTTTTTGTTGAAACAGCCGCGCGCGAAGTGTATGACGTTACCGGCGCCGGCGATACAGTGATCGCGACGCTGGCAGCGTCACTGGCAGCGGGCGCATCCACGCTAGAGGCGGCAAACATGGCGAATCACGCGGCCGGTATTGTGGTCGGGAAAGTCGGCACGGCGACGGCGAGCGCTGAGGAGCTGCTTGGCACGTTTGAGTGAAGTAAACCGCTACCGTCGTGAAGCAAACTGTTAGTTTGCGGTGACGGGGAATATTTGTTGTTGAGTACAACGAACGATCAGCAAACTAACAGTTTGCTTTACAAAGATTATGGTCGGAAAGTTCCTAGGCAATTATAAGATCCTCGAGAAGCTCGGCGTTGGCGGGCAAGGCACGGTTTACAAAGCCACTGATGGAAAACTCGGCCGCACCGTTGTCGTAAAAGTCTTACCGCCCGAGCTGACCGCAAGAGAAGCAAACCTGAGACGCTTTGAACGCGAGGCACGACTTGCATCCTCGCTCGATCATCCCAACATCTGCACGATATTCGACCTCGATGAAGTAGACGGTGTCCACTTTATCGCCATGCAGTATGTCGAAGGCCGCAACGTGCGCCAGCTTGTCGGCGGTCATCCGCTGGAATTGAAAAGCGCCCTCTTGATCGGGATACAGGTTACCGACGCGCTGGCCGCCGCCCATGCGCGCGGCATCATTCACCGTGACATTAAAAGCGGCAACGTAATGGTGACGCCTTCCGGCCAGGTGAAGATTCTGGATTTTGGCCTGGCTAAATTGCTGGACGATTCAGAGGAAACTTCCAAAACCGCGATGCACCGCACTGATTTAACTGAAATCGGCGTCCCTTACGGCACGGCTACATATGCCGCACCGGAACAGGCGCGCGGGGATAAAGTCGACAGGCGCGCTGACATTTTTTCCACCGGTGTATTGCTTTACGAGATGCTCACGGGCACCTGGCCATTTCGCGGCAAGACGACAATAGATGTACGTCACGCCGTGCTCCACGACGCGCCCCAGCCCGTCGCTGCACTACGGGACGAACCATTGCCGCTGCGCTTGCAGCAGATTTTGGATCGTTGTTTGGCAAAAGAACCGCGCGATCGTTATCAGAAGATTGATGAACTGCGCGACGATCTGCGCGGCGTGTTGCAGGAAGTTTCAACCAGTGAAACTACCGGCCAGCCATTTGTGAGTGTTACACCCGAGCCGGCGCGCCATCTGCCAGGCGCAAATCCTGTCTCGCGCGCAATGCGCTGGCTGAAAGGGCGGAAAGTGGATTCCACTTCGGCGCCGGGCGCGACGCCGACAAGGCCGACCATTCACGAAACTCCGTTTACAACTATCGCCGATCAAGAGAAAAAGAGCCTCGCCATTCTCTGTTTCCGCAATTTGAGTAACGATCCTGCGGCCGGCTTTTACGAATTCTCGCTTGCTGACGCCGTCATCACTGAACTGGCGCGGGTGCGCTCGTTAGTAGTTAGACCATCTTCGGTGATTGCGAAATATCAGGCCGGGCAAATGGACCCGCGCGAAATTGGCCGGGAGTTGAAGGTCGGTGCCGTGTTGACGGCCGGGTTCATGCATGCCGGCGGACGCTTCCGCGTAACAGCCCAGTTACTGGATGTTGCGTCCGGCGACATACTCTGGAGCGATCGCATCGACACTTCAGACGCCGACATTATTGCCGTGCAGGACACTATCGCGCAGCAAATTGTTGCAGGTTTGCGTCTCGAACTCAGTCCCGCCGAACAGGACGGGATCGCTAAACCATCGACGCAAAACGCCGCTGCTTACGAACAGTATTTGCGCGGACGCGATCTTTTCGCTCGTTTCATTTTCCGAACTGTTGCGCCGGAAGACTGCGCTGCTGCCATCGAACATTTTCAGCGCGCTATCGAGCTGGATCCAAACTTTGCGTTGGCTCATGACGGGCTTGGCGCCGCTTACGTCAACCGGGTTTTCAAGGGGTTCGGAGGCGCCGAAGACTATGAGCGCGCTGAGGTCGCCTTCAAGAAAGCACTATCAATCGATCCGCAATTAATCGAAGCGCGCATGTTGATGGTTTTTATTTATTTATGGCGCGGGCAAAAGCAAAAGGCGCGCGAAGAGGTCGCGCGCGCCCGACGTGAAGCCCCGGACGAGCCGGTAGTCCATTTTGTGAAGGCGACTTTACACCGGCTTGATGGCGAGTATGGCCGCGCGCTACGCAGTTATGAACGACTGATGCGGCTTGATCCGGCGGCGCACATTGTCGCTAGTTTCAATCGCGCTTTGGTTTACATGTACATGGGAAATTTTGAAGAGACGGCGCGGCAGTTGGACCATGCGGGCGATCCGGACAATCCGCTGGTCAAAACGTTTCGCGCGCTGGCTTTGTATTACACCGGCAAGACCGACGCAGCCGCGGAACTGATGCAGCAAAACATCGCTACGCATCCGAACATGCACGGCATTCGTCCGTTTATGGCAATGTTTCTCAGTGCGCAAGGCAAACATGACGAAGCGCGTGCGCAGTTGACCGCCGACGTTATCCGCAACGCGGAAGTCGATGCCGACATTGCGTACTCAGTCGCATCTGTTTATGCGCTCGAAGGGATGCAGGACCAGGCGTTCGAGTGGTTGGCGCGAGCCATTGCCCTGGGAAATGAAAACCAACCTTGTTTTGAAAATGATCCGAACTGGTCCACGCTTAAAGGTACGCCGCGCTTTCAGGAATTGATGGCCCAGGTCAGTGCGCGTCATCGGTCCGAAGGAGTGAAGGTTCAAGCCGCCAATCAAAGTCGCGCCGAAAATACGTCACCTGATGTTTAAGAACCTTCGGGCCTTCAGCCTGTTAATCGTCGCCAGCCTCCTTCTTTCTTCGCCGATTGCGTGGTTTCCGCTCGCGAGTGCGCAGCAAGAGCCTCAACGCGAACGCCGAGTCGTCCCCACCACATCACCAAGTCCGACGCCAACACCGGCTGCCGTTCCTGTCGCGACTCCGGCTCCACCGTCAGTTCCCGAAGAACGCGCACCGCGAACCACTGCATCCACGACGCGTTCGCTCGCTGAGTTGCAAAGTCGTATTTCAGAAATCCTGCGCCGTCCGGAGCTTGAACCGGCCACTGTAGGTATCAAAGTCGCCTCGCTTGAGACTGGCAAAATTATCTTCGAGCAGAACGCAAACAAGCTGCTGAGTCCGGCTTCAAACATGAAGCTTTACACCGTTGCAGCGGCGTTTGATCGGCTGACACCTGACTATCGTTTTAAGACCTCGGTTTACTCGCAATCGAGGCCCGAAACTGATGGCACGCTTAAAGGCGACCTGATCATTTATGGCGGCGGTGATCCATCTTTCTCGTTTCGTTTCAACAATGGTGACTACGCGAAGGGAATCAATGATCTGGCAGACCGTATTGTCGCCGCGGGCATAAAGCGTGTTAGTGGTGATCTAATTGGTGACGAGAGCTTTTTCAGCGGCGCGCCGTACGGTTCCGGTTGGGAATGGGAAGACTTGCAATGGTGGTATGGGGCCGAAGTGAGCGCGCTGTCCATCAACGACAACTTCGTAAACCTTTCTGTGAAACCGGGGACGAACGTGGGCGCGCCTGCCGCGATTACAGTTTTGCCGGCCAATCCTTTGCTAACAATCAAGAATCGCATGACTACGGCAGCGCGGGGAACAAGACGCGACTTGACCGTATATCGCGAGCTGGCCTCCAACGTTATTGAAGTAAGTGGTCAGATCGCGCTTGGGGATGGAGGGTACTCCGGCAGGTTAGCAATCTCGCAACCAGCGCTCCTTTTTGTTTACCTGCTGCGATCGGCGCTGGCTAGCCGCGGCGTAGCGATTTCCGGCAAAACCCGCGCAATCGATCAGCGATCGGGATCGAGTCTGATTTCTAAAGGCGCGCCGGCGCTCGCAACCTCCCTGCATGGACCACAGCCGATTGAGCTGGCCACGTTGCAATCAACTCCCTTGAGTGTGATTGCTGCGCAAACAATGAAACCCAGCCAGAACCTCTATACGGAATTGATCCTGCGCACCCTGGGTACAATAGTGGTACCGCCGACAACTTCACCGTCTCCAATTCAACGCAGCGACTCGAGTGAAGCGACAGAACTTCCAATTTCGCAGACGAAAAACAGTGAGTCGGACGGCATCGCGGTGGTTAAGAGTTTTTTGAGGCAGGCTGGTATAGATCCAACCGCCCTGAACCTAACAGACGCGTCCGGTCTTTCGCGCAGTGATTTGATTTCAGCGGCGGCTACGGTGCAGTTACTGCTCTACATGCGCCGGCACCGTTATGCGTCCGCGTTTCGGGAGGCATTGCCGATTGCTGGGGTAGACGGAACTTTGCGTAACCGCATGAAAGGAACTGCAGCGCAAAATAATCTGCGCGCAAAAACTGGCACGCTTAGTACCGCGGCAAGCCTTTCTGGATACGTCATGACTGCATCGGGTGAGGAATTGGTTTTTTCAATCATAGTTAATAATTTTCCGGACGGCGTTAACCCGCCGTCTGTTTGCATCGATCCGATTGCAGTGCTGCTGGCTTCATTTGCCGTGCGCACGTAAAGCAAACTGTTAGTTTGCTAGTGGCATAGACTTTAGTCTGTGCTCTTTGCGAGAACACAAGGTTTGGAAGTCTGTTGCATTTGCAGTGCCTGTCATAGTTAGTGCCATAAATTTTAGCTCGTGCTCCTATGGAGGAAACAAAGACTAAAGGAGCGTCTGAATAAGTTGTTGAAAAGTGCGTGGTTTCTTCTCCTCCCTTTGGGAGGGGTTAGGGGAGGGGGCGAAGCCTAGCGCGCTCAAGCCCTCTCTGTGCAAGCCGGACATAGTTTACGTTTTAGACCGGGGACATCGTTTACACTTTTGAGCACTTACCATGCCAGCCTTTAGCTGGGGTAATGCTTTTGTTTCTTTCATCGAGTACACCGAGTAGA
>JBPCLZ010000016.1:0-55566 GCA_051002775.1 Pyrinomonadaceae bacterium | reverse complement strand
CGCTCTTCGACCTGTTAAACTGGATCACGGTGCCGCTGTTCGACGATCACTTCAACCGGCGCACCGCCGCAACGGCCAAGGCAGCGGGCTTGAATGTTGTACGAGTGGAAAAGAGCTTGCTGGGAATTATTAATCTGATCGGTTGCAGAGTTTGAGGGCAACAAATTCAAATTGGAAACGCAACAGAAGGCTGTGTGTCTTCGCCCCAGCGGGGCGAGATGTTTATAGCCTGGAGATTTTCGTTATGCTCAGCTCCGTAGGAGCGCAACGGCTGTTGCCTCGCTCGGCAGTTTGTTCCGAGGGGTTTCGCTCCTAACGGAGCGAAGATATTGTTTGTGAGCTTGTGACTATAAAGATATCGTTCCCCTGGAGCGAAACCACTGTTGCACTTGCAGGTTGAATTCACCGGCAACAAAACCCGGATGCTTCTAACGAAATCACTACTAGCCTTGTCGCTGCTGGCCGCCGTCTCGTATCTATCGATGTTTGGGCCGCCGGCCGCACTACTGGAATCTCTTCAAGCTGACCTTAAGATTGAAACTTCCCATGACGCCCGCAAAAACAAGACCACCGTTCGACTCGCACCTGTACAAATCTCCGAAGACAACGGCAAGTATCGCAGTCTTCATATGGCACCCGCGTTCAGTTACACGGGCAAAGAATCGCGCACGCCTGAGATCATCGATTTCGAATTGCGCACTGTTGTCAGAGGGCAATTGGAGACCGACCTCTACGTAGTGTTTGTGATCGATGGCGAGAAGGTGTTCTTAAGCTCAAATCGCTCGGCCATCAAACGGCCTGTTCCCGGCCGGGTTTGGCTGGGAGAGCGCCTCGTTTTCCGCATGCCTTACGAAACATTTGTGAAGATAACGAAAGCGAAGGCCCTGGAAATCCGAGTCGACGATGTAAGGGTCGCCTTGAGTGAAGAGCATTTGCGAACGCTGCGCGCCTTCGGAGATCACATTCCTTCCGACCCTAATCCTCACTAAGCTTCTTCATAACTTCGGCAAAATTTTCTACGTCTGCGCGGGTGCGTTCCATCGCGCGGCGGCTATCCAGATACGCGGTCCACACCGGAGTTTGCGTCAGAACTTTGGTGGTGTCTTCATCAAGCGTCTGGGCCATTAGCGCGATCAGGTCGCTGACCACGCGAGTGTGTTCCAGAAGTGATTGGATGATCGAATAGGCGAGGCGCGCCTGCGCGAAATCGAGGTCGGTTGGTTTTTCTTCTCTTGGAGGATCCGATTCTTCCATCAAATGGACCCCGGAGCAGGGACGAAAGGAAGACCGGCTACTTCCCCGGAAATATCACCTTCGCCGGTAACCACTTTTACTGTTGTACCGGGGGTGAGATAGTCGTATTTCAGATAAGCAAGCGCAATAGTGCGATTCAGCTTTGGTGAATACGCCATTGAAGTTACTCGGCCAATTTCTTTTACATCCACAGAGTTAACAATAGCGCCGGCATTGACGTCGACCGAGCCATCGAACATCAAACCTGACAACTTCTTCGCCACGTGCCCCCGATACTTGATGCGCGCAATGATTTCCTGACCGATGTAACAGCCCTTGGTGTAACTGACTGCATCATCCAGATTCGTTTCGGTAACGATGTTCGCGTCATCCATGTCGATGCCATAGCGCGGAACCCCTGCTTCGATGCGCAGAATCTCGAGTGCGTCGTAAGCGACGGGTCGCGCGCCCGCTTGCTGCAATGCATCCCATAAACGGTTGGCGTGATCGTTGTAACCAATCAGATCAAAGCCATCTTCCTGCGTGTGTGACGCATGAATTACCGTCAATTCCGCGGTCGTGCCGCCTTCCTGCCAACTGATTTGCCACACTGCGTGCGGTGCTGAAAAGTCCGCCGCTTCGTTGAGCAGTGAGCTAACAACATTCGCCGCTTTACTGCCCTGCACCGACAACATTGCTGACTCGCTCGTCATATCTTTAACGCGAAAGTCACCGGCCAGTGTGAAGCGCTCGATAGTTCTCAGCACGCGTTCATGCGTTGCTGCTTCTGTATCAATAAGAAAAGTAGGAGAGGTTTGCTTGCTTGTGCCTTCGTCCTGCAAACGAATCACACGCACGCTGGCCATTAGTCGTCCCTGCACATTCGGAAATGCCGCCGGCATCCAGGAATTCTCTGCAAGCGTCTTCATGTCATTAGTGATTAGCCCGTTGAGAAATGGAATAGCTTCTGTCCCACTCACCAGTAAACGCCCGCGCGAGGAAAGATCAATCACACCGGCGCCAGCTTCGCGCACCGCTGCGTATTCTTGCGCAACATCGCCATATGAAGCGGGCACAGACCAACCATCACGCTCGACCATGGCTGCACCAAGTTGATGGTGCGCTTCGTCGAGCGCCAGCTTTCGAGTCACAAGCTGTTCTCCTGCTTCAGTCATAGAATCCTTTGCGGCTTTGCCGCTTTCCGGCCGCGTGTTGATTCTTGGGGCTAAGCCCGATCCGAGGCCTAGCCTCCATTCAAAATAGTGCCAACGGAAAGGCAGAGCCTTTCCGCACAGAAGGAGGCTGAGCCGCAGGCGCGCATCAAGCGGCATTCACGCGATAACCCACCTACACAATGCGCAACGCGCGCGCAATCACCCGATAGTCAGCCAACTGTTCCTGCTCGCGGCGGTGCGAAGCCAGCACCTGCGGGCTGGGATGATAAATCGGCACCAGCACGCGGCCGTTCCATTCATGTATCGTCGCTGCGGACTCTTTCAAAATCAGACCGTGACTCTGAATCGTTCCAATAGCCTCAAGCGCAACCGAACCAAGAGTGATAACGATCGCCGGATCGACCAGCGCAAACGTCCGTCGCAAAAACTCGGAACAGTTTTTCAACTCTGTCCTGCTCGGCTTCCGATTAGCGCCCGATTCCGTACGCGGGTTACAAAGCGCCGCACTGGTAATGAAAATATCCTGCCGCCGCAGACCGATCGAGGCGAGAAAACGATTAAAGTTTTTGCCCGACTGATCGCCCGAAAAAGGGACTCGCGTTTGATCGGCGCCCTTTCGCCCCGGCGCTTCGCCAATGAACATGATTCGTGCCGTCAGTGGTCCATTGAGTTCACTAAGCACCGCTGCGCGTTCACACATTGCCGCACAGCACCGGCAACTGGCGGCCTCAGCGATCAGTTCGATGAACTGATGTCGTCTTGTCTTTTCTGAAATTGTCGGCATATCCCGGTGGATAAAACATTGACTTGCCGGTCGACTTGAACTAGAACTGCAACCCGTCCCAAGGCCTTATCAGATTCAAAGTTTAAGGAGACTCCTCTATGCGTCGAATGTTGTTACTAATTCTCTTCGTGCTCGCGTTCGCAATTCCTGTGGTTGCACAGGATTCGACAAAGGCCGATCCCAACCATTACAAAGTCGAGTTTGAAAATGCTCGCGTGCGAGTGTTACGAGTTAAGTATGCCCCGCACGAGAAGTCGGTGATGCATAGCCACCCCGATGCCGTTGCTATTTTTCAAACGGACGGTCGCATCAAGTTTACCTACCCGGGTGGTAAAACCGAAGAGCGAGATATGAAGGCGGGCACCACGCTTTTCACTCCAGCCGCCACACATCTTCCTGAAAATATTTCTGACGGGGATATGGAAGTAATTCTGGTTGAACTGAAGGGCGCAACCGGCAAGCCGGCAAAGAAAAAGCCCGCAACCGCAACCCATCATTAATCAGCAAAGGGGTACAGCCTCCAGTGCCCCATTTCAAACTTCTTAAGGCCGCAGACTTATCCTGTACGTCTTGATTTTTGAGTTGAGCGTGGTCGCGTTCATTCCCAACAACCGTGCAGCGCGCGATTGATGACCGCCGGTTTGCTCCAGCGCGCGCCGAATTAGATCGACCTCAAAGCGCCGCACCTGATCATAGAAATTGATGCCGCCTCCGAGGTTAAGCACCGCCGCCAGGCTCGCGCCCTCTTCGGAGGCCACCGCTAACGATTGCGGATCGCTGATTTCCGGACGCAGACACTCACGCGTAACTTCGTCTCGCGGAGCGATCACTACGGCCCGCTCAATCGCATTCTCCAGCTCGCGTACATTACCGGGCCAGGAATAAGCTTCCAATAATGCCAACACATCAGGTGCAATCTGCGGCGAAACGTGCCGCGCGTTCTCGTCGTTGTATTTCTCGATGAAATGTTGGGCCAGCGGCAAAATGTCTTCACGGCGATCGCGTAACGGCGGCAGTTCAATGGGTACCACGGCCAGGCGGTAATAAAGATCCTCGCGAAACGCTCCTTGTTTGACAGCTTCCTTCAAATCAATATTAGTGGCCGCAATGATGCGCACATCGACGCGGCGGGGCGTGGTGTCGCCAAGTGGAGTGAACTCGCGCTCCTGAATTACTCGCAGCAGTCGCACCTGCGTTTCCGGAGGAATGTCGCCAATCTCGTCGAGAAAGATTGACCCGCCGTCCGCAACTTCAAACAGCCCTTTTTTCGCTGCGACTGCGCCGGTAAAAGCACCACGCGTGTGACCAAAGAGTTCCGACTCGAGCAACTCGGAAGGAATATTCGAGCTGTTCACCGTAACAAACGGTTTGCCTGCCCGCATGCTCGATTCATGAATCGCTTTCGCGATTAGTTCTTTGCCGGTACCGCTTTCGCCGGTGACCAAAACAGTGGAGCGCGCCGGCGCCACCTGCTCTACCAGGCGGAAAACATCCTGCATGATGTCCGAGCGGCCGACAATGGCGCCGCGATCGACGGCCCGGCTCATCGCACGTCGCAGCGTGCGCCGTTCTTCTTCTTTGCGCCGGCGCTTAATTCCGGCCCCTACCGTTCCGGTGATTTGCTCGTTTTGAAATGGCTTTCTGATGCAGCCAAAGGCGCCGTGTTCCCACGCGGCAATTGCCGTATCAAACGTGGCGTAAGCCGTAATCATAACGACCACCGCATCTGAATCGATTTTCAAAAACTCTTCGAGCGCGCGCAGACCTCCGATGCCGGGCATTGAGACATCCAGCAGCACGACGTCGTAAGCGCGCCGGCCGTACGCTTCGAGTCCTTCCTCGCCCGTCTTGGCAAGATCAACGCGATAGCCTTCCGACGAAAGCAATGTCTCCAAAACCTCGCGCATGATCTCCTCATCGTCGACGATGAGCACAGATCCTTTTTTAGCCATGCGTCTTTCCGTTTTTAGCGCCAAAGTTAGTGGTCCTCAGTTTGAATCAGCCAGTTTAGGGGAGATCAGGGCAAAAAAAAAGGCAAGAGCAAATCGACGCATGCGCTCTTGCTGGTTCTGAATTTTGGGGATTTTAGCTTTTAGATCAAAATGATTTCAAATCTCAGATCTCAGATCTCAAATTTCAGATTTCAGATTTCAGATTGGTTAGTCGCCCACCGGCTGCAAACGGGCCCGCGCGTGGGCTGTCGGCAATGTGATGCGGAACGTCGTGCCGCGCCCCGGCGTGCTTTCCACGCTGATGTGACCCGAATGCTCCTGAACAATTCCGTAAGAGACGGCTAGCCCGAGCCCGGTACCTTGGCCGACTCCCTTCGTGGTGTAAAACGGATCATAAATCTTGGCAACGTTTTCCGGCGCGATTCCCAGTCCCGTATCGGACACTTCGACGATCAACGAATGATCTTCAGAGGGGATAGTGGCTATTCTAATTGAACCGCCGACGGGAATAGCATCACGCGCATTCAGCAACAGATTGGTAAAGACCTGCTGAAGCTGGCCACTATTGCCGATTATGCGAGGCGCTTCCGGATCGTAGTCACGAATGATCTCGATTTGATTGCCGCGCAGCTGCGGTTCAAGCAATTGCAGCGTATCGTCAAGCACGCGGCTCATGTCGACCTCGCTGAATTCCGTGGCGCTGCCGGTGCGCGAAAAGTTCAGCAGGTTGTTGACAATATTCGTAGCGCGTTCAGCTTGGCGCCGCACCTTGAGCAGCAACGCATGTTTCGGATCAGTCTCATTCAGCATTCCCAGCAACATTTGGGTGTAAGACGATACGCCGGTCAGCGGTGTATTCACTTCGTGCGCGACGCCCGCAGCCAGCAGACCAATCGACGAGAGTTTCTCGCGTTGTTGCAACTGTTCCTCAAGCCTGACACGCGACGTTACGTCTTCGAGCACCACCAGCGCGCCCGTCTGTTCCTGTGAATCCTGCAGCGGCGCGATCGAAATATTTAGAACCAGCGTGCGTCCGGCAAAGGTGGCGGTGTGGATCTTGTAAATATTGCGCGTCTCGCGCAGCCGCCAGCGATCGTTGCCGAGCACCTGACGCAGCGTGTCGGTAAAGTCTTCGGAGAAGAGTTCCTCAACTCGCCTACCCGTGGCTTCCGCCCGCGTAACCTCGAGAATTTCCTCCAGGGCGGAGTTGAGACGGGTAACGCGGCCTTCAAGATCTACCGCCAGTAATCCGACGTTTATCGATTCGATGATCGATTCATTAAACTCTTTCAACAGCTTCAACTCGCCGGCGCGCTCCTGTTGCTCCTGGTAAAGCAAACTGTTTTCGATTGCCACCGCCACGTAACCTGACACCGTCAGCAAAATGTCGACGTCTTCCGAAGACAGCAGGGCGCCATCGGCCGATCGGCCCAAACCAATGACCGCGACCATGCGACCACGAACGACGCAGGGTACGTAGTAATGAAGCGCGCGGCGCACGAAACCAGTGGTCTCGGGAACCAGATCAAGATCATCTGTACGAACCACACCAGTTTCGGCCGAGCGTATGCGAATCATTTCGCGAAAGTCGGCGGGCACCACCATTTCACCAGTGAGCCCGGCGGCACGAGCCACCCGGTAGCCGACCGGCGCATGCTTGTCTTCGATGAAAATAGCCACCCGGCCGACATTCATCACTTCCTGCAAACGACTAACGAGAGAATCGAGCAGCGGATCAAGCGCGGTAGTTGCGGACAGTGTGCGGCCAAAATCCAACAGGCTATGGCGCATGTCATAGCGCTCGCCATAAAACAAGCGGTCGATCTGTTCCTGAAGAAAGTTTTTGACGGGCGCGGCTAGCATGACAATCGCGGCCATCGCGACGATTGCCAGCACCACGCGTAAAGTAATTTCGCCCGAGCTGGATGGTCCACCTTCGCCCAGCGCGTATAGCCCCGCGAGGTAAACTACTGAGCCCACCATCAGCGCAATCGACAACGTGGTCAGCACGTATACAAAAACCCGACGAACAACCAGTTCGACGTCCATTAGCCGATAGCGCACAACGGAATAACCGAACGCGAGCGGGATCAGAATCAAGGGTAGAACGGCCGCGTCGATCAACCAGGGATCAGTTTGTGCACCCAGCAAAAATCCGATGCCATAAAGCAAGGTGAATGGGGCCACCGCCAGCAAGGATCCCCAGACCACCCATTTCATCTGCTGGCGAATGACCGCTGTCTTCGCTTTGATCCATGTGCGAATCAGGAAGAAGACGCTGGCCACCAACGCGGCAACAAAGTGTGCAAACGTCAAACGATAAAACAGAGCGATAAACGACTCGGAAAAGCCAGGCACGCTGCCCAGCGCGGGCACCAATGGAATGAGCACGCCGCGAAGAAAAACAAAACTCGCGAGAATCAGCAGCAACGTAGCCGGCAAATACAACAACGCAGCCCGCCAGCGCTTAGTATCAAAAAGCTGTTGCCGTTGTGGATAGACCAGACAAAAATGCAGAAACAGCGGAGCGAAAAGTATGAATGCCGCGTTCTTGAAGAATGCGACCGCCAGATCCAGATCGCGATAGCTGCCAAGCGGCGTGTAGAAATGAAAGACAAACGCAGCTAAGCACAAGGTGGCGAAGTGTAACGAGAAAGGGGCGCGGCCGCCCTGCTTGAGGAGCACAAAGAAGCCGACTAAAAGGTAAACGATCCCAATGAGGTTGATGTACAGATCGCGTGGCGTCCATTTGTGAATTGCATTTAGATTATCGAGATCAGCGTAGTAGTACCGGCTCTCTTCAGGATAAGAAGGGCGCTCGATTAAGTAATGAATCTTGCCGCCGACCCGGGAATTGTCCAGGTAAATCTGCACGTCTTTCGCGTGCCCAACTTCCTCGTAATGGTTGTCATTAAGGCTAATAGCAATTAAGCGGTCGCCGGGCATAATCTGTGCGCGCGCGCCCGACGAGTCCGCTTCAACTTTGTCCGCAACGATGCCCTGCCGGGTCTCATGCCAGGTTACGCCATCCCACGGAGGTGTCTCGTGCCGCAGGCGCTGGGCAAAGTTGAGCACGGCCACTGTCACCAGCAGCGCCGAGGTAACGAAGACCAACCAGGTTCCAGTTGTAAAGACTGATCTTTTCACTGAATCAATTTGCCAGTGACGCTCCCTGCGCCCCGGATCCGGTTATGAAAACGCAAGGTTTGTTCCCCGGTTCTTTTCCACTCTGGTTCGCCGCCCAATAAGCAGTAGAGCCGTCACCGTACGGAAACCCCAGCCTGCGTTCGGTTTGATAGAGGGGCTATTCTGATTCGATAGCTCAAATACTGGATGTAATTACGAACAATCCAAGTTTTTGGACTTTTCCGAGATTTTGGAGAACTTATGGATGGGCAAATGGACCAAACTTAGCTGCGCCGGCGAACCGAGCGCGCCGGCTTTATCTCTCTGTTCTACTAAAATCTCAGCGAGATTCCTCCGCGAACGGAACGCCGGCCTGTACTCAGTTGCGTGAGTACTTCTCCGTTGTCGGTAGCCGCCTGCATATCCAACAGATTTCGCGCGTCCAAAACTGCTTCCGCACGAATCGGCAAGCCAAAGCTGGGGAGCTCCTGCGTTACCTGGATGCTGAGCGAAGGATCGTAAACTCCGAGGCGACCGGCGAAAGGATCGATTGCAAAGACTGTCGCATTCGGTGAGAAGCGCAGCACGGTGCGTACGTTCGTGCCGGTACCGAATCCGGCGCCAAGCTGGAAAGCTGCCGTCTGGAAGAAAGAGTTTTCAAAGATGTCTTCGGGTCGTGAAATGTCACCGGAAGCCAGTCGCTGGCCGCGGCCAAACGAGTAACCTGCCGACGCTGTCCACACGCGACTTAATCGTCGCGTATAAACCAAACGCATGCCTCTCGCCGCCCCTTGCTGATTTGCGACATTAATAAAAGTTTCACCAGTAGCGCCGGAGAAAGCTGTCATCGGGGTGCTAAGCAACCCTATGCCGCGTCCCGATGTAGTGTCGAAAAAGCCGGTGGCTTCAAAATTTGATTTGTTGTCGATCACTCGCTCGACGCCGAACTCCAAACGATGAGTTCGTTCTAATACAGCCTGGCCATCTACAAAAGCGATGGGTCTCTTCCCGACGTCGGTAAAAGCAATCTGGCTGTTCTCAAAAGCAGCGACGCTTTGCGTGCGCGCTTCTTCGCCACCTAATGCATAACCAGCGCGCAAACGCGTGCGAGCATTAGCATCAAATTGAATTCCGATACGCGGATTCAACGAACGCGCTCCACCGCCACCAATGAAACGTGAATAATCGAGACCGAGAACAATGACTATGCCATCGCGCACCACCCACTCATCAATGGCACGCACCGAAAACTGGCCGAGCGTTTCGGTCTGATTAAGCTTTACCGTCGACCAGATTGGTTCAGCAAACTTGATTGCGCCCACACTCATGCCAATACGATGGCGCTGTCCGGCGCGGACGTGTGTACTCACTTCAAAGCGTTCCGGTGCATTCGGACCAGCACCGAGCTGACTCGCAAACACGAGTTCGACGCCATTTTTTGGATTCGTCGCGAGCGCAAAATTTAGACCGGGATATGCGGCGCCGTATGAGCTGGCAAAATAAGTCTCAAGCACGCCCTGCACGTTTTTGCGCGCGCCGGGATTCAAGTTTTCTTCAGTCAGTTCGGTTATGTCGTCGGTGGGAGATCCGGCCTGGGCATTTTCCGCTGCCCCAATAGCTTGAATTTCGTCATCCTCGCCTTCTTGCGCCTGGAAGATCGACCGGTGCGTCTGCGCCGATCGCAAAGTCCATTTCACATCTTCGCGATCCCGGCGACGCTCAACCAAAGTCTTTCCTGAACCAATTGGTTCCAGGTTGAAGCGGTAGATGAGCTCTTGGGATGCGCGTACTTCAACCGCAGAGAAAACGACTTCATTAAATCCTTTGGCAATCGCGTGAATGCCATAGCGGCCGGGCAAAATTCGCGTCGCAAAGCGCCCGTTGATATCGCTGCGGGTCTCCTTGATAACTTTTTTAGTGCCGTCTTTTATTAGTGAGATCAGCGCGCCGGCCAGAGGATTGCCTTTATTGTCGACCACAGCACCGGAGATCGTCGCCATGCTTCCGGTGCTCGCGTTTACGGCGGCAGGCGCATAAAGGGCGAAAAAAACAACCAGAAGCAGACCTGATATTTTTCTTTCGAATCTTATCGACACGAGCCCTCCTTACGTTTCGCTCGGGAAACGTTTGAAGTAATCGGGTGTGTTTGCTGTCTGCACAAAATAGGCAAGCGTCTCCGCATAAGTCACGCCTTCGTTGTAGAACTACAGAGTAGTCCAGCCTCAAACCCGAGAAGGCATACTGGTTCAGGCCAGGAGACTTACCAGAACCGTTGGATGGCCTCATTTTCCGCCAACAATTCAACCGGTGTCAAGGAATCGGCCCAATTTCCGCGCAATTTGCGCTCGCTTTGCCGCCTGTTGTCGCCGTGCTAGCATTCGAAACGACACTGAATTTAAGCGGTTTTGGGTGACTCCATCGATGATTGACGACGTTCGCGCGACTAAACTTCCCAACGGCATCAAGGTCCTGACTGAGCATATGCCCGGCCTCAGATCCGTGACCGCCGGCATTTGGGTGCGACGGGGCTCCCGCCACGAGACGCCGGAGCTGAACGGCATCTGCCATTTCATCGAACACGCAGTTTTCAAAGGAACTAAACGTCGCTCGGCCCGCGACATTGCCGTCGAATCGGATCGTCTTGGGGGACATTTCGACGCTTTTACTACGCATGAGATGACTGGTTTCGCGCTAAAGGTTGCGGACACCAGCCTGCCCGCGGCTTTTAATCTGGTTGCCGACCTGCTTGCAAACCCTCGTTTTGACCAAAAAGATCTGGAACGCGAACAGAAGGTCATTCTCGAAGAGATGAAGATGGTCGAAGACACGCCGGATGAATTACTGGGCGAACTCTTTAATGCCGTCTACTTCCCCAACCATCCGCTGGGACGGCCTATTGAAGGCACTCGGGAAACGGTTTCGTCATTTAATCAAGATGCGATCGCGGCCTATCATGCAAGTGGTTTTTCGCCGTCGAATCTGGTGGTCGCGGCCGCAGGAAACGTTGAGCACGATCAGTTGGTCGAGCTGGTGAACAAATCCTTTCCCAATGCTAATGGCACAGGCTCTGTGCCGAGCGAAGAAGCGCCGGTGCCCGCGACGCCGATCCTGATTGAACAAAAAGAGCTCGAACAGGCGCACCTTGTGATTGCTGCACCGTGGCCGGATGCGAAAAGCAGCGATCGGTATGCAGCCAGCCTGCTCACGTCAGTTATTGGCGGCGGCACTTCCAGCCGGCTCTGGCAAAAGATTCGAGAGGAACGCGGTCTGGCGTATTCCGTCGGCGCCGGTGGCAACACATTTTCCGATGTGGGCGTGTTCACAATTTACGCGGGAACTTCCCCGGAGCACCTCGATGAGGTGGTTGACTTATCGCTTGAAGAGTTGCGCCGGATTGTCGAAGAAGGTGTTACCCTGGAAGAGCTGAAGCTGGTGAAGGACCAGGCGCTGTCGCTGTTGCTGTTGGGCCTGGAATCCTCCAGCGCCCGCGCCGGCGGCCTTGCGCGACAGGAGATTATCCACGGGCGTCGCATTTCACCAGCCGAAGTGATTGAAAAGATCGAGGCCGTAACTCCCGACGATCTGCAGCGGGTGGCGCGAAGCTTCCTTAAGAGTGACTCACTATCGCTCGGCGCGTTGGGAAATTTGAATGGCTTTAATGTCGATCGCTCGCGGTTGAAGATCTGAGGTCAGAAGTCGGAGGTCAGAGGTTAGTATTCAGATTCGTTGATGAAAACTCTGACCTCTGACCGATTCGTTGATGAAAACTCTGACTTCCGACTTCTGGCCCTTCGTGATAAAGTTTTCCTTCACCTTAGTTGTCAGTCCTGGTTCTAAATCCTTAACATGAAACTTACCGTTCTTGGCAGCGGCTCAACGGGGAATGCGGTTCTGATCGTTGCCGGCGATACACGTGTTCTCGTCGACGCAGGATTGAGCGCTAAGGAAATTGCGCGGCGGCTGGCGCTGGTCGGCGAAGACGTGCAGAAACTCGACGCGGTGTTGGTCACTCACGAGCACGGCGATCATGCCGGCGGCCTCCGCGTCCTGTTCCGAATAGTTGATTGCCCCGTCTATATCTCCGCGAAAACTCACGACGCCTACGTTAGTGAACGCTTTAATGTCAGCAACGACGAGCCGCAAAAACGCGCCAAAGCACTGCGCGATCGGGTCGAGCAGATTGAGTCGAGCAGAGATTTTCGTATCGGGGAAATCGACTTTCACCCCTTCACCATTCCCCACGACGCGGTCGATAACTTCGGTTTTACGGCCACTCACCAGGGTGTGAAGATCGCCACGCTAATGGATTTTGGTCATATCACCACGCTCGTCAGCGAACGCCTGCGTGGCTGCGCTGCCGTGGTTATTGAGTCAAATCACAGTCGCGACATGCTGAAGGCCTGCGACGTTTATCCCTGGGATCTGAAACAGCGGATACTGTCGCGGCTGGGCCATCTTTCGAACGAAGATGTCGCCGAGTGGATCCTGGACGGCTTTGACGGCGTGGCCAAATTCATCGTGCTGGCACATCTTTCACAACGCGCCAACAATCCTTATCTGGCAAAGATCTCGGCGGAAGTCGCTTTGCAGGAACGCTTTCCGCTTTTTCACGGGGACACCCAGATCAGCCTTTCGTTTCCGAAGGAGCCGACGCCCTGGATCGAGGTGTGACAAAAGGATGAAGGATGAAGGCGGAGGGATGAAAGCCGCTTACCGGCGCTCACGGAATTTTTCTTTCAACCTGGCCTCGAAATATTCATTGCTCGCGGTAGTTGTTCTGGTAACAGCTTGCGGTTTGCAAACTGAGCGGCGTGGTCTTCCGGCTGAGGTTGAAGGTGCCGTCGGTACGGTCAGCGATGATATTGCGACGGAGCGTTACGAAAAGATCTACAACGAAGGCTCGGAACTCTGGCGTCAGGATGCGCCTTTGGAAGAATCTTCAGCGACGTTGAAAACTTTGCGCAGCAAGCTCGGTCCCATTGAAAACCGAAATCTTCTCTCAGCGACGGAACAACAAAACTCCGGTGGTCCATTAAAGGGCCGCGCTTACATTGTCAGTTATCAAACCAAATTTCAGAATGGTGAGGGCATGGAAACCTTCACTTTCGTCGAGCGCAACGGCCATTGGTTGCTGGCGCGGTATTTTGTGAACTCAACGGCATTGAAATAGTTTCGAGTTCCGGGTTTCGAGTTTCGAGTTCGCACGAGATTGGCCGAAATCGAGTCTCACACCAGATAAAACCCGCAACTCGGAACTCGGAACTCGGAACTCGGAACTAACGAAGTGATTAATCGCTACACATTACCGGAAATGGGCGCACTCTGGAGCGAGCAGAGTAAATTCCAGAAGTGGCTGGAGGTCGAGATTGCTGTGTGCGAAGTGCACGCAGAAATGGGGACTATTCCGCGTGATGCCGTCGAACAAATCAAAGCGCGCGCAAGTTTTTCAGTTGAACGCATAAACGAAATTGAGAAAACTACCAACCACGACGTTATAGCCTTCACCACCAACCTCGCCGAAAACATTGGCGAGGCTGCGCGTTTTGTTCACTATGGTCTAACTTCTTCCGACGTCGTCGATACAGCCAATGCGCTTTTGTTGCGCGATGCCTGTGACCTGCTGCTCAATAAAGTTGAAGCCTTTTTAGAAGTACTCAAACGGCGCGCCTTTGAATTCAAGCAGACGCCACAGATTGGCCGCACCCATGGCATTCACGCCGAACCCACTTCGTTTGGGCTGACGTTCGCGCTTTGGTACGACGAGATGCGCCGGAATCGTGAGCGCTTGCGACGGGCGCGTTCCACCGTAGCGTTTGGCAAGATCAGTGGCGCGGTAGGAGCTTTCGCTCTGCTCGATCCGCAAGTTGAAGAAAAAGTCTGCGCGCGACTCGGACTCAAACCCGCCCCAGTCTCAACCCAGATCATTCAGCGCGATCGGTACGCGGAATACCTGACTACCCTCGCGATCATTGCTTCATCGCTCGATAAGTTCGCACTGAACATTCGTCACTGGCAGCGAACCGAAGTAGGCGAAGCGCAGGAAAAATTCACCGTCGGACAAAAAGGCTCGAGCGCAATGCCGCACAAGCGCAATCCGATTATCTCCGAGCGCATCTGTGGCATGGCCCGCCTTGTCAGGGCCAACAGCCTGGTCGGTTTGGAAAACGTTGCGCTTTGGCACGAGCGCGACATCTCACATTCATCGGCGGAGCGCGTGGTGCTGCCGGATTCAAGTATCGCGCTCGACTACATGCTCCACAAGGCGACGTCGTTGATCGATGGCCTGCTGGTCCACTCGAAACGGATGCTTGAAAATATTCAAGCCACGCGCGGGCTCGTGTTTAGTGGGCAACTGCTGCTGGCGCTGACACAAAAAGGTATCGCCCGCGAGACTGCTTACGAGTGGGTACAGCGAAACGCGATGAAGGTTTGGGATGAGAACAAAAACTTTCGCGAGCTGCTGAGCAGTGATGCAGATATTTCGGGAAAGCTTTCGGCAGGCGAACTTGATGGAGTGTTCAACCTCGATACTTATCTAAGAAATATCGATACGATCTTTGAACGGGTTTTCAGAAAAGATTAATTCGGCAGAGCGCGTTCCTAATTCTTACTTGTCCACAATCTTCTCGGCGATATTCCCGATGATTGGCAGGTTGAATTTTTGGCCCTGGTAGGCTTTCACTGCAGCGAGAATCAATCCCACGAAAAACAGCATCGCCAGCACCCAAAATATAAGCCAGATGAGCCATACAAATAGACCAACAATTGCGCCCAGGCCGCCGCTGCCCGCTGCAGACGCCGCCGCCGCGCCAATCGTGAAGACTACGGTCAATATCGTGGCCACAATCGCCAGCACCAACATGATTGCGGAATTGGCAATGCCAAAGAGAATCGACTGCATGGCGTGAAAGCGCACGAACTTGTTTTCTTTCTCGATGAAAAAGAAAATCAGTCCAATCACCCAGATATACGAAAGGGCAGCCGCCACTTTTGGATCCAAACCAGTGCCGCCGGTTTGCGAAGTGCCGGGAGATGGCGTAGACGGTGGCGCCCCGGGCGCGCTGCCGTAGTTCCGCTGTCCTGGGGGCGGGTTTTGCATATCAAGTTCTCCTGATTTGAAAGTGGGTATGAATTAGGCCGCGCGGAATATATGCTATCCACTACACATGAAGCAATGTTATGTCTTAGTATGAACCGGCAGGTCGCGGCACAGTCACGAGCAATATATGAAAGCAAAAGTCTACGTCAGCCTGAAACCGGGCATATTGGATCCGCAGGGTAAGGCGATTCAGCATTCAGTTGAGCTGTTAGGATTTGGCGGCATCGCCGACGTGCGTCAGGGTAAGTATTTTGAGATTGCCCTGGACGACGCAAACGAGCAGCAGGCGCGTGAATCGGTCGCCCGCATGGCGCGCGAGGTTCTTTCCAATCCCATCATTGAAGACTATCGCGTGGAGATCGAGGCGTGAAATTCGGCATCATAGTTTTCCCCGGCTCAAATTGCGATCACGACGCCTATCACGTGATTTCAAAACAGGTGGGCCAGCCAGTCGATTTCATCTGGCATCGCGACACAAATCTAAGTTCCTATGACGCGGTGATTATTCCCGGCGGTTTTTCCTATGGCGACTACCTACGCGCCGGCGCGCTGGCTCGGTTCTCGCCGGTCATGGAGTCGGTAAAGAAGTTTGCCGAGTCCGGAAGGTTTGTGCTGGGCATCTGCAATGGTTTTCAGATTCTTTGCGAAGCGGGACTGCTGCCGGGAGCTTTGATCCGGAACCGGGATCTCCATTTCATCTGTGAACATATTTACGTGCGCGTGGAGACTTCCGATACGCCGTTTACCAACGAGATGCCGGCGGGATCAGTGCGGCGCATCCCGATCGCTCATGCTGAAGGAAACTACGTCTGCGACGATCAAACTCTTAACGAGTTACGCCGTGAAGATCGCATCGTGGTTCGATACTGTGATGAGCATGGCAACGTCACCGCCGACGCGAATCCCAACGGCTCGCGCGACAACATCGCCGGCATCTGCAACGCGGGGCGCAATGTGCTGGGCCTGATGCCTCATCCTGAGCGTGCCTGTGAGGACTTGCTCGGCTCGAGTGATGGGCGCGATATCTTCCGTTCGCTTGCTGCCACGTTGGCGCTTGCAGCTTGATAACCCGAATTCCTGCTTACTAAAAACGCATGGAGCAACTCAAAATGAGAAAACATCCAGCCTGGCTTGCCGTCGGTCTCTTAATCTTTGCCGTGCTGGCCTGCAATTTAGGCAAAAACAAGAACACCAACAACAGCAATAACACCAATAACACCAATGCGAATGCCGATGCCGAAACCCCAGTCGAATCGGGTTCGGTTATCAAAGAAATTTACATGGCTAAAGACGATGGCAGTGGAAAGCCCGGGGATCATACCACCAAGTTTGAGCCTGGCGATCGAACTATTCACTGCGTGGTAACTTTGAACGAAGCCAAGGGGGGAACGGACCTGAAGTTTTCCTGGTGGATCGTCGATGCCGATGGAACACAGAACCAAAAGATTAAAGACATCGACTACGTTACCAAGGCACTGGAAAACATTATTCGGGGTCACTTGAGTCTGCCGCAGGATTGGCCGACCGGGAAATACAAGGTCCAGATCTACGTCGACGGCAATCTCGATCGGACGGTACCCTATACGGTCCAGTGATTCTCGGAATGTCTTCGTTCGAGTCTTCTCTTTGAAAACTTTGTGTGCTCTGTGTCTCTGTGGTGAATGCGCTTGATAACCACCACAAAGACAGAAAAATCACATCACAGAGAAATCAAAGCAAGAACCATCGATAATCCTGAATGTTTTCAACGAACAAATTGCAACGTGGAAATTATTTCCTAATCAACTCTTCCAACTAATATGAAACGCGCCCTTCCTTTTTTGATTATTGGAATTGTGCTTGTCATCGCGGTGATGGCAGCGCTTTACCTGAAACGCTCGTCAGATCCTCCCAGCGCGCCGTCGTCGCCGGCCGCGGGTTCACCGGCGACAAACAACAGAACTCTTCCGAGCATCGACCCTGCTGCTGGTGCAACTGGCGCCACTCCGCCACACACGCATGGACCAGAGGACGCTCCCGTCACGCTGGAAGAGTTTGGCGACTTTGAGTGTCCGCCCTGCGGCATGCTTCATCCCGTCCTGCAAACGATGGAAAAGGAATTCGGCGGGCGCATTCGCATAATTTTCCGCGAGTTTCCCCTGGTTCCGGCGCACGTCCATGCCCTCGCGGCGGCGCGCTCCGCAGAGGCTGCGGGGTTACAGGGAAAGTTTTGGGAAATGCATGATTTGCTTTACGACAACCAGAAAACCTGGCATGACGCATTCGATGCGCGCCCGATCTTTGAAGGCTATGCAAACAGGATCGGGTTGAACATGGAAAAATTCAGGAGCGACCTCTCGAGTGAAGCGGTAGCTCAGCGTATTTTTCTCGATGGCAAGCGGGCCCGTGCGTTGGGCGTGACCGGCACACCAACCGTCTTCATAAATGGTCGCGAAATTCCTTTTGAATCGCTCGCGCCTGATAAGTTGCGTGCGCTGATCCAAGCGCAACTCAATGCGAAGTGATTGCTGAATCGAGATCAGTAGCCTGCAATGGCTGTTGAGCAGCCGCATGGCTTACCCAAGAAGTACTAATTGCTTAGAACCTGAGTGACGCAGGTTGCGGCTTGCCGCGCACAGTGCGGAAAGGCTCGGCCTTTCCGGAAGCGATCTGCCAGCTCTTTTCCTGAGGCTGAGCCTCAGGAAAAAGTAATTAGGAAGAACTTAGCGGAAAGCCATAGGCATTCCGCACTGTGCGGCGGCAAAGCCGCAATTGCTGCCCGCTTCGTTTCAATGCGCTTTAGGTGGTTTTTGTGCAGCCCAGCTGGATATCCAACAATCAATCTTCGTGACTCCAGACACAGATCTATCAAGTACAACCCGACGCAACCCGCTGCTCTACACTTTGGCCGCGATCGTTTCGCTGGTCGGCCTCGCCGACGCTATCTATCTAACAGTCGAACATCTCTCAGGCCGCAGCGTGCGCTGCACAATCGTTAGCGGTTGTTCAGAGGTGTTGAGCAGTGAGTATGCGACAGTGCGGGGCGTACCGCTGGCAATGATTGGAGCCGCGGCTTACTTCACAGTCTTCAGCCTCGCGGTGCTTGCGGCGTACAGTTACAGATGGGCAGCTAAATTGCTGACCGTGGTTGTCGGGTTAATGTTCCTCACCACACTCTGGCTGCTTTACCTACAAGCCTTCGTAATCAAACACTTCTGCCAGTTCTGCCTCTTGTCCGCGCTAATCACTTTTATACTTACTGTTTTGATCATGATTGGCCTTCGCAAAAACTACCTTCGGTAGCTAGCGTCACTTTTGAGTGACCGCCAACACTTTTCCGTCACGTATAGAGAAAAAGGTGTTGAAACTATATGGTCGTTGGGTTCAAGGTGCACATTGTAGAGGTCCCCTTCAACAAGCGGCAGAGGTGGTCCATGTTCTGGAAAAACTGGATGAGCCCAGCAGGTACTTGACTATATACGATGCTACCTATCTCATCTAGAGGTTGATTGCGGGCCGTTTCACTTGGAATCAGCTTCAATAGTCATTCCTCAAAGGTAAGTAGTCGCGTTCGCCCTGCCGATTAGCAGCATCGCGTTTCAAGTCAGGTCCGCTGATAACAAAATACTTAAGCGTACCAGGACCCGACAATAGAAACCTCGGTGGTACTCCGTATTCAATCGTCACTTTTGGGTTGCGTTCACAATTCGAAAGCAAGAACGAGACGATTAATGGTGAAAATACCAGGCGACCAGGTGAACCTCCTCGCCGTTAAACTTCCACCAAGTTGAAAGTTTTCCACCAGGCTGGGGCGGCGGACTTGCCTTTAATCTCTCCACAAAATCTTCAGTGGTAGACGACGGTTGGCGCCGCCTGCAGGGGTCACAATCCCTTCAACAGGTTCGAGTACCTCCCCGGTTTCACCATGTTCAGCTTACGGATTGACGACCTGGAATAAGTTCCAAGAAAGTGATCGGGAGGCAATTTCACAAATGCGCTGGTATCGTTAGGCTCGGGAGGGAGCGTCCGCGCTTCAGGGAAGAATCGTGTTGGTACATCCTCTCCCTTTGCATCCCGACGATATAGCATGAAGCTGCCGCGGTATCCGAACTCAAGCGTGCCGTAGACAAAAATGTCTTTGAAGCCGTGGGTGTTGGGTGAGCTTCACTTCAAGGTCGATATCATCACTCCGCTTGTACCTGCGCTTATCAGCGACAAGGGACACTTTCAAGTGGTTCACCGGATCGACGTATTTAAGAGGGTTATTTAGAGCGTAAGCATAGCGGTTCCAATGCTGGGGTTGCTCTATGTAACTTTTAAACAAGGCATCCGCTTCCTCAGGATCGGAAGTGTTCCGACGCTCAATGTTGATGTCGTAAGGATCAACGCTCGCGAACCTACCAGGTGTTGACGAGTAGTAACGAGCGAGGAAGTAATCCAGTCCGGTTTCATTGTCCCGTTCTTTTTGAGTTAAGAACGGGTAGTTGAAGCTACGATCACGCGCCCGACGGAAAGAATTTTGACAAACAACAGGCAGTGACAACGGCGATCGTCGAAGTCGCGTCAGCGTTGAGGACCCTGTACGAGGCTAGATACGGGGAAAACCGACGCTCGCCTCTTTCCCCGGGCTCTTCTTGCTGCCGTATAGGATTTTTCAAGCGGTAGCCTCTTGTCGGTTTCCTATCCGCAACCCGCGATTTCTCTTTCGCCGAGATATGCTGATCTCATCGACCGTGTTTTTCTGGTTGAAGCGAAATTGAATTCCATCAGAATAGTAGAACCATTCACGAAAGTACTCGCCGGTATGAAGAGTGAAAGGTTCACCTGTCTCATCAGGTTTCCCGTAGACCTCTAGCACTCTCGAACGCAAGTCACCCAATCGTATACCTCTCTCAGTTACAATCCTGGCCGGGTCGTGTTCCTGCACCCCTTTTTGAAAGAAGAAGATGACCTTCAGCTTCCCACCTCGCTCACCGAAGTCTAGATCCATTCCCCTTCTCTTATAGATATAGAAATAGTGGCCCTTATGCTTACGGATTCTCTTGTCAGGGGCACCCAAAACAGCCTTGGCTTGGCTCTCGCCCCAGCCCAGACGAATTTCGGCGGTTCCATAACCGGGCCAAACAACGGTCTCGTCTTTCTTCAGCTTCAGCTCTACATGAAGACTCCCGGTTCGCGATCTTGGACTCATCTATTCCCTCGTCCCTTCCGTGCGTCAGTCTCTGACTTTTTCAGTTTATCCAAAGCATGCCTAAGAGCGCGTTTAGCAGCATTATAAGCTTCAACATCCGATGCTGTTTTGTTTCTCACGCCCTTCGTCCTTGTCACTTCTGACCTCGCATCCTCGACGGCTTTCTTTCCAGCAACTTCGCGGCCAGGATTGATCTTCCGCACATCTCGAGTGCTGCCCTTTCCCATTGTTATCGGCGGAGGCGGCACTAGCTCACGTCCAGTAGTCGGCGGCGTGCCAGTTGTTGGTACCGCTGTTGGTCCAGTTGTCGTTGGCGCTGGGCCCGGCATGATTTTTGGACGCAACCAATCCGCAAGCGCAGTTATTCCTGTGACATCCGATACCTTGTCAAGGACTGATTTAACCCCCTCTATTATTTGCTGATCCGTGGGCCCTGCAGTAGTTGGCCCGATAGACACAGGTATCGGCGGAAACGGCCCAGGAAGGGGCACAGGAACCACCGGCTTTGGATCTTGCGCCGGTTCAGCTTCCTCAGGATCGTGACCGTCAGGATCTACCCACCGCAGTGGATTGTTATAGGCGTATTGGTACTTGTTCAGCGACTGAGGCTTTCTCAGATCGGCGTAGAAGGTCGGATTCGCTGAGGCATCCTCCGCGAAGTAGTACAACTCGTCAGGTCCACCGGTGAATTCATCGGGACTCGTGAACCTGCCTTGAGTCGATGAGTAGTATCTGGCCAGGAAGTAATCAAGGCCGGTTTCGGTGTCCCGTTCTTTTGAGGTTAAGAAGGGGTAATGAGAGTCCGCGCGCCCGTCCGCGCGAGAGCAAGTTGTCAAAGAACCGTTAGCAACTAAAGAGAAAAGCCGGAAAGGTGCGTGAGTCTTCGATCGGGTCGCAAGCGCCCGCGCCGCCAGCAGGAATACATCGTCAACTGGGGCTCTGCCTACATCTCACAGTACGAGCAAACCAGACAGAGCTAGCCATTCATAAAGCAATATCAGGACCAGCGACGCTGCCCTCATCAGCGAGCGTAATGAGGGCAGGCATTCCTGCCTTTCTCTGTTTCCCCTTCAGCATCAATCCTAGTCGCGGTGAGTATCGTGGAGTGGATTCCGCTGGACCATCAGTTTACCGAATCGCTGGAGATGAACATCGAACCCGACGAAACAACCGAAAAAATCAATGTTCAGTATGTAACATGCGAACTACAATCCTGGCCTGTTTAACAATTTGACTTGCGCATGTTGCGAAGTCTTCGTTCCAGCATGATCCTTTACGAGTACGCAGCTTTTTATCATCAGCCGATGTGAATTCCACTGTGTAAAATACTCGAGTTCGTTTGTTGATCTCTTTCCCTTTCCAACTCACGTTGGTAGGGATCGTCACCACCAGCGTTCCAGCCCTTTTCCCGTAACTCGGGACAAAATCCGGAGTCGACTCGAACGCACTCTCAAGGGCGTGACATACTCCTTGTGTCAATGCATCATCACCTCCGCACCATACTTCAACGGGTGTTTGTGTTGGTTCAAGCGGAGGGGCTTTCTTCTGGTGCATCGCAATGGGAAAGATAATGATCATCAGGGACATAAGTAGATTTATTTGCATACCGTTTTCCCATTCTCCGTTGTGCACTTCTTCGTGGAGCCATTCTTTTGCGCCTCTTTAATTTGTTCAGGCTTTAGGCTGGTTCCACCGCGAGAAGTCATGATGTTTGAATTGTCGTAGCCCTTTTTGGGAGTGCTAGTTCGCTGCCCATTCTTATCTCGACGTCCATTGTACTGATCTTTGATGCCTGCAAAATGTAAGACATCATGACCGGCGGCCCCAGCCACACTGTTCTGTCCCCCGTTTGTATTTATATGACCTCTATTTCCTCCTAGCTTGTTCACTCCCTCGCCCGCCTGAGGATACTTCTTATAATCAAGTCCAGGGCTCAAATCCATATTATTCAGTACACCATTAATTGGTTTGTCCGTGGAAATTATCTCAATTTTCACTCCCGTACCGCCTGTGTCGAGTTCACTGCCACGCTTTACGATTGCGGCAATCAACTCCGGAGTTGCTCCTTTCCCTGTGAAGTGGACCGGGATCACAAGCTTGGTCTCACCCGTATCTTTGTTGGTAACCAAAAGCGCGTCATGGCCATCTGGATCAATGAATCGTAACGGATTGTTGTAGACATACGTGTATTTGTTTATGGATTGAGGATTTGCGATCTCGGCATATGGCAGCGCTTGCTTTTCTTTATCCCCGGTGCCGAGAACAAAAAGCTCGTCGGGTCCGCCGGTGAACTCATCGGGACTTGTGAACCTTCCTTGAGTCGATGAGTAATAGCGAGCAAGGAAGTAATCCAGCCCGGTTTCGTTATCCCGTTCTTTTGAGGTGAAGTGTTGTCGCACTCCATCACTGGCGCTGTACCCCTGCGCTGTGGTCCTGCCACCTGTCCCGGCGCCGAGTTCCTCACCGAACGGCAGGTAGTCGTGGCGCTTCGTGGTTGCCAAGCTGCCGGTCTTATCAAACACCATCCGCGGCGTGCCGAGTTGGTCTGCCACCAGCCACTCAATGGCCATCTGGCTGCTGCTCCCTGGCAAATACAGCCGCGACTGCGGAATGATCTGCTTCGCCTGGCTCGCGCTCGACCATGAGAGCCGAGCCATTGCGCCGCCCCCGTTCTCATAGAATTCCATGACCAGGTCGTAGCGTTGCCCCGCCGTTAGGGAAATCTGTCCGCTCCACTCTGTCGGACCTTGATCAATCCACTTGTCAATGAGCAACTGCCCATTGACCCACAAGCGCACGCCATCATCCGTCTCAGTGTAGAACGTGTAGGTTTGCGCATACTGTGGCTCCACCTTGCCCTGCCAGCGCACCGTGAAGGTGTCTATTCCCACAGAAGGATCGGGTGTGCCCCCACCCCAATCGAAGTTAACGCTTGCATCCGTCCGCGTCACCTTCAAATCGGTAAAGTTCATGTTGTCGAAATACTGCGCTTGAAGACCTGTTCCCGCCGTCACTGGCACCGTTGCCGTAATCAGCAACTGCCCGTTGCGATAACCATACTCTTTCTGCGGACTGGCGGGCGCGCCACTCGCTGCATACTCGGCGAGCAACTCACCGTCCATTCCATAAACCTGCCACGTCTCCACATTGTTAACTTTTCTTCTCACGCGCTGGCCGTCCGCGTTGTAGGTGTAATCGCCGGCGACGACACTGTTAGCCTGTGTCTCCTTCGTCATACGGTTTTCCGCATCGTACGCGCGCAACACTGCCGCCGCACCGTAGGTATCTACGGTGAGGTTGCCCGCATTGTCGTAACTCATCGTGCCGCTTTGGCCGCCCGGGACACCCAGACGATTGTTCGCAGTGTTGACCGTGAAATTCTTATTGTTGACGCCGGTGCCGTAAGTGCTCGCCTGGTTGATAGTGCGATTGCCGTAGCGGTCATAGTCAAAAGTTTGTTTCCAAACCTCGGCGCTACCTTCTGAGATTTCCCGGACCCAGTCAAGGCGATTCAATGAATCGTAGTTATATTGCTGCCACCACATTGTGTAGCCCGAGATCTGATCATCGTTGGGAAGATAGACCGCTTGCTTTCTCAGGTTACCGTTATTGTCGGTCATAGCCGTAGAGCTATTGCTGCCGCCGCAGCTGCCCCAGCAACCTTCACTGTAATGATTGATGATCGCGCCGCGATTCCACCACCAACCGTCAGCCGGGTTGTAAGTGCCCACGCGAATTTCGGCAAGCTGCGCGCGGCTGTTATAGAAAAGCTTGTTGTAGAGAGGCGTGTCGGTGCCGAACTTTTCGTTCGTCATTGAGCCAAACTGCGAATATGCGATCTCGCTAGCGTAGGTCTGTTGCACGCCATCGCCGAGGTTGCCGGTGAAGCTGTTGGTTCGTCCGGCGCTGTCATACGAATAAGCGACGGTTCGTCCGGAAGGATAAGTTTGCGAGCTGACGCCGCCAGCCAGATTGTAGCCTCGCTGCGTTGTGTAAGCCTGACTCCAACCGTTGTTGTAAAACTGCTGGCTCTCGCTGGTTGGCCTGCCTAACGCATCGAAACCGTTGATCGTCGTGCGTGAACCCGAAGAGCCGCTCGTTTCCGTTTGCCACAACCGGCCTTTGCTGTTGGCAATGTTCTGGCTCGCGCCGTCACGCCAGCCGTCGTAGTAACGATTCACACTGGGAGTCGCGGCCGGATCGTTTCCATAGCTAACGCTTGTATTACGATTGAGCGCGTCATAACCATAAGTGCTAACAACGCCGCGCGCGTCAGATTTCTGCGTGAGATTGCCGTTCGCATCGTACTGATAACTAATCGTTCCACTCTCGGGATTGGCAGCCGACAGCAAACGCTTGAGCGAGTTATAAACAAAGCTGCGCGTCTGACCACCCTGGTTGACCGTGATCAAATTATCAAGTGTGTCGTAGCTGTAACTTGTCAGGTAGTTCAAAGGGCTAGCGCCGTTAACCCCATTCGGATCCTCATAAACCTGCGTGAGGCGGCCCAACGCATCCGTAACGCTCTTGCGCGACTTGCCCGTCTGATCAGTTACCGTCACCGTGTTGCCGCTGTAGCTGGTGGAAACAACCGCGTTGTCCGGCGTAGTGATTGAAGTAACGCGTCCCGAAAGATCGTAGACGGAAGTAGTATAGATCGGCACTTCGCTCGCTGATGGGCGATAAGGATTGCTCGCCTTCCACGCGCGACCCAGCCCGTCGTAAGTCGTCACCACCTTCACGTCACCTTGCGGATCTCGTGTCCAGCTTTCCACCGTGCGACCAAACCCATCAGTGTGGTTCCAGGAACGCAATACCTGATCGTTGACCGCGGCCTGATCTTTCGTAGTCAACACATCGTTATTGCTGAGCGTTACGCCCAGTACAGTGACCGGCGTGGCTTGCGCATAGTAAAGGTGCGAATGCGATTCGACACTCGTGCCGAGCGCGGAGTTCACCTGGGTCGGGCGGTCAAAAGGATCGTTGTTATAAAGGGTTTGCGTGATGATGCCGTTGCGATCCTTGAAGCCGGTCAAGAGGCCGGTGGAAAAGTCATACTGGCTGCGCGCGGTGTGTGCCGGCGCGCCCGTACTGGGCGCAGGACTGGTTATCAATGTCGGCAAGGCATAGGTGGCCCCGTTCGTGCCGCCCGTTCCCGCGCCGGGATTGCCGCCGTTGCCAAAGTCGTCTGTGTAATCAATGCTCGCGACGTTTCCGTTTGCATCTTTTGACGCGACGACGTTGCCCATCATGTCATAGCGGGGATAGGCATAGACGTAAGTGTCGTTCAACTTGATCCAGTTGCCAACGCGGGTGACATTGCCGCGCGTAGTCCGGCCTGAACCGTAATTAGCGGTGTCATGTCCGGTAACACTGGCATAGGTAACGAGCGAGTTGTGGTTGCCGTCCCCGATGTAGACATCGTATTCCGTGATGGTACGGGCGTGCTCGACACCGGCGCCGTCGTAGACCGATTGCTGGAGCGGTAGGCGAAGCAGGCGAATGGAATCGTCCGTATAGTTGACGCCGTTAACCATATTCGTGCCGGAATAGCCGGTCACCGTTCGGCGCTTGAGCGTGCCGTCAAAGTCATACTCGCCAGTCTCGATTGCGTTATTGAACTGATCGTATAGCGTCGTGACCCGGGCGGTTTGTCCGGTCTCCAAAATCTTGCGCGATTCGTTGACGCGATTGTCATTCTGGATTTGCTCGGTGGTGTACCCGTATGACCATACGACCGGGGTGCGTTGCGACCAATCCTGTTCGCCAGCCGACAGGATTGTTCCGTTGCTATTAAGTGTTTCTGTGAGGCGCTCCAGGCTGGTTGACCAGAGCGAGTATCCCGTTCCCCCTGAGGTCGAGTTCACGAAACGAGCTGCATCAAGGAAGTAATGTTTCTGACGAAGCAACACTGTCGTGTTGTCCGCGGCGCGCGCGACTACTTCCGTAACCCCGTTGCTTGCCGCCCCGTTTGTTCCGCGCGTGGCGCTGTAGTCGTAGCTCCAATGCGATTCAACATTCGAACCATCTGCATAAGTCCGCCGCGCCACTACGGCGCGATCGATGGCGGCGACATTCCCGGTCCCGGGAGAAGGATTGACTTCAAACACCGCTGAGTTGCCGCTGGGTAAACCATCGTTGGGATCATAAATGTAGTCGTATTGCACTTTGCCGCCAGTCGGCATCTCTACTTCCGCCACTTCGCCGTATTCGTTGTAGCGAAATTTAAGAGCGCGAGTGTCGGGCAGCACCACCTGCTTGAGCACTGGCCGGTTGTCGATGCGTTCCGCTCCTCCGCACCAACTCGCAAAGAGATTTGTGCCGGTTTGCGTATATGAGCCACACGATTCCTCGCCGCCGATCCCCACGGCCCAGCCGTTGTAAACCGGCTGCGTGGGGTTAATACCCGAGCGGTAATTTTGGTTCATTAGCCCGGTTCTTAATTTGTACTGGTGGGTTTGTCCGCCGTAACCCGGGACAGTTACGCGTACAGCCAACATCTCCTGCAATGCCAAATCCATTACGTTGTATTCAATAGTCGTAGTGCGTCCCAGCTGGTCGGTGAAAGTGATGGCGAGCGGGTTTGTTGAGTATCCGATGTTCAAACGGTTGCCATTTCGATCAGTAATTGAAGTGGTGCGTCCGAACTCATTAAGATTGGCCGAACCGAACACTTCAGACGGAACTGTGTCTGCAAAGCGGTAGCGGGTGCCGTCTCCCGTTATCAGCCAGCCATTAAGGTTTCCCTTAGTGACCCCATTCGCTTCATCACTGATGAAGATGATCCCTGAGCCGTCGGCTGCGTGCCACCGCTGCCCGCGATTTCCGTCCATCCAACGGCAGTAGGGCCAACTTGGCATTTGTTGCGCTCCCAAGGGCGAACCGTCCGTGTAATCGTCGCGGAGTTCAATCTCTCCTTTATCCGGTAATATCAGCGTGAGCTTCGTCAAAACCTTCATATACTCATCACATCCATTAGGATTGTTTACGGAACTGATACCGGTGCCGCGTACGCGCAGCATCGGCACTGCCCCAAGCGTCCAACCTGGCGCCACTCGCTGATAGATATCAACTGCTGCCTCGGCGCTGTCATAGACAGCAATCGACGCCTTGTAAGTACGGTAAACCGGATCGGTTACCACTTCTATTCCGGTCGAGCCTGACCAGACTTTGCTGCTGTAGTTGAGATTGATGGGTAACGAGAAGCCGCGTCCGCCAACCTGACCCAGCGGTATGCTGAAGTTCAAAGAACCGTTAGCCAGATTAATTGTCCCCAACTCCGTCGAAACATAACTGCCGGCCGACGAGAGGCCGGCCGAATGCTGAGGTGGCGTGCCCCGGTCGTATTGGCTGGATTCCTGTTGTGCGGGGGCTGACTGCGATGAAAACAGTAGCAGCGCTATGAGTGCTATGAAACGGGCAAATGGCTCGAATCGTGGGGCGTGATGAACGTTCATGAGGTGACTCCGTGAAATTAGAAAGAGAAGATGGCCCATTGGAGCGGGCGGATTTACTGCTCGACGATTAAAGTCGCCCTATTTCCGGGACGACTCGCATCGTGAATCCGGTACGTGCCGGCCTGAAGCTGGAATTCCTCGCGTCCGCGCCAATGCTGACCGTTGCGTCGTCCGGTGCCGGCGTGCTCTCTCGCCGGCCCAATCTCGCGCTCAATAATCAAGCCATTCGTCCCACCGCTGTAATCAACCAGTAGAACAGCTACCCGCCCGGCGTTGACCCGTGCTTCACGTGGATATATCCCAGCGTCATAAACGGTGAAGCGTACGACCTGGACTGGGCCAAGCGGCTGTCTGCCATGATCCTGTGCCGTCAGCGGTGCGGGCTGAAGGGCGGCCACGCTGTTTCTTGCTCGCGCAAAAACGATACCCAGCGTCGTTCCCAAAACGACCAGCACCGTCACCAGACCAACACCGACGAAATATTGTTTTTGTAGTGACATTTCTTTCTCCAGAGATATTTTTGGGCTTGCTATTTAAGCGAAATGGCAGCCGTCTTGCTGAGGGCGTAAAGCAAACTGTTGGTTTACGTTCGTTCGCAAACCAGAACTGTCAGTTTACGAAGAGAAGCCCAACAAGGCCTGGGATCTGCCGCGGCTTTTTGGTTTTCGAATTTCACTTTCAGCGAGTATTCGATAACGTGCTGGAGAGAGAAAGCTGGTGGACTCCAACACAGGTGAAGATCAGTTAGGGTGAATCGCGAATTGAGCCTTGTTGATTCAAAACTTCAAACGCGGTCTGGTAGAAGACGCGGCCTTAATAACATCGAATAGGATTAGTTTCAAGAGATGGGGCGGTTTTTTTTTGCAGTTCCACCGACTAAGCCGGGCATGAAGTCGAGGGTCGCTCTCTTGCCAGCCCTCGTTCGCGGCTGGTAATCTTTTGTTTCCGTTTCCCCTTCAATCTTTCCAATTGGAGTTGCAGATCATGAAGAAACTATTTGTTGTCTCTCTTAGCCTCGCAGCTTTGTTTGTGCTGGGAACTGCCTTCAGCGCCCATGCAGTGCGTCCGGACCTTCCCATGCCGCCGGCAATTGGCGCAACGATCAATGAGTTCACCTTGCCCGATACGGATGGCAAGAGTCATTCGCTCGCGTCGCTTAAAGGCAAAAACGGCACAGTGCTGATGTTCATTTCGGTGCAGTGTCCGATATCCAATGCCTATAACGAGCGCATGGAAAAGCTGGCGCAGGACTACAAAGCGCGCGGCATTAACGTCGTCGGCATTAACTCGAATGTGACCGAGCCGCCAGACGCGGTGAAGGCGCACGCGGCGACTAATAAGCTGACATTCGTGATCTTGAAGGACAACGGCAATAAGATCGCCGACGCGCTTGGGGCGACGAAGACGCCGGAAGCGTATTTCCTTGATGCGAGCAACAAGCTGCTCTATCACGGTCGCATCGACAACAACAAAGATCTGGCGCAAGTGAATAACAGCGAACTGCGTATGGCCCTCGATGCGACGCTGGCAGGCAAGCCGATCGATAAGACTACCGCCATGGCCTTCGGCTGCAACATCAAACGTGCTTAAGCGCAGGGCCTGCGTAAAGCGAACTGTTAGTTTGCATTCATTCGTTAAGCAAACTGTTAGTTTGCGGAGGTTCGCAAAAAGTTCCGTTGGTTTGCGCGTTGATTTCGTAAAGCAAACCATTGGCGTGCGCGCCGTATTAGTTTTACTGGCCGCGTTATGCATTCTGCTTTCAAGCGGTTCGGTTTCCGCGCAGCGGCGCCGGGGCCGTATCACAAAGCCAGTCCCGGCGGTGGTCGCAGTTGACGCCGCCGGTTTGCAAGCTTTGTTAAAGCGCGACAACGCGAAACCGCTGCTGGTTAACTATTGGGCCACCTGGTGCGAGCCCTGTCGTGATGAGTTTCCCGACCTGGTGAAAATAGACGCGGATTATCGTCCCAAAGGACTCGATTTCATCGCGGTGACTCTGGATGATTTGGCGGACATCAAGACCGCCGTGCCCAGATTTTTGCGCCAGATGCGAGCGCGGATGCCCGTCTACCTGCTGAACCTTTCCGACCCCGAGCCGGCCATCAAGCTGGTTGATCCAAACTGGAGCGGCGCGTTGCCGGCTACCTTTCTTTACAACGCGAAAGGCGAAGTAGTTTTCAAAACTCTCGGACGTATCAAGGTCGACGAATTGCGCGCCGCTATAGAAAAAGTGATGAGTGAAAAGTGATGAGTAATGAGTAGAAAGCGTCTACCCATTTGCTTTTCACTCATTACTCAGCACTCAGTACTCATCACTAGTTATGGACCAAATCACTCCCGAAGTAATCTCCGCTCATAACCTCACCATAGAAGAGTTTGATCGCATTAAGTCGCTGCTGGGGCGCGAGCCGAGTTTTGTCGAGCTCGGCATCTTTTCAGTGATGTGGTCCGAGCACTGTTCCTACAAATCTTCACGCATTCACCTGCGCCGGCTGCCGACCACCGGCGAACGCATCGTGGTACCGCCCGGCGAGAATGCCGGCGTAGTTGATGTTGGCGACGACTGGTGCGTAGCTTTTAAGATCGAATCGCACAATCATCCTTCCTTCATCGAGCCGTTTCAGGGCGCAGCAACCGGCGTCGGCGGCATTCTGCGCGACGTGTTCACTATGGGCGCGCGACCGATTGCCTCGATGAACAGTTTGCGCTTCGGGTCGTTGGACCATCCGCAGCATGGACGACGCAATCGATCGTTGCTGGCCGGAGTGGTGGGCGGCATTGCGCATTATGGAAATGCCTTTGGCGTAGCCACGGTCGGCGGGGAAGTCGCTTTCGATGATGCTTATTCGCTTAACCCGCTCGTCAATGCGTTTGCGCTCGGAATACTGAAACGGGATCAAATCTTCTTTGGCAAGGCTACGGGCGTCGGCAATCCGATTCTTTATGTCGGGGCCAAAACCGGACGCGATGGCATTCATGGCGCCACCATGGCGTCGGCGGAGTTTGATGAGGAGGCGCTGGAAAAACGTCCCACCGTGCAGGTTGGCGATCCGTTTCTGGAAAAGCTTTTGCTCGAAGCCTGCCTCGAGGCGATGCGCAGTGGCGCCGTTGCCGGCATCCAGGACATGGGGGCGGCAGGTTTGACTTCCTCGTCGTGCGAAATGGCGTCGCGCGCCGGCACCGGAGTTGAGATCGATCTAACTCTGGTGCCACAGCGTGAAGAAAATATGACTGCTTACGAGATGATGCTTTCGGAATCGCAAGAGCGGATGGTCATCGTGGCCCACTCCGGACGCGAACGCGAAGTGATCGACATCTTTCGCAAGTGGGACCTTGATGCTGTCGTCATCGGGCGGGTGCGCGAAGGGCATAACATGCGCGTCCTGCATAACGGTGAGACAGTGGCCAACATTCCTGTGGCTGCGTTAACTGACGAGGCCCCGCTGTATGAGCGGCCGATGGCAAAGCCAAGTTCCAAGTCTCAAGTTTCAAGTCTCAAGTCGGAAAACCAAAGACCAAAGACCAAAGACCAAAGTACAAAGCACAAAGATCAGAACCACAACGATTCCCTTCTCAAGTTATTAACAGCGCCCAACCTCGCTTCAAAACAGTTTGTCTACAGGCAATACGATCACATGGTCAGGACTAATACGGCGGTGCTGCCGGGCGCGGATGCCGCGGTGGTGCGCATTAAAGAAACTCGGCGCGCGCTGGCGATGACGCTGGACGGAAATGGCCGCTATTGCGCCGCTAATCCACGTGAAGGCGCAAAGCTTATCGTTGCCGAAGCGGCGCGCAATGTTGTTTGTGTTGGCGCCCGCCCGTTAGCCATTACTAATTGTCTCAACTTCGCATCGCCGGAACGGCCTGAAGTTATGTGGACATTCTCGGAAGTAATCGATGGCATGGCCGAAGCCTGCCGGGTCTTCAACACGCCAGTCGTCTCCGGCAACGTTTCGTTCTACAACGAAACTGAAGGTCGCGGCATTCTGCCCACGCCGGTGATAGGGATGATTGGTTTGGTTGAAGATGTGCGGCGCGTGGTTCAACCCGGATTCAAACAATCAGGGGATCTAATCGCGCTGTTGGGTACAACCGCGGACGATCTTTCGATCAGCGAGTATGTCGCGGTCATCGACGGCGTCTCTACTGAAGAGATGATTGCCGGCGGTTCGGTGCCGCAGATCGATCTTCAAGTTGAGCGCGTAGTGCAGGATGTTTGCCTCGCAGCCACCGAGGCTGGTTTGCTTAACGCAGCTCATGATTGCTCCGATGGGGGCCTCGCTGTGGCGCTGGCAGAATGTTGTTTTTCTTCACTGAACCGTCAAAGTACAGGAGCGAAAATTTCTTTGCCCGGGTCGCTCCCCGCTGCCACCACGCTCTTTAGCGAATCACCCTCGCGGATCATAATTAGCTTTGCTGCATCTGCTCGCGCGGAGATCGAAACCATTGCGCAGCGCGCAAACTGTCCGTTGAGTGTGGTCGGTGAAGTGAGCGGCAGCGAACTGCAAATAAATGTCGGCGACGAAAAAGTCATATCCGCCAATGTTGCAGAACTAGAAAGCGCCTGGCGTGGTTCTCTGCCGAAAAAGCTTGAAGCTGAAGTAATGGCCGCGGGTAGAGAATGATTCAGGGCCGCCCGGTTGAGACGCAACTCCTTGGAGTGCGCCGGCCTGGCGGCGCTTTGGTCCATCCTTCGCAATTGAAGAAGATCGAGTCTGGTCTAACTTAGGCCAAAGCGGTGCCGGGCCACCGCACTCCAAGGAGTTTGAGCCTCTCAACTGATGCACCCGGTAATCTATCTGAACAAAGTAATGCTCGAAGCGACGAAGGCGCGCGTGGCGCCGGTCTCGTCGGCAATGCTTTATGGCCGCGGTGTGTTTACTACGGTCGCAATTTACAACGGCAGACCGTTCTTATGGACCGAGCACTGGAGTCGGCTCAAGGACCACGCGGAGCGTCTGAACATTGACTGCGGTGGCGCCAACGAACGCAACGTAGGCGACGCCGTCAGGAAGCTCGTTGCTGTCAATCAAGTGAAGAATGGCCGCGCCCGCGTGATCCTGCTGGCGCGCAGCGGCCGCGACGTTTGGAGAGCAACCAAGGAAAGCACGCGCAAAACTGACCTGCTGATCATGACGAGTGAAGCGCAGAAGATTTCTGCTGCGGGCTTGTCGCTGGCAGTCTCGCCTTATCGCTACAACACTCTCTCGCCGCTGGCCGGCATCAAGAGTTTGAATTACCTCGATCAAGTGCTGGCGTGGGAAGAAGCACAGACGCGTGAGTTTGATGAAGCAGTGATGCTCAACGAACGCGGCGAAATTGTTTCTGCAACAATGGCAAATATTTTCTGGGTCCGCGAAGGCACGATTCACACACCGGCGTTAAGCACGGGCGCACTCGCCGGAGTGACGCGCGCCGCCGTTATCGAGTTGGCGGCGAAGCATTTCATTCCTTTGATTGAAGGTGTTTACGAGTTAGCGGATCTAACCGAAGCTGAAGAAATATTTCTAACTTCCGCCAGTTACGGCGTCGCTCCGGTTACCACTTTCGACTTCCGCCGGTACGCCATTGCCGTCGAAACTGTCTGTTCGCGTCTTTCGAGCGGGTTCAAAGAGTTGGCGTTGCGAGATGGGTAATCGTAGTGTAGTGCGTTAATCGAGGCTTTGCATAAGAAGTATCCAAAGCCCATAGCAGCGGGCAGGAGTGATTGGGCTTCGGCTTGCCGCCGCACAGTGCGGAATGCCTATGGCTTTCCGCTGCGTTCCCCCTTAATGACTTTTTCCTGAGGCTCAGCCTCAGAAAAAGAGGTGAGAGTTAGCTTCCGGAAAGGCAAAGCCTTTCCGCACTGTGCGGCGGCGAGCCGCAATCAGCAGAGCTAGATCTGAAAATTAAGACTTTTGTGCAAAGCCGTTAATCATAGCGAGACCGCAGGCGTCTCAGGCGGGTGAGACAACGATTTGCGCTGTTGCACACTTTTGAAGTCGGCTTCATCCCGAATATTGTCGAAAGCCGGATCGACGTTGAGATAGACCATCCAAATAAAACCTTCTTCGTAAGCTTTGTTGAGCCATTCCAGCGCCGCCACTCTATTGTCCAGCCCCAAATGAATGAGCGCAATTCCGTACGCCGGCACATACGCGGCATCCGTCTTTAACAATTGGAGCAGCTCGCGCAATGTTTGCTCGGCCACAGCCCGCTGACCAGCAATTGCCTGCGCCCGGGCAAGCACTGACCGGCCAAGTGGAAAGCTTCCGGACAGTGTCACAGCGAGTCTGTACTGCGCCAACGCCTCTTCGTACATTTTCTTTTGTTCGATCCCAACTTTATTCCGGCTCGCTATTTTCTCGCGCAAGCCTAGGACCCTTGCCGAAAAAGAGAATCTGACTGGCCCTTTGAAAAACCAATCGCCTTATGCGACGGCGCTGCCGATTGTCCACGCTTATTTCGGTTGCGGCGGGCATGGGGACTTGCAAAACAACTTAATTTTTGCAAACAACGCGTTGACACTTATCGTAGCCAGGCATCACTAATAAGGTGGGTGATGGAATCCTGATTGCCTATTGAGGCTTGAGAGAGTAAAGTAACGCGCAACTCATGATGCGTCGGTTGCCACCACATTGCCTCGCCATTTTGCCTTTCGCAGAGGCTCGCAGTTGTCAGGGCCTACATAGCTGGCTGCACATTGAGCGATAGGAGAAGCTCGAAGCGGATTTCGCAGTTGAGATTCTGATGCGCGAGCAGTTACATAAAGCTAGTACCCGAACCGCAAAGGCGCGCAAACGCGTGCTGGTGGTGAACTGTTATTTTGACGATTCGCGGCAACCAATTCGGCGCACTTCAAAAATCCCCCAGGCAGTTGGGCCAATCTATCTTGCGGGCGCTTTTTCGCGCGAGCTCTGTGACGTGCGTTGCTACACCGAGCTTACGAGTGGGCCACTCGAAGATGAGCAGTTGCTTTCCTGGCCGGACGTGTTGGTGATGACGGGGCTGACAAATAGTTTCGACCGCATGATGCACCTCACCGCTTATGCACGCACGAAAAACCCAAAGGTAATTATCGTGGCCGGCGGTCCACCGGTGCGATCGCTTCCGCTGACCGCGGCAAAAGTGTTTGACTATTCCTGCCTTGGCGATATCGAAGAGCTTTGCGACGTGATCCGTGAGGCACTGGGCCCGGAATATGTTGCCGACACCATGATTCCGCGCTACGACCTCGCATACTGGCTTGGCCGCGTCGGTTACATAGAAACCACTCGCTACTGTAACTTCCGCTGCTCGTTCTGTGCGCTAACTGCCGAAGGTCATGGTTATCAAACCTATGATCTGGAATACGTACGCCGTCAGATCCTGGCGTCAGGAAAACGGCGCCGCATGGTCTTCATCGATAACAATTTCTACGGCAGCGATCGCAATCACTTCAAGGCAAAGCTCAAACTGATTAACGAAATGCGTGCCGCGGGCCAGTTTCATGACTGGGGCGCCCTCGTAACGAATGACTTTTACGCGCGCGATGAAAATCTGCAACTGATTAGAGAGGCCGGTTGCGAGATGCTCTTCAGCGGCCTTGAGTCGTTTGACAACGAATGGCTGCGGAATTTTAACAAGCTGCAAAACACCAAAGCGCCGCAGGTCGAGATGATCAGTAAGTCGCTTAACGCGGGTGTTGTTTTCAGTTACGGATTGATGCTGGATGTCACCACACGCTCGGTCGCCGACTTACGGCGCGAGCTCAATTTTATAACCGGCACGCCGGAAATCACTGTTCCTGTGTTTGTGACTTTGTCGATTCCTCTTTTAGGCACGCCCTACTTTTACGAGTGCCTGGAGAATCGCAGTCTTCTCCCCAGCACCAAGCTCCGCGACATGGATGGCACCACAGTCTTGCAGAAACCTGTCGATCCGATAGATGAAGTTGTAAAGTTTGTCGACGATCTACAAATCCTGAAAGGCTATCACGGGCGCGTGCTGAAACATGCGGCGCGGTTCGCAAAAATCTATCACTCAAAACTTACCGCGGCGCAGATGGTGCTGGCCCTCGGCGGCGCCTTACTCACTTGCGCGCAACCCATCTCCACTTCATTCACGGGATTTGGTTGGGCAAAGAAACGCGCCCGTCCCCGCACTTACATCAGCACCACGGAACCGTTGGACCATATGTACACGCCGGCATTTCGGGTTGACTCGCAATTTGAAGATTACTTCAAGCCGACGATGGTGACCGATGCGCAGGGTGAGCTGCATGAAGACATTCTGACGTCAGGGTTGCTAAAGAATAGACACATCGCGGAACGTGCCGTGGCGCAGGCGGTGTAGTCCTGCTTATCTTTCGTCGTTACTTATTCGCGATTGCTCGTCGTTCTTTATCCCGCAACATACGACGCAATGTTTTCCCCGCCGGACTCTTCGGAATTTCACTTGTAAACTCGACCAGCCGAACGCGCTTGTAACGCGCAACCTGACTCGCCACGTATTCAATGATCTCTTCTGCGGTGGCATTCCCCTTCAACACCACAAATGCTTTGGGGACTTCCCCATGTTTTTCATTAGGGCTGCCCACCACGGCAGCATCTGCAACAGCGGGATGGGTGAATAGAATGGACTCGAGCTCAGCCGGCGCGACCTGGCGGCCGCCAACCTTGATCAACTCCTTGAGTCGATCGATCACAAACAATCTTCCGTCGGCATCGCAATAGCCGATATCACCGGTGCGCAGCCAACCGTCCGGGGTAATGATTTCTTGTGTCGCAGCCGGATTGCCAAGGTAGCCCTTCATTACCTGTGGGCCGCGCACCCAAATTTCACCTTCGTCGTTAGCGCCAAGTTCCGCCCCATTGTTGTAATCAACGATCCTGCATTCTGTGTTGGGCAAACAAAACCCCACCGCGCCGGGCCGGTGACTTTCGGGATCCTGCAAACTCGCATGCGACAGCGGACTGACCTCGGTCATCCCATAGCCGTACCGAATCTCGCAGCCGAGCCGGCGCGAACACGCCTGAGCAATGTGGTCAGCGAGCATGGCCGCGCCACAATGAATCACCCGCAATGAGGACAGATCGTGTTGGTCCACCTGCGGCGCGCGCGATAACGTCAGCACCAGGGGCGGCACGAGGGGCGCGATAGTGACTTTGTATTTCTCAAGCATATGTAAAAACTGATCGAGATCGTAACGCGGCACCGTAACGATGGTTGCGCCTTCGCTCAGTCCGAGATTGGCGACGATGTGCAAACCATATAGGTGATACATCGGCACCACGCAAATAAGCGTGTCGTCTTCGGAAAAAGCTTCGTTTGCTTCCATCAGGCGCAGCATGGCAACGAGGTTGCGATGCGTAAGCATGACGCCCTTTGGGAAGCCGGTGGTGCCGCTGGAATAGGGCAGCGCAACAAAATGCTCGTTGACATTAATTGTTGTGCTGGGAGCGCGGGCTCCTTCCTCCAGCAACGAAGTAAACGGAATCGCCTGATCAGCTTCACCGATTACGAAAAGTTTCGTGATGCCGGCCGTGTGCGCAACTCTTTGCGCGTTCGGCAGGAGTCCCGGAACGGTAAGCAGGTATCGCGCGCCCGAGTCGTTCAGCTGTTTGATTATTTCCTCGTCGGTGAAAAGCGGCGGCACCATTGTCGTTGCCGCTCCCAATGTAGCTATCGCATGAAAAGCTAAAGGGACTTCCGGCAGGTTTGGACTGTAAATGGCGAAGACTTCAGTCTTTTTCACACCGTGGCGTGCGAGTCCCGCCGCGAGACGCCTAATTAAATCGGGAAGTTGTGCGTAGGTATAGGTGCGTCCGGTTGGTCCATCGATCAGGGCAGGCTTGTCGCCAAGCCGGCTCGCGTTGCGCAGGACGTACTCAGTGATGGTCGAATCGGGAACAATCACCGGCGCGTGAGGACTTTTGAAGATCATTGAGGTTTGCTCCAGAGAAACTTTTCTTCGTTTTTGTAAAGCAAACGGTTAGTTTGCGGTCGTTCGTGGCCACTCCCAGCTTTGAATGTCTGGGTACCAACGCAAACTAACAGTTTGCTTTACTCGCACTATTCCACCCCACCCGGGAATGGTTCATCACGTTCTTTTACGGCTTGCTTGAAACCGACTTCGGTTGCACGTTGCTGAAACGCGTAGCCTTCCTTAGTGTGACGCGCGATCCCATCGAAAACCGTCCCCAGCATTTGGGAAGCATGAAGACCCTGGCCCAGCAACGATTGGTTCAACAAAAGTTTCATCATCACCAACTGATTAACCGGCAGCTTTGCTACTCGCGCCAGTAAGTTCTCAAACCGTTCATCAAGTTCGCTTGCAGGCGCCGACTCAGTTGCTAATCCCCACTCTGCTGCTTGCTTCCCAGTCAGACAATCACCGGTGAAAAGCAGTCGTTTCGCTTTTGCAATCCCGATCCGGTGGGCCCACAACGACGTAGTTGGCACACCCCAGGCCCGCGCCGGCGGGTAACCAATCGAGGCGGTGTCCTCAATGATTAGCAGGTCAGAACAGAGAGCCATGTCAGTGCCGCCGGCTACGCAGAATCCGTGGACCTTACAAATAACGGGCTTGTCGCTGTAGAAGAGACTCATGAACCCGCGCACGTTCCGACTCATCATGGCGTAGTCCACAACGGGGTCCCACGTGCCTTCAGGATCGTGATTTGCGAGTTGCACTTTGGGATCCATTGGCGAACCTTTGGGCCAACCCATCAGCTCACCTTCACTGCCAAGTTTTTGTTCGGCAGTCATCACCAGGTCGTAGCCACCACAAAAGCCTTTTCCATTACCCGACAATGCAATTACATGGACAGCCATGTCGAGGTTCGCGCGTTCCACGCAGGCCGCCAGTTCGGCGGGCATCTCGAAGGTGATGCCATTACCGCGCTCAGGCCGGTTAAGCGTGATGCGAGCAATGGAGCCGGTGACCTCGTATGTAAGTGTCTTCAGTGTGTCCATAACCTGATTCTCTCTATTTGGACTGCGGCGGCTTGACGCCGCTTTGGACGACGGCAAAGCGTCTGGTGTTTTCTTTTAGGAACTCGCCAAGGCAACTTGAAAAGCGGCGTCAAGCCGCCGCCTTCCAAAATAAACCACAGCCGCAGTCCAAAATCAGAAGCCGGGCACGAGCATCCGCGTCATTCGCTCCGGATTTTTTATTCGTTCCGTCGTCATCCATTCATCCGCGTCAGTTATCAATTGTCGTCCGCGGTCGTCAGCCAACAACTCGCCGAGACGACGGCGCGTGGCGGCTGCGTACAAGCGCATGTCCATTTGCCAGAAACCGTCAGCGGCGGCTGTAAGTAATGATATGGCTTCGCTGTGCTGACCGCGCTGATGCGCAACTGCAGCACGCACAACCGCGGCTAATGGTTTCGCCCATCCCATGTTTTCTTTTTCTAACTTTCGAGCCAGCGTTTCGGCGTAACCAAGTTTGTCTCGGCTGTTCCCGGTCAATGCCGTCGCCAGCGCAGCGCGCGCGCGCAAGTAGGTGGCCTCAATCCGAAGCACCTGGTTACGCAACAGCATCGAATTCTCAAGCGCGGGCCACTGGCCCACGATATGTTTCCACGCTACCTCGGGGTCGCCGGTATAGAGTTCAATTTGTGCCAGCGCCAGCAGCGAACTGTAGTGTTGCAAGTGAAACCCTTCATGCGGCCAGGCTTTGAGGGCCTCGATCACTTCAGCCCGCGCTTTATCCGGATCGTCGGCCGCTAGCCAAATGGAATTCATGCGTGTGCGCAGATCGGTGGCCGCGAAAACATTGCCCTGTTCGAGTGCAGCCGAAAGCAGCGTCGGGACACGCCGCGATACTTCCGCCACCTCACCCAAATACAGAAGCGCGCTCAACATGAACCGGTTCGCGATGGACACTTCCCAGGTGACGCCGGTGCAACGGTCGCGCAAAACTTCGGCTGCGCGCTCGCACACTTCAGCGGCGAGTTTCCATTCTCCCGTCTGATATGCGCTGACACCCCGCGCCCAGATTGAGAGTCCTATCGCGTGCGGGTTGCCAACTTTCTGAGAAAGCGCCTCGGTCCGTCGAGAAATTTGCATGGCACGCTCTTTCCGCTTCCCACCCCCAGACCCACTCAGTGCCACTTCAAAGGACATAGCGCGCGCAACGCGATAAGGTTCGCCGGCATTCAATGCCAACAATAAATGACGACTGTGAAAGTCCGCGCCGCGAATGAGATCGACCGCGCCTAGGCCTGCCGCCACGGCCCAACAAGTGTCTATTCGCACCAGATCGGCTTCGGGAATTTGACTCGCATCCCGCTCAGTGAAATTCAATCCGCGTAACTTAATCTGAAGTCGTTTCAGCAAAAGAGAAAAGAGCGCTCGTCGTGGCCCAGCCGGCAACGAGAATCCGACGGCCGCCAGCACTGAACGAATGAGTTCCAGACCTTCCTTAATGTGCCCGCCCATTAACAACTGCTGCGCGGCACGTCTGCGGAAATCAAGACTGTGCGCGGCGGAACTCAGCTCGGCCACTTCGAGATACGCTTCCGCGGCTTCAGCGGGCCGGCCGGCATTTGCCAGTGCCTCGGCAAGTCCACGTTTCAAATCCACTAACTCCGCCCCGCGCGCGGGCGCAAGCTCAAGCGCTCGTCGGTAGAAAGCAGCCGCGCGATCAAAGGCGAGTGCACTTGCCGCTTTGCGTGCGGCGACCGCAGCGTGGCTTGCGGCGCGGACTCTTTCGCCGGCGCCCAGGAAGTGTTCAAACAACGCTTCCGGATCGTCAATGCCCCGGCCTTCAATGGCGTGAGCCAGGCGCTTATGAATTTGCGTAACTTTCGTTGGCGACAACTGCGAGGCAATAGTTTCACGAATGCGATCGTGATACAGCTCGAGTGTGTGACCGTTACCGGCGCGAATAAACTGCGCGGCCCTCAATGAACCAATCAGTTGCAGCTCGTCACCGGAAAGTTGCGCTGCCTGGTATACCACTTCCGGATTGATGGGTCGCCCCGCCACAGCCAGAGCATCGACAAACGGGCGCGCATCTTTTGGCAAGTGGCTGAGTCGCGCCTCGAGCATCATGGCCAGCGTGATGCCAGTTGTCGCAGTTTGGTCGCTGGTCAGCGCGTAGCGCGCCAACTGTTCGAGCAAAAACGGGTTGCCGCGCGCTTCGCCCAGCATGGCGTCGGCAAACTGGGCCAGCGCTGCCGATGAAGGCCCGAGCAGATGGTCCAACATCTTGAACGATTCCGACTTCGACAAGGCGCCCACATACACCTCGCGAAAGTTGTCAGTGCCGGTTTTTTCCAACAAGGTTTTTAAGAACGGTTTTGCTTCCAGGTCTTCGGTGCGAAAGCTCGACAGTAGCAGTAGCGGTGGCGAGTCGGGCGGACGCAGTAAGTCTTCAAGCAGCGTGGTGCTGTCCGCATCGGACCACTGCAAGTCGTCAATGTAGAGAACGAGGGGTTGGCGATCGGAAATCCGCGCGAGCAGCTCGCGCAGAGCGGCAAATGCTTTGCGACGCAAGGTGAAGGGATCGGGAATCTGTTGTTCGCGTTGCGGCGCATTGAAGACTGCGTCCACTTGCAGCATTACCGGAAAAAGTCTTGCCAGCGCCAACACTTCACGCGGCATCAGGGCCTCAGCTTTAACGTCAGGCAGGGACATCAGGTACTTCGTTAAGCTGTCCACTACACCGTCAAGCGCCTTGTAGGGAACCGACTCGCGCTCATAACAGCGGCCTTCGAGAATTACGACTTCAGATTCGTGCGTGCGTAACTGATCGAGAAAGTGACGAGCGAGCGCTGTCTTGCCCATGCCGGAGCTGCCATGCAAGTAAACTGTGACCGTTTGCTCCCGACGCGTGAAAGCAAAAGCCTCGTTGAGCTGACGCAACTGTCGATCGCGTCCAACGAAGTCGGCCGCGGGCGCACGAGACGGCGCCGGCGCAGACATGATTGGGTATTGCAGTGGGCCAGTCTTGCCGTGTCCGAGTATGCGCAGGACCTCGCGCCCTTCCGGCCGCTCTTCAGGCTTGCGCCGCAACAGTCGCACGCACAAGTCGTTCAAATCCGCCGGCACATCGGGGACGATTTCTTTGGGCGCCGGTGGATCGAAGTTCTGCTTGTTCATCATCACTTCGAAAAACTTTCCTGAGAACGGCAAGCGGCCGGTCAGGGCCTGATACAACATCACGCCGACGCTGTACCAATCGCTGGCCCGCGAAATCGGCAGTTGCGCGCCCTGCTCGGGCGACATGTAATCGGGTGTGCCGGCGAGTGTCACACTGTCGTGCATTTCCTTGCCTTCGACCTGGGCCACCAATCCAAAGTCAAGAATAACGACGCGTCCTTCGTTTGTGACCAGCACGTTCGAAGGTTTAATGTCACGATGAAGTTTCCCTGTTTCATGCAGACCGTGCAGGCCTTCGGCAAGTTGTTGCAAGGCGACGTTCAACCGACCGAGATCGAGTTTTGCTTTTGACAGCAACGAGTCGGCAGACCTTTCCGGCGAGTCTTGATCAGGGTCCGCAGCGCTAAGGGAATCTAACTGGCGCGTTTCTGCTTCGTAATCCGCGAGTAGTTCGGGAGGTGAACCTTCCTCCGTAGCTTTAAGTAGAGTCGGCGTGCGTGAAGCTGCTTTGCGCCGGGCCTGATAACCGGGACGCACATATTCGAGAAAGCTGATTCCCTTGACCAGCTCCATGGTGAAAAACCAGTACGGGCCATCCACCATGAATTCGTAGAGTGTTACCAGGTTCGGATGTGAGACATCGGCAAGGGAACGAAACTCATTCTTAAAACGGGAGATGTGCGAGGCCTCGGCCCGCGTCAGTGTCTTCAGCGCAACCAGTTTGTCAGTTTCTCGATCGTGCGCTTCGTAAACCACACCCATACCGCCCGAGCCGAGCCGGCGGCGAATGCGAAAGCGTTCGGTACCAAGGAAGTCGTGGGAACTTTGGCTCATTGATCGGGGCGAAACCAGGGAACGCAAAAACTTAAGTTAGTATAGATTAGTCTAAGCGATAATGTGCCGAAGGCATAGACCTTCATTTGTAATCTAGATTTGTTAGACAGGATTTACAGGATGAACCGGATTGAGAAGTGTTCTCAGACAGCATCTTGTTAATCGTGTAAATCCTGTCGAAATGATCTTAAGGAGACATCAATGGACTGGCGCGTCTTGCTAACAACTTTTGGCGTTATCTTTCTTGCTGAAATGGGGGACAAAACTCAACTGGCGGCGATGACCATGGCCGCACAAACGAAGCGCCCCTGGGCGGTTTTCGTCGGTTCTGCGTTGGCCCTAACCGCGGTTTCGGCGATCGGCGTAGTGGTTGGCAGTGTTATCGGCAACTACATTCCGCTTGTCTGGGTAAAGCGAGTGGCCGCGGTGGCGTTTATTGTTATAGGCGTGCTCATCCTGGCCGATAAATTCTAAAGTGTAACTCTCGTCAGCGGAGAACAATGAGAAGCCTCGTGGGTCCACGAATACACAACCGGGACTGGGTAGGGATCCGGATTCATTGACCACCTAGTAGTTCGATGGCGAGAAAGAGCGGGGGCAAGCCCACCTTCCCAACCATGAGCTGATTAAAGTTGAGTCGTGATCGCCGCCCGGAAAGGCTTTCAACGTAAAAACGATCGTGCAAGTCAAAGAGTCTCCAGGTCGCGAACGCGGGCTTGCCCCCGCTCTGAGGAGGCGAACACATTTTTCGTGCAAAGCTCATCGTTGACCCACCGCTGTTTTTTTGTTCACCCGGTCCTATCCCGAGCCAACTGGGTTCCGTATTACTCAACTCATAATGTTCTACTTCAAATAATTTTTGCAGTTACCGCCCAAACGAATTAGAGTCTCTCAGTTTTATTTATCCCTGAGCGCCGGAGACAAGCCATGCCGCAAACGCCACATACCGAACGCCATTTCACCGCTAGTGAAGTTGTGCGCGACGCAGTGATAGGCATGTCTGACGGATTGACGGTGCCGTTCGCCCTGGCTGCGGGCCTTACCGGCGCGATCGCAACCACAAGTATTATCGTCACCGCGGGGCTTGCAGAAATCGCCGCCGGATCAATAGCCATGGGACTGGGCGGCTACCTCGCGGCAAAAAGCGATGCCGAACACTACGCCAAGGAACGCGAACGCGAGAAACGCGAAGTGGCTGAGATACCGCACGAAGAAATGAAAGAAGTCGCGGAAGTTTTTGAAGAGTATGGGCTGACCAGGGAACAAACTCGGCCGTTGGTCGAAGCATTGCGCAAGCAACCACAGAAGTGGATCGATTTCATGATGCGCTTCGAACTCGGCCTGGAAAAACCCAATCCAAAGCGCGCGATGACCAGCGCCTTGACGATAGGCGGCGCTTACGCCGTAGGTGGATTCGTACCGCTCGCGCCTTACATGGCTTCGACGAGCACTTCCACGGCATTGCTCTATTCGGTCGTGCTCACACTTTTGGCGCTTCTGGTATTCGGCTTTATCAAGGGGCGCTTCACCGGAATGCGACCGGTGAGAAGCGCTCTGCAAACGGCCTTCATTGGCAGCGCGGCGGCGGGCGCCGCATTCGCAATTGCCAAAGCGATCTCATGAGCTTTCAAACTTTAGCAGTCTCATCCTGATCACGAGGACGTCAGCATGGACACAACATCAGACGCCACGCCAGATACGATGGACCGTTCCGGTTTTGCCGGACATCCGCGCGGCCTGCCCACGCTTTTCTTTACTGAGCTGTGGGAACGTTTTAGTTACTACGGAATGCGGGCCATTCTCGTGCTCTACATGGTCGCCCCTGTCGCGCAAGGCGGCCTGGGCTTTGATACAAAACACGCCGCCTCAATTTACGGGACCTACACAATGTCGGTTTACCTCACCGCGCTGCCCGGCGGCATGATTGCCGACCGCTGGCTGGGCGCCAGGATGGCCGTCTTGCTCGGAGGCATCGTGATCGCCTGCGGCCACTTCTCAATGGTCTTTCATTCTATGGCGTTCTTTTACCTGGGCATGGTGCTGATTGCCGTCGGCACTGGCTTGCTCAAGCCAAACATCAGCGCGATGCTCGGAAATCTATACGGCAAAGACGATCCCCGGCGCGATAGTGGCTTCTCAATTTTTTACATGGGAATAAATGTCGGCGCTTTTTTCGCGCCGCTTGTCTGCGGCTATCTCGCACAAGGCGAAAGCTTCAAAGGCCTCGTTGCCCGGATGGGATTTGATGCATCCACCAGCTGGCACTGGGGTTTTGGCGCTGCGGGCGTGGGCATGTGCCTTGGGCTGGTAATCTTTTTGCTAAACGCCAAACGATTTCCAGACGCGCCGCCTGGCAGCGACGACGCCAGCGATGAGGAACGCGCAGACGAGTCAGTGTCTGCGGCTGCCGCCTCAGCGGTCTCAGATGCAAGACCGCGCAACCCAATCATTGCGGTGATACTCAGTCTCATTCTTCCCGGCATGGGCCATGTATACAAAGGACAAGTTGGCGCCGGCCTCTCGTGGCTGTTGGCCTACGCTTTGGCTTGGATCTGGTACTTCGCTGGCGGCGGCACTATTTTGGGAGTGGTCATCATCGGTATAGTGGTCGCTTGCGCGATTTCGGTGTTGCGACGCTCCAAAGCCACCACACAGTTGTCGGCGGGGGAATGGAAACGCGTTGGGGCAATCTTTGTTTTCTTTCTGTTCACTATTCTTTTTTGGGCAGCGTATGAGCAGAAAGGCGCGAGCTTGAATTTGTTCGCGAAGGATTTAGTGCGCACTGAAGTTTTCGGCATGAGGTTTCCGTCGAGTTGGTTGCAATCGTGCACGCCGCTCTTTGTAATTATGCTGGCTCCGATTTTTTCCATGCTCTGGGTGCGGCTAGGAAAACGCCAGCCATCAAGCCCGGTGAAGTTTACCTTCGGTCTGCTCTTCATCGGTCTGGCCTACTGCCTGCTGGTCCCCGCCGCCTGGATGACAGCCAACGGGCGCATCAGTCCACTGTGGCTAGTCGGTCTTTACTTCCTCGAAGTGGTGGGCGAGATGTGTTTGAGTCCGGTCGGCCTCAGTACGGTTACCAAGCTTGCCCCGGTGAAGCTGGTGGGAATCATGATGGGCGTGTGGTTTCTGGCTGCTTCGTTCGGAAGTAAACTCGCTGGCTACTTCTCGGGGTTCTACGTTCCACAGTCAGGAGCGCTCGTTAAACTTTATGGCAGCATCGCGGTGGGCCTGCTGATCTCAGCGGGCATCCTGGCGCTGTTGACGCCAAGAATCAAAAAACTGATGGGCGCGGTGAATTGAACTCGCCAGATGAACTGAACCAAGAGTCGCAAACGCGATGCATTGTGGGTCGACGAATACGGAACCGGGAGCGGTAGCGACCGGGTCAGCCACTCAACGCAGAATCAATCGCTCGCGTAATTGATTGCACTAATTAACGCATTCAAGTTTCGCAACCGCCCCGTCGCACTGTCTTCGCGGGCCCACGATGGTGAGTGGTAGACCCGGTCGCTACCGCTCCCGGTTCTGTATTCGTCGACGCACGACAGGGCCAAACTTTCGGCCAGACGCTCAAAGTGCGATAATTCAGCTCCCCGAAATGGTTTTGCAACCGAGGTTCCCTAAACTCATGAGTACTGCCATACAAGAAGCTTCTGAACTTACCGGCCAAACCGCTCACAAGTGGGTTTACCTTTTCGAAGAAGGCAGCGGCGACGACAAGTCACTGCTTGGCGGGAAAGGAGCAGGCTTGTGCGAGATGACGCACGCCGGTCTACCTGTGCCACCGGGTTTGATTGTAACTACCGAAGCCTGCAACGCATTTTTTGAGAACGATAAAAGCTTTCCAGCGCAGATGTGGGAACAGGTGCAGGGAGGTCTGCGAAAGATCGAAGAGAAAGTCGGGAAAAAGTTTGGTGACCCGCAGAACCCCTTGCTGGTTTCGGTTCGATCCGGCGCGGCCTTTTCAATGCCCGGCATGATGGATACAGTTCTTAACCTCGGCCTGAACGAAGAAACTGTCCAGGGTTTGGCCAAGCAAACCGGGGATTTGCGTTTCGCGCTCGATGCTTACCGCCGCTTCGCTTCGTTGTTTGGCGAAATCGTTATGGGCGTCGCGCATGAAAAGTTTGAGCGCGTGATGGACCGTTATAAGGCGCAGACCACCGGCGGTCGTGATACTGACCTGCAGCCAAAACATCTGCGCGACATCATCGCCGCTGAAAAGCAGATCATTCTCGCCGAGCAGCATGCCATCCCCGAAGATCCTTACGAACAACTGCGCGTTGCAATTGCGGCAGTCTTTAATTCCTGGATGGGACGCCGTGCAATTGATTATCGCCGCATCAGTCGCATTCCTGATTCACTTGGCACCGCAGTGAATGTGCAGGCGATGGTCTTTGGAAATATGGGCCAGGACAGCGGCACCGGCGTCGCCTTCACTCGCAATCCTTCTACCGGCAAAAAGGAACTCTACGGGGAGTATTTGTTGAATGCGCAGGGCGAAGACGTGGTCGCCGGCATTCGCACACCCAATCCAATCAGCCAACTGAAAAAGGAGCTGCCAAAAGTTTACGAAGAGTTTGCCGCTATTACCGGACTGCTTGAGAAGCATTATCACGACATGCAGGACTGCGAATTCACCATTGAACGGGGCAAGCTTTGGATGTTGCAAACGCGCACCGGCAAACGCAGTGGTGCTGCGGCAGTGCGCATTGCTGTAGAGATGGTTGGCGAAAAGTTGATCGATCGCGCAACTGCAGTCCAGCGAGTTTCGCCAGAACAGCTCGATCAGTTATTGCATCCGACAGTTGATCCAAAAACTAAAGCCACTGTGCTGGCTACCGGACTGCCGGCAAGCCCAGGCGCAGCGCAGGGCCAGGTTGTTTTTAGCCCTGACGAAGCCGAAGAGTTAGCGCGTGAGAACGCCAAAGTAATTCTGGTGCGCCAGGAAACGAGCCCTGACGATTTTCACGGGATGGTGGCGGCGCAGGCGATCGTGACCGCGCGCGGCGGCATGACCAGCCACGCAGCCGTGGTTGCGCGCGGCATGGGCAAGCCCTGTGTTAGCGGCGCTAATTCTCTCGACATTGATTACAGCCAACAACAGTTTTCCGTTAATGGAGCTGTCGTTACCAAAGGCGAATGGATAACTGTAGACGGTTCAACTGGCCGCGTGTTTTTGGGCCAGGTGCCGACAATGCAGCCCACGCTCGGTCCGGAGTTTCACGAACTGATGACCTGGGCGGATAAGTTTCGCCGCTTGCGTGTGCGCGCCAACGCCGACACGCCACGCGACGCAAAAGTCGCGCGCCAGTTTGGCGCCGAAGGCATTGGGCTCTGTCGCACCGAACACATGTTTTTTGGCGACCAGCGCCTCGCAGCGATGCGCGAAATGATTTTGTCGGAAGGTATTGGGGCGCGCGAGAAGGCGCTGGAAAAACTGCTGCCGCTTCAAAGAGGCGACTTTGTCGGCATCTTCCGCGAGATGGTGGGACTGCCGGTCACCATTCGCCTGCTCGATCCGCCGCTGCATGAATTTCTTCCCAACGCCGATGAACTGCTTAGCGAGCTCAGCGAGTTGAAGATGGCCGTGCGTTTGGCAACGACGCTGGGCGATATGGACAATCTGCTTGACGAGATAGATGAGAAGCGCCGCCTGCTGAAGCAAGTCAACCGCATTCGCGAAGCTAATCCGATGCTGGGATTTCGCGGCTGCCGTCTGGGTCTGGTCTTTCCCGAAGTAACGCGCATGCAGTGTCGCGCGATTTTCGAGGCCGCCTGTCTGGTGCAAGGCGAGAAGAAGAAGACTGAGTTGGAAATTATGGTGCCGCTGGTTTCGCTTAGCGAGGAGCTGCATCAGCAGCGCGAAGTCATCGACGAAGTAGCGCGCCAGGTCATGGGCGAGTATGGAATGACGATCGAATATCGAGTCGGCACCATGATTGAACTGCCGCGCGCCGCATTGATGGCCCATAAAATTGCGGCACACGCCGACTTCTTTTCGTTTGGCACAAACGATTTAACGCAAACGACTTTTGGCTTAAGTCGGGACGATTCAGCACGCTTCCTGCCGAATTATGTCGAGCGCAAGATTCTGCCCGAGGATCCCTTTCAAGTGCTGGATCGCGACGGCGTGGGCCAACTGGTCCGGCTGGGAACTGAACGCGGCCGCAGCGTGAAGCCGGACCTTAAAGTAGGAATTTGCGGCGAGCACGGTGGCGATCCGAGCTCGATTGCTTTCTGCAATGAGATTGGTCTCAACTACGTAAGTTGCTCGCCTTTCCGTGTTCCAGTCGCGCGTCTAGCCGCCGCGCAGGCGACACTGGCGGCAAAAGCGGATGCGTAGGATAGGCATTCTTGCCTGTCCGATATTCGTTAAGAATCATCGAGCTTGAAAGCGAAAAGCATATTTACCTTTTGCCATTTTTCATTTGTCATCGACAGCATAGTACTTCCGATTTCCTTAGCGAGGATAAACTCTTCGGCTCTCTTTGCAGTAAATGAAAAATGAAAATTTGCGAATGAGAAATGAGAAATTTCCTGGTCTTGCAAACAATACCAAGTTAACCAGAACAGACAGGAATGTCTGTCCTACTAAAGAGGAGTCGTCATGAGTAAATATATTTTTCTATGCGCCTTGTTACTGGTCACCGCAATCGCGGTTAAGCCATTCAGTTCACCAGCTGAGGTTCCCGCCGCCGGCGCCGCGGCTCCGACTTTCAAGCTTGTTACCAACGAAGGCAAGGAGGCCAGCCTATCGGATTTCAAAGGCCAGTGGGTGGTGCTTTATTTCTACCCAAAAGACTTCACCAGCGGCTGCACTCTCCAAGCTCGCAACTTCCAACGCGACTTGGCGCAGTACAAGGCGATGGGCGTCGTGGTCCTGGGCGTGAGTGTGGACACAGCGGAATCGCATAAGAGCTTCTGCGCCAAGGAAGGCCTGAACTTTAAACTTCTTGCGGACACCGATGCGAGCGTTTCTGCAAAGTACGGATCAGTGATGGACTACAACGGCATGAAGTTGTCGGCGCGCAACACCTTCATCATCGACCCCCAAGGAAAGATCGCGAAAGTGTTCGTGAAGGTAAGTCCCGCCGGCCATAGCGCCGAAGTGCTGAAAGCACTGGCTGAACTTAAGAAGGCGTAGAAGAGTGAAATGGAGGCGCCCGCGGCTATGCCGAAGAGTTTCCTATGCGGGTCGCCTTTGCACAAAAGTGCTTAATTGCTCAAACCTGATCGACACCCATTGCGGCTTGCCGCCGCATAGTGCGGAAAGGCTCGGCCTTTCCGGAAGCGTTCTCACTCTTTTCCTGAGGCTGAGCCTCAGGAAAGTTTCATTAAATGGAACTCAGCGGAAAGCCATAGGCATTCCGCACTGTGCGGCGGTAAGCCGCAACCATATTGCTCCTGACATTTGATTCAATACTTTTAAGACTTTTTTGCAAAGCCACACAGCTCAATTCAGTTCTCACTTTCTCCGTGGCAGCGGAATCAACATCCCCACCCGTTGCCGATATTCTCGATAATGGTCACCGTAAGAGCGAATCAGATCGCGCTCTTCGAATTGGATGGCCACCAGAATGTAGGCAGTCGTCATGATCGCGAAGAACAGATGCCCGAGCGTCATGTGCGGCGTGCTCCAGAAGGCGATGATGAATCCGAGATAGAGCGGGTGGCGCACCATCTTGTACAGCGCCGGGGTCTTAAACGGGATGACCTCGCCCGCAGTGCCTTTAAAATAGTTGTAGACCTGCTTGAGACCGAAGAGCGCGAAGTGATCGACGAGATAAGTAGAGGCCAGCACCACGCCCCACCCAACCCAAAACAGGGCCTGCAATAATAAGCGGCCATTTGGATTGCGCACATCCCAAATCACCGCTTTCATCGGCTGCCACTGCCAGAAAAGCAAAATCAGAGCAAGACTCGCTAGCAATACATAGGTGCTGCGCTCAACCGGCTCCGGAACCACCTTTGTCCAGGCGCGCTTGAACCATTGCCGCGCCATCACACTGTGTTGAATGGCGAAGACGCTGAGCAACAGAGCGTCGATAATCAACGACAAGACGAGCGGGCCTTCTACGCCGGAGTCGATTGTCTTTGGGACAAACACGTTACCGACGAAGGCGATGGCATAGAGAAAGGTTAGAAAGAAGATTAGATAGCAGACGACGCCGTAAACGAGAGCCAGAACACGGTTCATTGACGTAGTGCTCCTTTCATTTCGGTTGACTAGCCTTTGCACAAAAAACTGAATTGTTCAAAACTGAGCGACGCCGATTGCGGCGTGCCACCGCACATGGCGGAAAGGCTCGGCCTTTCCGGAAGCGAACTCTCATACCTTTTCCTGAGGCTGAGCCTCAGGAAAGAGTCATCGGAAACTCAGCGGCAAACCGCAACCCAATCGGCTAACCCTATGATTCAGTACTTTAGGACTTTTTGGCCGAAGCCGAACTAAATAAAGGCGGGAATACGGGGAATATAAGAATAGCCAACGACTACGCGCGGAGCATAAATCCAGCGCGAATCCATGTCAAGGCTCCTTCGCGGGCTTTGCCAAAAGGTTGTTCAATGGTTCGTGCCAGCCGTTTTATGAATTCTGTTTCCCCTCTCCCGCTGGGAGAGAGTTAGGGGAGAGGGCCTTATGCGCGCCTAAAACCCCCACCCCGGCCCTCCCCCAAAGGGGAAGGGAGAAAAGCGGCAAGCAGTAGCCAGGCACTCTGGCCACTTTATGGTCAATGCTCCTTCGCGAAATTTTGCAGGCGGCCGCGAATATCGTCGCGGGCGACACGAAATGCTTCCAGTTGCGCCTCATCATCGCCCCAGACCGACACCGGATCCGGGATGCTCCAGTGGATGCGTTTTGTTTTTGCAGGAAAGACCGGACAGACCTCGTTGGCATGATCGCAAACGGTGATGGCATAGTCGATATCCTGATCCGCAAACTCGTCAACCGACTTTGATCGTTGCTGCGAAATATCGATGCCCAGTTCGTGCATCGCTTCGATGGCTAGTGGCCGCACGTAACTCGGATATATTCCGGCACTGAAAACTTCGAAACGATCGCCTGCATCATGGCGCATTAATCCTTCCGCCATCTGGCTGCGCGCGGCGTTGCCGGTGCAAATAATCAAGACGCGTGGTTTACCCATCGATTCGATCTCCGTACCAGAAAACAGTTTCAGCCCCGAGCCTTCCTGTGTTATTTTGTCGCTTCCCAACCTGGCAAGAACTAACAGCAATACACAAGGCAGTTTGCATTCTCTAAAGCTGTCTCAATCTTAAACCACCGACGTGTCTGGCGGCACGCTGCAAAAGGATTCCTGATGACCACCATTCGAACTCGCACCACCACAGCCCTGCTAATCGCGCTCGCTTTGTTCATCATGATGTCGGCTTCGTCCGCGCCGGCGCAGAACAAGAGCGAAAACAAACTCGACGAGACGTTTCTCAAGAACCTGCAGTTTCGCTCAATTGGTCCGGCAATCATGGGCGGGCGCATCGACGACGTCGCGGTTGTCGAAAGCAATCCGAGTGTCTATTACGTGGGCGCCGCAACGGGGGGCGTCTGGAAAACAGTTAATAACGGCACGACGTTCGAGCCAATCTTCGACACCCAGCCAAACACTTCGATCGGCGACATCGCGATTGCTCCTTCCGATCCAAACATCATTTGGGTTGGCACGGGCGAGCCAAATAACCGGCAAAGCTCATCCTGGGGCGACGGCGTCTATCGTTCATTCGACGGTGGCAGGACCTGGACGAACATGGGGCTGCGAGACACCAAACACATTGGTCGCGTCCTGATTGATTCACGCGATCCAAACACCGTGTATGTCGCCGCGGTGGGCCACCTGTGGGGACCAAACAAAGAACGTGGGGTCTTCAAAACTACGGACGGCGGTAAGACGTGGACGAATGTTTTGTTTATCAACGAAGACACCGGCGTTATTGATCTGGCCATGGATCCGCAAAGTCCGATGACGCTGTACGCTGCTGCTTACCAACGGCGGCGCGCGCCCTACGGATTCAATGGCGGCGGACCGGGCAGCGCGATCTATCGTACCGTTGACGGTGGCGCTAACTGGACCAAGCTGACCAAAGGATTGCCCGAGGGCACAACGGGCCGCATTGGACTGGATATCTTTCGCGGTAATCCGAATGTTGTTTATGCGATTGTTGAAAACGCCAAAGGCGGCGTGTTTCGTTCAGATGATCGCGGCGACAACTGGCGCAAACTCAGCGACCTCAATTCACGTCCCATGTACTACAGTAAGGTTCGCATCGATCCCAACAACGATCAGCGCGTCTGGCAGCTCGCGGCCAACATGTACAACTCGGACGACGGGGGCAAGACGTGGGTTTCAAACGTGGTGCAACGCATTCATGGCGACTTCCACGCGCTCTGGATCAACCCGGCGAACTCAAATCACGTGCTCGCAGGATCCGACGGCGGTATGCACGTTTCCTACGATCGCGGCCGGACCTGGGACTTTATCAACACGATTCCGCTGGGCCAGTTTTACGAAATCTCGCTGGACAATCAAAAACCGTTTTGGGTTTATGGCGGACTTCAGGACAACGGTAGTTGGTCAGGGCCAAGTGGCACCTTGAATCTGGACGGCATCACCAACGATGACTGGTACCGCATCGGCGGCGGCGATGGTTTCTATTCAGTTGTTGACCCAACCGATCCCACCGTTGTCTATGTCGAATCACAAAATGGTTTCGTTTCCCGTCTGGAATTAAAGACAGGCGAGCGCAAATCAATTAAGCCGGAAGCGCGACCGGGCGAAAAGCGTTATCGCTTCGACTGGAATTCCCCCATCGTCATTTCGCCGTACAACAACCGCACCATCTATTTCGCCGGCAATCGCGTTTTCAGATCCAACGATCGCGGCACCACCTGGACGTGGAGCGACGATCTGACAAAAAACCAGGATCGCGAGAAGCTGCCGATCATGGGAGTGCTGCCCGACAAGAACATGCTTTCGCGGCATGATGGTGTCGAAACATTTGGACAAATTGTGACTCTTGCAGAATCGCCGATCAAAGAAGGTTTGCTCTACGCCGGCACTGACGACGGCAATCTGCAAGTCTCGCGCGATGGGAATCGAACCTGGAAAAATATAACCGCGAATGTTCCTGGCGTCCCTAAAAACACTTACGTCAGCCGCGTTGTTCCTTCCCGCTATGCTGATGGCACCGCGTACCTGACTCTGGATGGACATCGTGGCAACGACTACAGCACCTACGTTTTTGTAACGAATGATTATGGTGAGTCGTGGAAATCCATTAAGTCCAACCTACCCGCCGGCGTCACCGCACGCGTGATTCGCGAGCATCCGCGCAACCAGAATCTCTTGTTCCTGGGCACGGAATTCGGGGCCTATGTCTCGTTTGATCGCGGCGCACGTTGGACTCGTTTGCAGGGAAATCTCCCAATGGTGCGCGTTGACGATATTCAAATTCATTCACGCGACAACGCGCTGGTATTGGCCACGCACGGGCGTTCAGTATGGGTGCTTGACGATCTCAGCCCACTCGAGCGCGCTGCTGATCGTGTACTCGCTTCTGACATTCACCTGTTCGAAGTTGCGCCCGCAACTCACTTCCGTCTTTACAACCGCAAAGGCAATGTCGGCCATAAATGGTTCACGGCGCCCAATCCGCCTTATGGCGCAGTCATCAATTACTACCTGAAGGACAAGCCAAAGGACGATGTGAAGATTACGATCACTGACAGCGCCGGCGTGTTGGTGCGCGATTTGATAGGACCAAAGGAAGCGGGCCTGAGCCGCGTTGTTTGGGACTTGCGCCGCAATTCACCGGCACCTCCACCCGAAGGCGCGGCCGGCGGCGGAAGCGGAGGGTTTTTTGGCCAGTCACGTGGTCCACGCATCCAGCCGGGAACCTATACGATCAAGATTGTTTCAGCCGATAAGACGGCGAGCGGAGCGGTGGTTGTCCAGGAAGATCCGCGCATACAAATCGTGGAAGCAGATCGGGGCAAGTTGAGTGAAGCAATCATGCGAGTCTACGCGCTGCAAAAATCGGCCGACGGGGCGCGCAAGACTATGCGCAGTTTGAACGCGCAGATTACTGCGCTGCAAACTTCCTTGAAAGATACTCCGGAGGTTCCGAAACAAACTACTGACTCGATACAGAAGTTGGCGGACCAGTTGAACCAAATCCAGAAGAAGTTGGTTGCCACGCCAGATGCCGGCGGCGGCGCGGGCCCGGCCCTTCCCGACGAACCGCGCCCACTATTCACTCAGATTAACGGCTTGGCTGGAGGGCTCGACAGTTATACGGCTGCGCCCACTGCCGATGAGATGGTGCGCATCGACGATCTGGCAAAGCAGCTCAACGATCTGATTGCTGAACTGAATAGGTTTGTTGAGACAGACGTGGCGAACTTGAATAAACAACTGCGCGAGGGTGGATTGCAATTCCTGAATCCCGGCAAGCGCGTGGAGCCGCCGCAGTAGGAAGGTTTTCACGTTTCAGGTTCCGGGTTTCAAGAACGGTGTGAACCTGAAACTTGGGACTTTTTTGGAGGCCTCGTAAATCGTCTCGCTCTGAAACTTGAAACTTTAAACTTGAAACTTCGGGAAAGTGGTGCACCCGGCATGATTCGAACATGCGACCCCCTGATTCGTAGTC
>JBPCLZ010000015.1:0-27739 GCA_051002775.1 Pyrinomonadaceae bacterium | reverse complement strand
AGGTTCAGGGGTGATCGTATAGTTCATGCGTGTGAAGCGTCATCTCATGATGCCCAACGATGGCCTTCAGTGGCGCGCTCCCCTGTAATCTTTTACATCTGGAATGCCCCGATAGCATAGGAATTTGAGACCCGTGTCGCGGGTGAGACAACGTCCTATTGCCGAAAATTAGCGAAAATTGCTACCATCCGGCGCATGGCATCCTGCGTAGTTTCTTACCTCGACACTTCAGGAATCAGGCACACAGTTGGACTTGAGGCTGAGAGTCTTTATGAAGCTGCGGCGTTAGCCTTGCGGGCGTTCAGGCAGCATGACTGCGATCCTGGAGTGATGGGCAAACTCGAGGTTGAGATCCGCTCGTCGGTGACGCATACGCTCACAGTGCAGAGGCTTGAGACTTGGCTCAGCGGCGGGGCGAAGAGTCCGAAGGAAGCCGTCATGAAAGAGCGGTTGCAAGAGCTCCTGTGAAGCTAAGGTCGAGGTAAAGTTGCAGCTCCGCGGTCGGAAGAACCAAAAAACAGCATTTAGACCAGGCTTTCCCCCATCATATTTCATTAAGGGCAGTAGGAAAGAAACGGATTGATGAAGCTTAGCGCCTCAGGTGTGTCTACCCGGTAAGAATATGTCACGCCCGCGCAGTTGCTGTTGTTAACGAACGAGTTAACCGCCAGAATGATATTACTGTCACCGAGGAGGTCTGGCCCACCCGAATCACCAAAACATACACCGCCTCTGCCCTTAGCCGGATTCGCTGTCAACTTGATGAACGTGTCACTGATTCTGTTATTACTCTGGACCAGTTGGCTGGGAGCGAAGAAGCGGGTGAAGAAGTCACCTGCCTGTGGAGGACCACCACCTCTCACGAAGTTCTGAACGCCGTAGCCAACAAGACTCACTTCCGTTCCCATGGGGAGCGTATCTACCAAGCCAACTGTCGGCAGTTGACCGTACGTCCCTACAACGCTCGTGGGCACACCCGCACCTTCCAGTACGACCAGGGCAACATCATGAGAATCGAACCCGACCAGCCCTGGCCCGCATCCGATGCAGAATTGCGGGTCGGGATAGTAGGTTCCAAAGTAGGACTCGCGAGGATTTGCGAAGAAGCCATTTGTATCAAATGTGATCTCTACTCGGTCCCCGTCATTGAAGCAATGGGCTGCCGTCAAGAAAACGTTAGGACAGAGCAATGTTCCAGAACAGGCAAACTGACCATTATCGGCCAAGCCCACATACGGGTGGAGATTGCCATCGGGCCGCCCGTTGGTAACAGCTTTGGTGATCTCAATCGGCCATAGCGCCAAAGCCATGACCATGATTGTCGTACATAACAGAGCGACCAGTAACTTGGTATTCAAAGTGAGCCTTTTCATCCCTTTTTATCCGAGATTTAGGTTTAGGCCGTGTTGCGGCCACTACGGCGTCGCTCTCTGCGGAACGAGAGTGGCTGATTAGCTACTACCTGAAAGAAGCCCCTAAGGCTTCTTTTCGGTCGGCGGCGTGGCGAGGGGAGTGTTTTGCCCTGTCACCACCCGCCACGTGTCGCCCTGCTTGACCCATACCTGAATGATGCGGCTGTTAATCGCGTAGTCCGGGCTCGTGGCGCGGCCGGTAACGACCGCCGTGTCGCCGTAGACCCGCGTCTTCAGATCCTGGAAGTCAATCGTGCTCAGCCGCGCCGCGTTGGCCTTGACCCACTCGAGCCGTTGCGGCTTCGTCTGCACGTCGCCGGTGTCGGTCGTGACGGTGTAGTCGTCTGCGTAGATTGAGGTGAGGGCCGCTTCGTCGCCCTTGCGCAGGGCGTCCAGGAACGCGCTCACCCGGCCATTCACGGCCTGCTCGGCGCCGGCCATGCCGACCTTTTCGCCGGCAGGCTTTCCCTTAGCATCCTGCTTCTCAGGCGTTTGGGTTTGACCGAGAGAGACAGACAAAGCGACGCATGTTAATAACATGACTCCAAATAGTTTTTTCATGTGGAAGCTCCATTGATTCGAGGTAGGGACACCCACGTTGACCAGACCCTCAGTGGACGTCATGCGAAGGTATTGTTACGTGAACGCGGTGCACGCTATCACAAGCAGTGCCGACGGGCAAGAGTCCGCTGCAAGCGCTAATTAGCCGTCATCTTCTCAATACAAACCCTCCTCCCAGTCGATGCTGCTCGGTCGCTGTCCGGTGTCGAAAAACTCTCGCAGCACGCGCCGGGCGGTGGCTGTCGGAATCAGGTGACGACGCTCGAACTCAGTGTGGTGTTGTCCCAGCAAATGAAAACCTACAACCTCGTCAACGTCGGAATCTCCAACGGTGATGAAGTATCGCATCGGGCTCACCTCATTCAGATAAAAGTGTAGCGAGAACTGTAGTGACCACCTGCATAGATGGAGTGATATGGAGTAGCAGAGCAATGATGTTTCGCTGTTTTTGCTACTCCATGTCACTCCGTGTAACTCCGTGTTCGAGCCTCTTGGGGATTATGAGTCTGCTGCTCTAACCGTTGAGCTACAGGGGCACAGGTAGTAAGACTTTAACTAGATTGGCGAGTTTAGCGGGAATCCTTTCGAAGCTGCAAATCCTCGCTACTTTCTGTATTCACTCGGGTACAGTGAGCACTACTCACTTCCGCCGTGAGACTCATTTAATATTTCCGCCATGAAGGTTTGCCCGGCGATTGCCGAAGTGCGCTCTGATGTTTTCAAGCGCATTGCCTCACTTGGCCTCACTTCATACTGACTTTCTAAGATCATATGAAAAGTAAAGCGGCGTAGCCCGGTAAGGCTACGCCGCTTTTCTACCTGAGGGTACCTCGCGGTCCAGTCAAAGCCGGACGCGCGTGTCTCAGTTCAATCCGAAGCGTGAACGGTACTCGGCCGACAAGATGAATGCTTCCACCATCTGGGCCTGCCTGAAGTCCGCGAAAGAGTTCAGCTTGTTCAACCAGAAGTCGTACCCGTCGAAGTTGCTGTCAGGAGCTTCATCCGGACTGCGCCGCAAGTAACCGAAGTATTCCATCAACACGAACGCCGGATTGAACTCCCTCTGCTTGAATTGCGCGTTATCCGCCACCCGACGCAGAACCCGGGCGCGGGCCGTGGTGTCGGCGCTGGTTGGAGCCCCGCCAAACTCGTCAATCGCTGCTTGGCGCTCTGCCGTTGAGGGTGTGATGGCGGCTGTTGCGTAAAGCGCATCGACAAACTGGGCCGGTGTTTGTGTAGTTGGGTAGCGAGCCGTGAATTCGGCGCGCTGCACGAATTCCTGCGCGAACGCCAATTGGTTGGCAGCCAGGGCTGCCTCCCATCCGGGGGAGCCTACGACAATTCCGTCGCTTATCTCCTGCGTGTCGCGCATGAATTCCAGGTAACGCGGCAAAGCGCGCGGTCGCGCCACCGTTTCAGGGAACGACGCCTTGTAAAAGCGATACACAAGGAAACCCGTATCCTGGAATTCAATGGATAGGAAAAACGCCTCGGAAACTCTGGCGTAAGCAAAGGTCCTGCACTGGGAAAGTTGCGTGCCAGGTAGGCCGCTACAATTGGCCAGGTTGTTGTTGAGAACACCCGTCCAGAACGCAAGGCCCGCCGCATCGGGATCACGATTAAGGAAATCGCGGTAGTGTTGGCGGACAAAGAAGTCCACATTGTCAATCGGGTTAGGCGCCACCACAGCGTCGTTGTCAGTGATTGTGATAACGGCTGAGTTTGGAGTGGCACCCAAGGTCCCTGACGACGGGTCGCTGAGTGTGAACAGGAAGGTCTCGTCACCTTCAACGAGAGTATCGTCAGTGATAAAGATGGAAACCGTCTTGCTCAACTCCCCGGCGGCAAAATCAAGTGTGCCGAGGGTAACAATGTAGTCTCCCTTCTGCGTGGCCGTGCCATCGGTCGTCGTGTAATTGACGGTAGCGGGCGCGGTGGCAGTGCCGGTTCGAGTCACGGTAATGTCGATGCGACCCGCGCCTTCATTGACTGTGTAAGTAGCCGCGCTAAGTGCCACGCATGGCGTGTCGTTGATTCTCGTGGTGGCCGTCACCGAGTTGTTGCTCGGAACAGGATCAAAAGTAGCCGAAGTAACTGTGGCGCTACTGCTGAACTGATTGCAGACTCCACTTGGGGTGGTAACCCTGTAGGTGAGTCTGGCCGAGACGCCCTTGCCAAGCGAGGCAATTCGCCAGGTGCCGGTCGCGGGATCGAAGACTCCTTGGGTGACCGCTGCACTGATGAAGGTGACGGACGAAGGAGTGAATACTCCGTTGACCACGATGTCGTGGGCGGTGTCTTCGCCGTTATTCGTTAATACCAGGGTGTAAGCCACCTGACTTCCGCTTACCGATGTCAACGTGTCGGCCTCCAGAGCAAGACGGAGGTCTGCCTGGTTAGCGGCATTGATGATGACCGTTGCTTGATCATTCGCGGGATTTACATCGACCTGCTCGTATGAGGAGATGCGCGCGGTAATTGTCCCTGGCGATTCACCTGAAGTGACGGCCGCCACAACCTTCAAGGTGGCAGTCTGGCCGCTGGCAAGATTGCCGGCAGCCCACGTTCTCGTCGCTGGATTAAAGAACCCGCCCGAATTGTCCGACAGGTACGTCAGCCCGATGGGAAATTCATTGGAAGTAACCTTCACGTTAGTAGCGGCAGCGGGACCATTGTTAGTGACACTGAGTGTGAACGTAACGGTCGAGCCCGCCGTCGGGGACGCGTTGTCCACCGTCAGAGCCAGGCCAAGGTCGGCCAAAGGCGCCGCCAGTCCCTGAACTCCCACTGATTCGGCGCGAGTGCCGCGCGTGTTGTGATGGTGTAGCAGCAGGGCTCCGAGCGAGCCGTTGTTGGTCAAGTTCGTTAAATTGGCCGTGACCGGCATGGCCTTTCCGTTCAAGTCCTGAACCAGCACTTGAGTGCCGAAGTCCAGACCCGGGTTAAGGTAGTCCCAGGTGTAGGGCCCGGCGGCGCGGTCGTTCGGGGAGAACCCTTCCAGCGAGCTACAAAGTGGAGCGAAGCCGGGACAGGTTTCAACCTTGTAACGGAAGTTGGAGTTACCTGCCGTCAGTCCGATTGCTGCCGGATCCACCGACAGGAACATTACGTTGTTATTGAACACTACCGTATCGAACTGCGCCGCGTTGACCGCGTTAACCAACCAGCTGCTGTTGAAGGTAACAGTGCTTGGCGGCGTGAACACGAGAGAAATGAAAATGTCCTGACCGCTGGCGTTGGCGTTTCCGAAGTTCCGTCGCGCAATCGCACCGGGGCTGGTATTGACAAGGACGCGCTCGTAGGTTCCATTCTCATCGGCATCGATGAAAATGCTGTAGGCCACGTCATTCGGAGTTGACCACTCTTCATAACTGGCAACGCCGAAACGGATGCGATTGGTAGTTGCATCGTAGCCGACGCCGACATTGCGAATGTCCGTTTCACCCGGTATGGAGGTGTCGCGCGGACTAACCACTTGTAGCTCGAACCCACTAACGAGTGAAACGACATCGACTGGGAATGAACCTGTGCAGGTTGGCCCGGCGGCGAGTGCTCCCGTGCAGACGTCGTTTCCGGTTAAGGCAATTGTGGTGGCGCCCGCCGGGATCGTGTCGCTGGCGCTCATGGTGGAAGCAGGCCTGGCCGGCGAGTAGACTGGAACACGCAGTTTTAAATCGGAACCGATCTTGAAAGTAACGTATGCACCTTCTTCGGTCAGGTAATGGCGTGGGAAATTGGCGAATACGGTATTGAACGGACTGGCCCCCGTCTGGGTTGCCGGAACGCTCGGGTCTCTGGTGTGGTCCATCTGGTCCTCGACCGCATCCATTCTTACCTGGAAGGTGACGGTCTTACCTGCAGGGGCGGTGATGGTGTTGCCACCCGGCAGCGAGAAGGTCACACCGGGCGCATTGCTTAACGTGTCGATGGCCAGGTCATAAGCGAGGTCGGTGATTCCCTTGTTCACCACTCGGACCGTCTTAATTCTGGTGGCGCCCTCGACAACTTCATTGGCAAAGCTGACGCTCACCAGACCGGCATCGTCTGCGTTATAGGCGACTACATGTGTTTTCGCGGCGCTAGGCACATCGAGCCGTCCCGCACCAACTTGACCCGGACCAAACCGCGTACCAGTACCGCTGACATCCGTAAAGATGTCACGGATGGCGCCGTTCATTACCTGCGCCTTCAGTTCTTCCACCGTCCAGGTTGGATTAAGTTCGCGAAGCAGCGCCATCGCGCCCGCAACGTGTGGAGCGGCCATCGAGGTGCCGCTGATGGTTAGGGCTTGGTTGTTTGGTACAAAACCGGGCGCGGCAGTGGGCGTGATGCAGCCGGGGCAACTAACGCCCGTCTGCGCCGAGGTAATGCTCGTACCCGGCGCGGCGATGTCGGGCTTGAGCGCGAAGATGGCTGACGTGCCGCCGCCGCGCGGGCCGCGCGATGAACTCGCCGAAAGGGTGTCCTGTCCCGGCACCCTGCGCAGAGTGACGTTGACAGTAGTGGGAACGGCAAGCTGCGCCTTAATGGCGTTGCCGTCGGCTTGGGAAATACCAACTGTCGGAACTGTATTCGAACTGGTAATGGTCGGGTCGTCTGAGAAATTTGGAGGTAACCCCGCCGCGTTGTTGGCGATCATAACGCCAATGGCCCCGGCGTCCTGTGCGTTCTTGCTTTTTAGCTCGAACGCGCACCGGCCACGGTCAACAAGCACGATCTTGCCGACGGCGGCGGCGGCGTTACTCAGGGGGCTGCACCCGTCCGTGGTTGTTCCGGCAGGCAACGCGTCGAGCGGTTCGGCGACGTCCAATCCGAGCACCACGTCGCCCGTGACATCAAACAATTGCGGTCCGTAAAGCGAATTGCTGACAGGCAAATCCCGCGTGATGGCGGGCGGCGCATTAATACGAGAACGGTTAACACCAACGCCCGGGTCAAGAGTATTGGCGACGCTAATAGCGCGCCCGGAGACGCCTGGAGCGCCACTAATGAAAAATGTGTCGCCGGCATTTCCTGAAGACGCAACCACAACCACACCGGCTCGGACGGCATTATCACTTGCTAGCGCAGACGGGTTCGAAGCTACTCCAAAATTTGAGCCAAGCGACATGTTGATGACATCCATACGGTCTTCAAAGTCGCCGTCGCTATTCGGGTCAATCGACCACTCAATTCCTGGTACGGTCAAGTTGGTGCCGCCCGTACATCCGAAGACGCGAATGGCGTATAGGCTGGACCTGGGGGCTACACCTGGGCCGACGCGAAGCGAAAGAAAAGGGGTGCTCGGAGAGTAAGGGCCAGTGAAGGTGGTGCCGTCGGCATTGACGCCCTGGCCCGCGGCGATACCGGCTACGTGCGTACCGTGGCCGTTACAATCCATCGGGTCCGGGTCGGGAGCAGGAGCGTTACCACCGGTGTAGGCGTCTCCCGCGAAATCGTAACCGCCGGCCACTTTTTGAGTGGGGAAGAATCCGTCTGCGTTGCTGGTTCGGTTGTTTGCGGTGTAGTCCGCAAGAAGACCTCTGCCACCGAAGTTGGAGTGCTGGTAATCAATACCAGTATCGATAATGCCCACTTTTATTCCGGCTCCCGTCACATTAGTGCGCACGCCCGCGGCGTTATTCCACAGTTCGGGAGCGCCGATGAAGGGAACGCTTGTCGAAAGCGAAGGGTATTCGAGAACGAGCAAGTGCACAGCTTTGACGCCGGGCAACTGCCGCAACGCGGCCAGTTTTTCCGGGGCCACGTACACCGCAATGCCGTTTAGGACGCGCTGCACGCGGTAAATTTCCGTGGCGTTGATACTACTGCTCGACAAGATGGCGGCGAGTCTATCCTGGGCCCTGGTTATTCTGGCCAGTTGCGTCTGCGCGGCCTCGGTGGCTTGAGCAACAGATACATCGCGTGGCAGCTTCGAGCCCTCTATTTTGTCTGCGTAGACCGTGGCTGCGGGAGCGTCGCTCAGCTCGACCAATACGGCCAGCTGTCCGGCACTATTCGTCGCCGCTTTTATCTCCGCGGAGTCACCCTCCAGGACTTGTGTCACTTGTTCGTCCCTGCCGGAGCGTGATTGCGGTTCCTGCGGCTCAGTACCCAGCAGCTGATCTCTCTCCGCTTTTTGCGCTGAGGCCTTTGGGCCGGTAGTAAAAGCCAACAGGATGCAAATGACCGAAACGGCCAAACTCAAATAGACGACGTTGCGAGGACTACTGCTAGGCACCTTCATTTCAAGCTCCTTAAGGTGTTGGACAAAAATTGAATTCGAACTGGCAGGTAACTCCACTCCCTGGGTTTGCCGGGACCTCCACCTGAAGACGTAGCAGGAAAGAGTCACCAGGTATACGTCAAACGATCTGATACTAAAATTTGCTTTTGCGGCAGCAATTTTTGCGGTAAAGGCGTAGGGTTCGACGACTTTGCGATACCCGGAACGGCTTCAGACAGATGTGCTGAAGGAGGAGCTCCAGCTTCTGCAACAATTGAACTCTAATTGAAGGGATAACCCGATTTGTTCTACGCTTCTGAAACCCTGCAAACGGTGTGGCCCCTAAAGCCTGGCTACAAACTGAAAAGTTCCCGCGCAAAATAGTTGAATTTCTCTCAGAAGTCAAATGTTTTGAAACTGATTGCGGCCGTCCGCCTGTTTCAACGAGTCCCGGGTATCAGTGCATGTTAAGCTGCCAGAGTTACGGGTTCGAGTACCTTAAGCGCTACTCTTTTTCTGCTCGCTTCAGTGCCTCGCCCGATGAAATCTTTTAGTAATGAAACACGAAGACTACGCTGACCAATACGCTTTGGAAAAAGCTTTTTGGTGGTTTGCAGGGGCGCATTGGCGCGGTCAGTCTGGCCGGTTTTCTGCTTTGCAGCCACACTCACGCTTTCACCATGGATAGTGAGGAATTATGTTTCGCTGGGAAAGCTTCAGCCGCTGGCTTCGGAATATGGTTTGATCCGCGAAAGTTACTTTCCGACGGGTTACCTATGGTGGCTGAGGACGTGGTTAAAAGACGAGACACACTTTCTCTTTGCATTCGACCCCGCCTGGTTCCCAAAAACCACGCATGTCGATCCCGCTCAATTGCCGCCTGATGCATACGACTCAGAAACGGAATGGCGTTTCGACAAGCTAAAGCTTATCGGACACAGCGTGATAAGATTTTTCGCCTTCAGCCTTTCGACTCGTATGGTCACAGCCAACACCAACGACCTTCCTCTTGTTCCGCTGGGCGCGGGCGACCTGATTGATCGCGCCGTTCGCCTTTATCGCCGCCATCTGCTGGTACTGATACGCATCGCCGCGCCGCCCGTTTTCATTTCTGCTTTTGGCTCAGTCTTATGGACCATTGCGTGGCGTGGTTTTTTTTCAACTCCAAGCGATCTCGCTTTCGCAGTTTACATTTTTCTATCCTTTGCCGCGTTCGTGCTGATCACTGGCGGACACGTTTTCAGCCTGTTGGTAATGGGCGGCGCTTCTCGCAACCTCGTAATGCATCTGCTGTCAAACGAACTGGTGCTCGCGCGCACGACTTACGCGGCGGTGCGATCGCGCTTCTGGTCACTGCTCGGCGCCAGTCTTCTCATGATCATTTGGCTTGGGCTTTCGTTTGGCGTGGCCTTCTTTGGTTGGTACTTCGTAGTCGTCTTTGTTTCACTAGGCGCGATTTTGCTGGGCCGTTGGGCGCCCGTGTGGCTAAGCGCGATCGCAGGCGTTATTGGGTTCCTGGCAGCATCAGCGCTTGCTTTGTGGCTGTTTTTCTTCATGGCCGGACGTATAGCATATGTACCTCAAGTGATGCTGGTTGAAGGCAGGCGCGTCTTTGACTCAATGAGCCGCAGTTTCTCACTTGCGCGCGGAAACGTTCGCCGCATAATGGCGATGACACTCTTCATCACTTTCGCCACCTACTCCGCATTGATGATTCTGGTGATTCCGCTTGGCTTTTATGGTTATCTAAATGGAATCGATCTCTGGAGTGGCAGCGACTGGCCCATGTGGTACGCGATTGTTTACAGCGTGCTCACGCCTTTGAGTTCCATCCTGCTGGCGCCGGTATGGATGCTGGGCCTGTCGCTGCTTTACGTAGACGAGCGCGTGCGTCACGAAGGTTACGATATCGAGTTGATGGCGTCGCAGCGCCTGGACGCAATGCCGGACATCAATGTGACTTCGCCATTCGCGCCTGCGATCTCGACCTATCCGGCGCCAGTGCCGGCATTTGCTTCCAGAGGAAGCATGCTGGGACTAAAGTAACGAGTGCGTTGCCAAAGCAAAAGCGGCGTCAAGCCGCCGCAGTCCAAAAAAACCATTATGCGCCGCTCAATCTTAGAGAATCTCAAACAATGCTTTCTTAAAGGGCCATTGCTTCTCGCTGCTCTGGTGCTGCTTGCGTCTTCGGTCGATGCAACCTCAGTCAGCGAATACCAAAAACATCTCGCTCAGGCAATCACCGCGCTCGATAGTTTGGCGCAGCTTGACGAAAGCGAAAGCGCCAGCACCTATGAAGCCCGCAGCGCCGAAACCATTTTGTCAGTGCGCCAACTGCTGTCAGCGAACGAAACTATCGAGTCGCGCACGGGTGCTTTGACAGTTGACAATCTCTGGCTACAGCAGGAGCTGGACAAGTATCAAAACGCCTCCGGCGCGGAGCGCGTCGAGTTGCGCCTGGGAATGATCGAACGACTCCAGGCAATTGCGGAGCAAGTGAAAGAAACTGGCGCGGAAGCAACTGGAGCGGAAAACAAGACGCAGCGCAGTAAAAAACTCGCCGAGATTTTGCAGCGGCCTGAGTATGCGCGAAAAGTAAAACAGCAAAGCGCAATCGCGCGTTTGTGGGCGCAGTTTTGGAAATGGGTGCAGAGCATCTTACCAAAACCTAAACCAATCGCGCCCGGGGCGGCCGGAATTTTCAGCCAAATTGCCCAGGTGTTTGTGATCTTACTTGCCCTGGCTGTGATTATCTTTGTGGCCAGGTTGTTTTTGCCGCGCCTGCATCAGAACCGTCGCGTCAAACGAAAAACAAAAGAAGGCCCCAGAATTGTTCTGGGTGAAAGGCTTGAACCGGATCAATCGGCCAGAGATCTGCTGTCGGAGGCGGAAAGCCTGGCGCGTACTGGCGACCTACGTGCTGCCATACGTAAGGCCTACATCGCTCTGTTGCTCGAGCTGGGCGAGCGAAAAATCATTACCCTGGAACAGCATAAGACTAACCGCGATTACCTGCGCGCCGTGCGCCGAATAGAGTCGCTTTATCCGAACGTGAAACAACTGACTGATAGTTTCGAGCTGCATTGGTATGGATTGGCGAGCGCCACAGAAACTGACTGGGAAACATTCCGTTCCGGTTATAGCCGGGCATTATCAACTAATTGATTGTGATCCAGATGCGACAACGTCTTGTAATCATCCTGACGTTTGTGCTGGCGGTTGGGATCTTAATCGCGATCAATTCGTTTGCCTACGTTCAGGAAGAAGAGAAACAGGACTCAGAGATCGCGCCGAACCGTTCGTCCTACCACGCCGGCGCCACCGGCACGCGCGCGTTTTACGACTTCCTGAACGAATCAGGTCACAAAGTCACGCGCTGGCGCGAACCTTCTTATAAGCTGCTGGCCGCCGGCGGTGAAAAGGTCAAAACCTTTGTGATCATTGGCCGGCCCGCGCTTGAGATTGATGAAAACGAAACGAAAGCTTTGTTGCTTTGGGTTAACCAGGGTGGACATTTAGTGCTGATCGATCGCCGCCCTAATGAAAGTCTGTTGCCGCGTTCCGGCGATTGGGAGATTACCACCGAGTTCCTCAGTTATCCGAGTTTTGACATTGATCCGGCCGATCAAGCACAGATGACCCGGGACGTTAAGGCGGCAAGGCCCGCGCAACCAACACCGTTGACGCGCGACGTTGAATCGGTGATGCCCTCGCAATTCTATTCAGAAATCAAGTTTTTCCGCGCCACGACAGACACGAGCAAGAACGCCGAACATGGCAATGCGTCTGATGGCACGGAAGAACAAGAGCCGGCGCATTCGCCTGGTGCCAAATCTGAACCAGCGGGCGAAGCTACGCCACCAGCGCCGGTTGTTCATCTAAGCGTGGGTGAAAAGAACTTGTTGCTCGATTATCCTCATGGTCAGGGCCGCATCATCATCTTGAGCGATCCTTTCATCGTGGCAAATGACGGCATCAATCTTCATGACAATTTGCAGTTAGGGATTAATCTGGTAACAACTAACAATGGACTGATCGCTTTCGACGAGTTTCACCACGGCCGGGGCAACACGCGCAACGCTTTTGTAAACTACTTTTCGGGCACACCGGTATTGCCGATTGCCGGCCAGCTAACGCTGCTAATCATTTTGATGTTATGGACACGCGGGCGCCGGTTTGCGCGGCCTTTGCCGCTGGCGCGCGTCGATCGGCGCTCGAGTCTCGAATTTGTCGCCTCAATGGCTGAATTGCAGGAACGAGCGAAGGCGTTCGACCTGGCAATCGAAAATATCTACGGCCGTACGCGCAGGGTGTTGGCGCGCTATGCGGGAGTTGACTACAACACTTCACGCGCTGAGATTGCGGCCCGCGTCGCGTCGCGCTCTTCGCTGGAAGCACACAGCCTGGAAACATTGATGCGCCAATCTGAAGAAGCAATTAACGGCGGTCCCATCAGCGAACGACAAACAATTCAACTGGTGAAGCGGCTGCGCGAGATTGAAAGCACGTTGGGCCTGCGCATGCGTTCGCGCGAGGTGAAACAAAGCGCGCAGAATATTTGATCGGAAAAACAGTCTTTGGACTTAGGTCATTGGTCTTTGCAAATGAATTTTGTATGTTGTTATCGAGCTGGCGGTTTTGAGGGTTATGGAGGTTCCAAAGACCAAAGACCCAAGACCAAAGTGAAAATTTCAAATACCAGATTTCAAATTTCAAAATTCAAATTCAAAAAATGATTGATTACGTCTCCTCAACTATCGAACACATCCGGCGCGAGCTGGGCAAGATTATCGTGGGCCAGGACGAACCGATTGAACAGATCCTGGTAGCGTTGCTGGCGGAAGGCCACGCCTTAATCGAAGGCGTGCCTGGCACGGCCAAGACCTTAACGGTCAAGACTCTTTCGCGAATAGTGAACGCAGATTTTGGACGCATTCAGTTCACCCCCGACTTGATGCCGTCTGACATCACCGGCACAAATGTTTTCAATGTTGCGACCTCAGCTTTTAACCTGCGCCCGGGCCCGATTTTTACCGACATCCTGCTCGCCGACGAGATCAATCGCACTCCGCCCAAGACCCAGGCCGCGCTGCTCGAAGCGATGGAAGAGCGGCAGGTAACCATTGACGGAGAACTGCACCGCCTGTCGCCGATCTTTACAGTGCTCGCTACCGAGAACCCGATTGAGTACGAGGGCACCTATCCATTGCCCGAAGCGCAGCTCGATCGTTTCATGTTGAAAATCCTGCTTGACTATCCAGAGGAGGAGCAGGAGCGGCAGGTGGTAGCAAACTGGGATGCGGGTTTTAATTCGCGCCGGCTCGCTGATGTGGACATCCAGCCGCTCAGCGATGCAGATGCGATCGCGCGTTGCCGGCATGAAGTGGCAAGCGCGCGCATGGAACCCGGCGTACAACATTACGTCGTCGATCTTGTGCGGCGAACGCGAGCGCATCCATTCATTCACTACGGCGCCAGCCCGCGTGCCTCGGTAGCTTTGTTATTGTGTTCGAAAGCGCTGGCAGCAATTCACGGTCGCGACTTTGCTACGCCGGACGACGTGCGCGACGTTGCGCGTCCCGTGCTGCGGCATCGTCTAACCTTGCGCGCTGAAGCAGAACTCGACGGCGCGACTCCCGATGCTGTGATCACGGATATCTTGAAATCGGCAGAGGTTCCGCGATGACAAGAAGGAAGAGCGGGGGCAAGCCCACCTTCCTGACCTTAGAGATTCTCCACATCGCTTATTGCACATACATCGAAAGCCGTCCAACCTTCGCGCGACGGTCAACAGGTTAAGCTCTCAGGTCAGGAAGGCGGGCTTGCCCCCGCTCTTTTGTTCTAGCCTTTGACCCACTATCGAATGCGTTTTGTTTTTAGCAAACTGTTCTACCTACTGATCGCGGCAGGCCTGGTTGTGCTTTCCTTTTCATGGGGACGACCGTGGTTGCGTTGGGCGGCGCTTGCATACGACGTAACGCTGATAATTCTCGCCATCGTTGACGCGCGACGTAGTCAACTTCCCCGAGACGTTCGCATCACGCGTGAATTCAGTGGACGGTTTGCTGTCGGTGCTGAGACGCAGGTCGATGTAAATATTCGTAACGGGCAGGCGCGCGCGATCGCGCTGGTCATCAAAGACGAATATCCGCCGCAGATGAAATTGTCGGGTTTGCGCGAAGCTAAGATTCGCATCGAGGCACGCACCTCGGCTGCCCTGGTGTATGGGCTCACACCTCTGCGGCGCGGCGACTTTCATTTTGGACAAATCGCAGTGCGCTTTTTGTCGCGGCTCAATCTCGTCTGGTGCCAAACCTTGGTTGGCGAGCCGACCACTGTAAAAGTCTATCCAAACATGCGGCGCGCTCGCGAAGCTGAACTAAAAGCCCTCGGTGCTCGTTCTTTAGTCGCAACCCATCGAAAGACTTCATGGCGCGGTGAAGGTCGCGAGTTTGAGTCGTTGCGTGATTACGTTCGCGGCGATGAGCTGAGACATATCTCGTGGACTGCAACGGCGAGACGAGGAAAGTTAACCACCCGGCAGTATCAGATCGAACGCGATCAAACAATTTTGATTGCCATCGATGGCGGGCGTCTGATGACGGCGCGCATCGAGCAGGAAACGAAACTCGATTCCGCTGTGCATGCGGCGTTGGCCTTAATGTCAGCCGCCGCGCGCGCCGGCGACAACGCGGGATTGCTGGTCTTTGGCCGCAAGATCAAGAGTTTTCTGCCGCCCAGCCGCGGCCGTGACCACATGGACGCGGTGCTCGAATCGCTTTATGCGGTTGAGCCGGAGATGATAGAGCCTTCTTATTCGCGTGCCTTCGAATTCATCGCCGCAAACAGCAAGCGACGTTCGCTGGTCGTACTCTTGACGGACCTGGTTGATGAAGAAGGTTCAAAGGAACTACTCGCTTCTCTCAAACTTTTGCGGCCGCGCCATCTGCCGCTGATTGTGACCATTGCCGATCGAGATCTTCGCGCCGTGGTCAGCGAAGCGCCGGTGACGGTAAAGGATCTGTTTACGCAATCAGTTGCCGAAGAGATTATGTACCTGCGTGAAGCGGCCCTGCGGCGAGTTGAATCGCAAGGTGGTTTGGCTTTGGATGTAACGGCGGCAGCGCTGGCGCCGGCGTTGCTGGAAAAATATTTGCAGGTTAAGGAGCGAGGACTTTTGTGAAGAGGCGGAAGTCGGGCGTCAGAAGTCCGAAGTCAGAGGTCAGAGGTCAGAGGTCAGAAGTCAGAGGTCAGAAGTCAGAGGTCAGAAGTCAGAGGTCAGAAGTCAGAGGTCAGAAGTCAGAGGTCAGAAGTCAGAGGTCAGAAGTCAGAGGTCAGAAGTCAGAGGTCAGGGGTCAGAGGTCAGAGCCAGCGATTTGGATCAGAAACTAGAAATCGACAGGGACTTCTCTTTTCTGACCTCTGACCTCCGACTTCTGACCTCTGCTTATGACCAAATGCCCGGAATGCTTGTCGCACACGACGGACATTTTCCTTCCCGCGTCACGCGCATGTTCTTAATCAAGTAACCATAACGCTCAACGAGTAGCGCATCACACGTTGGACAATAAGTGTTTTCCCAGCGCCCCACTCTTCCCGGCAAATTTCCGGCATAGATGTAACGCAAGCCCGCCTCGTGTCCGATCTCGCAAGCGCGAATCAATTGTTCCGCAGTCGTATTAGCGTTCTCAGTCATGCGGTAATCCTGATGAAACGCGGTCACGTGCCAGGGAATGTCAGGCGAAACTGAAGCGATGAAATCAGCCGCCCGCTTCAGCTCATCTTGTGAATCGTTGAAGCCTGGTATGACGAGGGTCACAATCTCTTCCCAGAACCCGCGGTCATGGACCATCTGCACCGTCTCGAGAATGTTATCGACCACGCCTCCCAATTGGCGATAATTCTTATCGTTCATCGACTTCAGATCGATCTTGTAACAGTCAGTCCACGGTCGCAGGTAGTCGAGCACCTGCGGCGTTGCGTTGCCGTTTGAAATGAAGGCGGTGCGAAACCCTTCAGGGCGAGCTTTCTTGAAAACATCGACGGCCCACTCGGCGGTAATCAGGGGTTCATTGTAACTACTGCCAACCACTGAAGCGCCGTAAGCTTTGGCCATAGCAACCATACGTTCAGGAGTTACGATTTGCGGTGACGTGCCGGCGGAATCATCTCTCAGCGCCTGTGACGTCAACCAGTTTTGACAGTAAGCGCAGTGAAGATCGCAACCGAGCATTCCGAAAGTTAACGTGTCGGAACCCGGGAGCGCATGGAAGAAAGGTTTCTTCTCGGTTGGATCGCAAGCGAGCGCTGCCACATAGTTTGTTGGCACGCGCAGATGGCCGCTCTCATTGAAGCGAACTTTGCAGATGCCGCGCTTTCCTTCTTTGATCAGGCAACGATGCCCGCACGCGAAACACTTCAACGCGCCGGCTTCGAGGTGTTCGGTTAGTTCCGGCGCGCCCTCGGTGGTCAGCGAATCAAGGATTTCAGCGAGTGGCGCAGACTTGATACTGACGGGCATAACAAAAAACCAGTTCTTTGTACTTGGTACTTTGGACTTGGTATGAAGATAATAGCAAAAAAAGCAAAGAAACAAAGTACCAAGCACGAAGCACAAATTGAGTCATCATGATCATCGAAGAGATCACAGTCACAGCTTTCCAACAGCACACGCGCGTTGTTGGTTGCGAAAAGACGAAACGCGCGATGTGTATCGACCCGGGGGATGACTCTGAAGAAATTGCTCGCGCAATAGATAAACACGGGTTTGAGCTACAGGCGATTGCGGTCACTCACGCGCACCTCGATCACATTGGCGGCGTATCGGCCTTGAAGAAACTTAAGCCGGCCGCGGACATTATGATTCATAAAGCTGACGAGTTTATCTATGACGCGCTGCCGACGCAGGCAGCCTGGCTGGGTGTACCGCAATCTCAGTGGGCTGCTTTGGGCTTTGATTTCGAGACACCGCCGAAAGCTGACGGCTACTGGGAAGATGGGCAGACTTACAAAGTTGGCGAGCTTGAATTTCAGATCATCCACTGTCCCGGTCACACGCCCGGCCATGTCGTTTTGTTCGAACCAAACGAACGAAAGGTTTTTGTGGGTGACGTGTTGTTTGCAGGATCAGTGGGCAGGACCGACTTGCCCGGCGGATCGACTGAGCAACTGATCGATTCGATTATGGATAAACTATTGCCGCTGGGCGATGACGTGGAAGTTTATTCCGGGCATGGACCAATAACCACGATTGGTCAGGAGAGAAAAACAAATCCGTTTCTCACCGGGGTCTACAAGCTTGGCGCGGGCAGGTTTTGAAAGAAAGATAATCCGCAGATTACGCAGATTCCACAGATTAGCAAAACCGAAAGAGACATTTGCTCGAGGAAATATTAAGACGCGTCCCAAGTGTCCTCACAAGGGTGACTCGGACAAGTTCGTTACTTCTTCATGACTTCTGAATCTGTGTAATCGGCGTAATCTGCGGATAGGGATTTATTTCTTCGTTGGTCCGCGCAGGCGGCTGGACTTCAATTCTTCCCACTTATCCTTCAAGTCGTCCTTGAGCTGGCTCGGCAACGATTCCACCGGAACATTATTCTGCGCGCAGAAGTGTCGCCACAGGACGAAGCGCAAATCGAATTGGCCCGTCTCATCGGAGATAATGTTATCGACTGGAACTGGATCTTTCTTCTTCTCGGACATAATGTTCGTCATTCTACCCCGTTTTAGTGATAACCCGAGTTTAGCAGCTTCCGCCGATTTAGGTTAATCGGGAAGGTTCCCGCTCCTGGTAAAGCTTAAAGCCTTGGTGCGTTCTGGCTTGTCCGGTGCGGCGCCATAAAAAAAGCGCGTGGGATTTCCACGCGCCTTTGATATTTGATGCAATGGCCTAGCAGACCGTGGCACGCCAACCTCAACTACCTGGGCATTAGAACAGTGTCGACGACGTGAATAACGCCGTTTGATTGATACACGTTTCCGATGGTCACCATGGAGGTGCCGCCATTCTCATCTCGCAGAATGAGATTATTTCCACTCATCACTGCGGTTAACTTGCCACCGCTCACGGTTGTAAGCTGTGCCGAGCCATTCCCTTTTTTGATTGCCTTCATAATGGCTTTCGAGTCCATGCGACCGGCGACCACGTGATAAGTCAAAACTTTGGTCAACGTCGGTTTGTTCTCGGATTTCAACAGCATGTCAACCGTTCCGGCTGGCAGCTTTCCAAACGCAGCATTTGTCGGCGCAAAGACTGTAAAGGGACCATTCCCTTTAAGGGTATCGACTAAGCCCGCCGCCTTCACCGCGGCTACTAGAGTGGTGTGGTCGGCAGAATTCACTGCATTGTCAACGATGTCTTTAGTGCGATACATTGCCGCACCGCCAACCATCGGGTTATTGCTATGGCCCATCGCGCCACCATGGCTCATCGTATTATCCTGCGCCATAGCGTTATGTGCGCCCATCACCGATGCCAACACAAACAGCATCATAAAAAACATTCTTCTCATCCTTTTTCTTCCTCCTGATTTAGAAAACAATTGTTTTTGTGTAGTTCCGTTGAATATACGAGTGTCTCGACTCCAGCGGATTTACGCACGCGAAATTTTTCTTACTGATGTATTTGCGCAAAACGCGCGAGTTCTAGTAAATGAGGTTGCGGCGCGTGAGACTCACCGCTTTTGTACCCGTAACAACGAGCGGACGGCCGACTCTATACTCAGCCAGGCAGGAGATTGAGGGGCGATCAAATCGAAGTGCCCCGCTTTCGGCAGAATGGTAAGGCGAACTCTGTCACCTTTCTTTCTTGCAGCTACCTCGTAGTTTTTACTGAAATCAACCGGCACAATTTTATCCAGCGCACTCTGTATCAGCCGCTGTTCAATCTTCAGAGGCAACAGGTCTATCGGGGATGTCTGTTGATATCTATCAGGAACTTCTTCCGGTGATCCTCCAAGCAGCTTAGTTACAGCATCGCCACAGTTTGGCCGGTACTTTCGCAGATCAGTCATGCCGGCAAGCGAGACCACTCCGCGCAACGGCAACGGGTTGTTGGTATATAAAGGACTGTCCCTGGGTAGTCGACGACGAGCGGCCAACCATAGTGCCAACTGCCCGCCCGCTGAGTGACCAATTACGATGACCCGCTTTGGGTCCAGCGGGTATGAACGCGCCAGCACGCGCAGATAATCTGTGCCGTGCGCAACATCAACAAACGTTCCTGGCCAGCCGCCGCCAGGATTTCCGATTCGTCGATATTCCAGACTCCAAGTTGCCACGCCGAGGCCCGTAAGCCGGGCAGTGAAATTATTAAGATGAGTTAGATCATACTCGGAAAACCAGCAACCGCCGTGAATGACCACGACAACTGCATGACGCCTTTTTCCAGGTGGCAAACGCAGCTCCCCAAATTGGGAAGGATCGTTTCCGTATGCGACTCGCCGGGCCCCGGCGGGTGCCGGCAATTTCTTTATGTCATCAAAGCTCACATTCTGGGCAGCCGCTGATTGAGTGAGAACCAGGAAAACTGCCGCCAAAGTAAGCGCGCAAACAAGGACCGCTGTTGCTCGGATACGCCGGTTCATGATCTTCCTCCCTGCTCGCCTTGATAGGGTGGACTGTCGAATTCTTCAGGCAATAAAGTCTGCACGAAGCTTCCAATCTGCTTCACTAAATCGGGAGTGGCGGCAAGTTTTTCGATTTTGGCTACAATGGCCGAACCCACCACAGCAGCATCAGCGTAGCGACAGACCTCGTTCACATGTTCAGGAGTGGAAATACCGAAACCGAGGGCGATCGGCAAATCGGTGACGTTGCGAAGACGCGCGACGAGCTTTTCTGCCTCGCTGCTGACCTCGACTTGCTCTCCGGTAACACCGGTTCGAGACACCGCATAAATAAATCCGCTCGCACGGTCCGCGATCAGCCGCAGGCGTTCGTCGGTAGACGTTGCCGCAGCCAGGAAGACACAATCGAGATCGTACTTTGCCAGCGCGGCGGCAAAGTCTTCGGCTTCTTCCGGTGCCAGATCTGTCACCAAAACTCCGTCAACTCCCGCGCGCTGCGCGGCCTCGCCTAACCGCTCCACGCCAAACTGCAGCAGGGGATTGAAATAACTAAACAGAACGACCGGTACATCCATCTCACGGCGTGCTTCGCTTATGACTTGTAAACTAGCGGCAACGTCTACGCGGTTTCGCAGCGCGCGCATTGACGAGCGCTGAATAACCGGGCCGTCTGCGATTGGATCGCTGAACGGAACGCCCACCTCAATCAGGCTGGCGCCTGTTTTCGCGAGTTCATTCAGAAGCTCCCGCGTGGTCGTCAGATCAGGATCGCCCGCTGTGATAAACGGTATCAGCCCGCGTTTTCCTTCCGATCGAAGTCGACCGAACATTTCAGAAATACGACTCATAACTCCGCTCGCTTGTTTAACTCAGCAATTGTCCCAATATCCTTATCACCACGCCCGGAGAGGTTAATGATCATGATTTGCTTTGAACTCAACTCGCCCGCTACCCGCAGGGCGTGGGCAACCGCGTGAGCCGATTCGAGCGCCGGAATGATGCCTTCCATTTTTGAAAGGACATGAAATGCCGCGAGGGCTTCGGAGTCAGAGACTGAGACATACTCCGCGCGTCCAGAGTCATGAAGGTAAGCGTGTTCGGGGCCAATTGCCGGATAATCCAGGCCTGCCGAGATAGAATGTGTTGTCGCAATTTGCCCGCGCTCGTCTTGCAGGATGTAACTCATCGTGCCGTGCAAAACTCCGGGTCGGCCACCGACTTGGGAATTGAAACGAGCGGCGTGTTGTCCCAGCTCATCGCCGCGTCCGCCGGCTTCGACGCCGACTATCCGCACTGATTTGTCTTTTAGAAAGGGATAGAAGAGACCAATAGAATTGGAACCTCCACCGACGCAGGCAACCAGAACGTCCGGCAGTCGTTTCTCCAGCTCGAGAATTTGTTCTCGTGTCTCGTGCCCGATCACACTTTGGAAATCGCGCACCATCATCGGATAAGGGTGAGGTCCGAGGGCGCTCCCCAAGAGGTAATAAGTGTCACCCACGTTGGTGACCCAATCGCGCAGCGCGTCGTTCACCGCATCCTTGAGGGTGCGCGAACCGCCATCAACTGCGCGCACCTCGGCTCCCAGCAGCTCCATGCGAAAGACGTTGAGCGCCTGCCGGCGCATATCGTCGGCGCCCATATAAATCACGCACTGCAAATCAAACAGCGCGCAAACGGTAGCCACTGCGACTCCATGTTGGCCCGCGCCGGTTTCGGCGATCACGCGTCGCTTGCCCATGCGCCGCGCGAGAAGGGCCTGACCTAAGGCATTGTTAATTTTGTGCGAACCGGTGTGCGAAAGGTCTTCGCGTTTCAAATAGATTCGCGCGCCACCTGCCGTTTGCGACAAACGAGCGGCAGGAGATAACGGTGTCGGTCGACCTGAGTAGTTACGCAAGAGATCGGCCAACTCTGTCTGAAAATCAGAATCCGCGCGCGCCGCTATATAAGCCGTTGTTAGTTCCTCGAGCGGCGCCATCAAAGTTTCCGGGACATAGCGTCCACCGTATTGATTCCAATGGCCACGAGCGTCAGGTTGGGTTTGCCACATTGTTTATCCTTGCTGGAAAGCGGTTGCGCTTCCTTCATTTGCTGTTTTGGCTGCGACAATTAATTCGCATAGTCGTGCTTCATCTTTGTGCCCGGGTGAACTCTCGACTGAACTACAAACGTCCACCGCATAAGGCCGCACCAACTGGACCGCCTCGGTTACGTTCTCCGGAGTAATTCCTCCGGCGAGAAACAATCTCGAAACATAGTTCCGCGCTTCGTTCGCAATCGACCAGTCAAACTGCTCTCCGGTCCCACCGCGAGCTCCGGAGCTGAACGTATCTAAGAGAATGGCGTCAGTCGCGTATTCAGAGAGGTCTTTAGGTGTAAAGTTTTTGCCGACTCGCAACGCTTTGATTACCGAATAGTTTTTTAAGGCGCGACAATAGGCGGGCGACTCGTCGCCGTGTAACTGGACCGCGGTAATACCGCTTTCTGCTGCGATCGAAACAACTGCTTTGGGACTTTCCTGGTTAACAAATATTCCTACATTCAGGACCTCGTCCGGCAATTGCTCGATGATTTCGCGGGCCGTCTCAGGTCTGACATAACGCGGGCTGCGTTTGTAAAAGTTGAAGCCCAACATGTCAGCGCCCGCTCGCACAGTTGCGAGGGCATCTTTGAGATTGGTGATGCCGCAAACTTTGATCCGCACCAACCGCTCACCCGACTCTCGAATGAGCGCGTGTAATCGCTTTGCCGGATCGGGGGCGCGCATTAACGACTCCCCAATCAAGAAGCCGCGGTATCCAATGGCTCGCAAACGACGTAAATCATCGCTCGAATTTATTCCGCTTTCAGTAACCAAAAGGGTTTGGGGTGAAACTTGACGTGCCAACCTCTCAGACACATCAAGGGAGACGTCGAACGTTTGCAAATTACGATTATTGACACCGATGAGAGTCGCGCCGGCCCGCTGGGCCCGTCTCATCTCATCGTCGGTATGCACTTCCACGAGTGCGTCCAGACCCAACTCTTCTTCAGCCAGCCGGCGAAGTCGCGTTAGTTCGGCGTCGCTCAGTGCGGCCACAATCAGGAGTGCGGCATCTGCTCCGGCTGCTGCTGTTTCATAGATTTGGTATTTATCAACAATGAAGTCTTTCCTTAGAATTGGCAGAGGGGTCACTTCGCGCACTTCACGGAGGTCATTGAGGGAGCCTCGGAAGTAGTGTTCTTCCGTCAACACAGAGATGGCTGCTGCGCCACCGCGCGTGTAAGCTCGTGCTGTCTCAGCCGGATTAATGTTTTCTCGAATCATTCCCTGCGAGGGGGACGCCCGTTTGAACTCGGCAATTAAGTTTGGACCAATAGACTTAAGCGCGCGGCGCAGGGCGTGCGGCTCACTTCCGTTTCGCACCTCCGCCGCCCGCTTGCGTAAAACATCCAGGGGACAAACGAGCTGTGCCTCCGCGAGCCGGACCCGCCCGCGTTCAAGGATTTGAGCCAGAAAGTTTGTGTTCGAATTCATTGGTTGGTGGCCCTTATTAATTCATGCAGCTTAGCCAGTGCTTTCCCTTCATCGATGCTCTGTTCCGCCCGGCAACGTGCCTCGTTTAGGCTGGCCGCAGCGCCGCCGACAAAGAGTGCCGCAGACGCGTTGATAACTATCAGGTCGCGCGCGGCGTCGCGCCGTTCGCCACTAAGCACGTCACGAATCAGGCGCGCGCTGTCCGCCGCGTCACCGCCGCGCACGGCTTCCAGCGATGCGAGCCTTAATCCGAAATCCTCTGGGCCAATCTCAAACGTTCCAACGCTCCCGCTGCTCGCCTCAGCCACAATTGTCTTGCTGGCGAGTGTGATTTCGTCCAACCCGTCCAGCCCATGAACCACCCAGGATCGTTTAGTACCCAAAGCGGCGAGCGTCTGCGCCAGAGGATGAACCATCGACTCATGCCAAACGCCGACGATTTGGCTGGGCGCACCGGCTGGGTTTGTTAAAGGACCAAGCAGGTTGAAAACCGTGCGCACGCCCAGTTGGCGGCGCACTCCGGCAACGCGCGCCGTTGTTCCATGGTAAAGCGGCGCAAACATGAAACAGATACCCAGCTCGTTAAGGCATTGCTCTGAGATTTCAGGAGATGCGCTGACTTGTACACCCAGCGCCGTAAGAGCGTCGGCACTGCCTGTGCGACTGCTGGCGGCACGATTGCCGTGCTTTGCTACGGGTAGCCCGGCGCCGGCAATCACAAACGCAGCAGCGGTTGAAACGTTAAAGGTCTTGGCGTTGCTGGAGCCGGTTCCGGCGGTATCAATAAAACGCTCATGCCGGCTGTGAATGCGCACCGCGCGTGAGCGCATTGCACTGGCCATGCCGACAAGTTCATCTACCGTTTCGCCTTTGATGGCGAGCGCAACCAACGCCGCACCGATTTGAGCGTCTGTCGCCTCACCATCCAGCAACGCCCCAAGAAAAACCTCAGCTTCTTGGCGCCCAAGGTTTTGGCCAAGGAGCAGGCGCGATAAGAAAGTGCGCAGCGAGAAGTCAGCCTGCGTTCGTTTTTCATCTGGCGTCGAATTGAATCCCGCCGGTCTTTTGTTGGCTTGTGTCAGCATCGTTCGCAAAAAGAAAAACCCGCTGCCAGTCTTATTCTGGCAGCGGGCCTCAAAGTTGATTCTGTGCTTTACGACTTAATCTAATGCACTCAACACCAAGGGTCGCGACTGCCAATACATGACAGCCCACCAACCATTATTGGTCGTTGCTGCAACTTTGGCATCGCGAGTGATGTTGAAATTCATAAAAACTGTCCCTAACCGAGGGTAGTCTTATATCGATTCAGAAGACTGGTGTCAAACTCCGTGAGCACACTGTGCCGGTTTTGAAACAGACAATGTCGTTGCGGGCCACCGTCTCGCGAATGCGTCAGGCGCCACTGCTTAGGTATATCGCCCCCGTAGGCGACTGGACACCACTTGCCGGTTCGAGCGTTATTGCAAACACAGCTCCGCTCATGGCTTCAGCCGGAATCTGATCCTGCAAGCTGCCGTTTCCCTGCGTGTCGGTAGTAAACACCCTACCAGGCATTGGCTTGTTGCCGAGGATGAACCAAAGTTGATAAGCCTTACCGGCCGGAGCTGCCGGTAGACCTTTCGCCATCACCATCGCACGACCGTTCTTGTCGTAAGCAATCATCGCGTGTGCATTAGGGGCAACATTGGTGCCCGCCAACTCAGTCATGCGTGTCCCTGGAGATGTTATCAAGGCCAGCACTTCGCGTTCGTGCGCCAGTTGCTGCTGAGCCTCGCTCTTCTCTGAAGTTACTCTGGCGAGTTCTGCCCTGGCGGCGCGGTTCTGTTGCCATATAACGAAAAGCGAAATGGCCAGGGCCACTAAACCCACTGAGGCTGCGACTGCGTAAGAGGATCTGATTGTGGTCCAGACGGTTTTAGGCGGTCGCTCAAAAGGAACAACTGTAGAACGGCCCGGGCTTTGAGGCTGTCTCCGATCTTTATCCACAACTGCCGGCGCGGTTTGTTTGGCCGTGGCTTCCACTTTTTCAGCGCGAACCGCTGAAAGTATTCGTTCGCGGACTTGTGATGAGGGCGCGAGCGGGCTGGCATCGAATGCAAGCAAAGCAGCCGTGTTCTCCCAAACATCCATTTCACTGGGACACTCAGGGCATGACTCAAGATGAGCGACAAGGGAACGTGCCTCCGCAGAGTCGAGCGCAAACAGCGCTCCAATCGACATCAACTCCTTGTACTCTTCGTGCGTCATCATCCCGACTCGTTATCCCAAGGTTTCTAATTGGTTTCCCAATACCGTGCGCAACTTAATCATAGCCGCGCGCATTCGCGTTTTTACCGTTCCCAAGGGCGCATTTAGTTTTGCTGCGATCTCGGATTGTGTTAATCCTTCAAAATAGGCAAGGTGCAAGGTGTACCGCTGCTCCTCAGGCAAACCGGCGAGGGCCCCCTGCACAATTTCCCGTTGTTCGGATCTAAAAGTTTCCTTCAGCGCATCAGACGCCTCTTCCGGCTGATCCTGGGCTGCGGAATCGGCTAGGCGTTGGCGCGAGCCAAGCTGGCGGAGACGATCGATGGCGCGGCTCCGAGTAAGCGTGACCAGCCAGGTAAACGGCTTGCCACGCGTCTCATCAAAATCAGCAGCTCGTCGCCAGACCTGCAAGAATACCTCCTGTAAAATGTCTTCCGCTTCTTCGCGGCTGCTTAATATACGAACCAGCAGGCCAAAGAGGATTACGCGATATTGATCGTAGAGGCGAGCTAGCGCCGCTTCATCGCCACTTGCGATGGCGTGAATCAGCTCAACGTCCGATATTTGTCCGGTTTGCACTCCCGACATTTGACTCACTTAATATACGACGCCGAGTACTTCACAAGATTGGAGGTTAAGGTGCCTTTTTGTAGGGCTCGGTGGGGGTGGAAATCCCGTGGCCAGGCTAATACTACAATCGCTATGAAATTCAGGGGCGGACATTCCTAGTCGGCCCCGACAACCGTTTAGAATTCAAGCTTTAGTGCGTTGAAAGCAAGCTCCAACTCTAAAACTTCTTTGCATCATGCGACCGTGATCTCTGGCGACAGGTAAACATCCTGAATCGCATTTAGCAACTCGATACCTTCCGCCATCGGACGTTGAAAAGCTTTACGTCCCGAAATCAGGCCGGTGCCGCCGCCGCGCTTATTGATTACGGCTGTGCGCACTGCTTCCGACAGATCGCTCGCTCCCTTGGATTCGCCGCCCGAATTGATCAGGCCACAGCGGCCCATATAGCAGTTAGCTACCTGATAACGCACCAAATCGATCGGGTTATCAGTTGTTAGTTTTTCGTAAACGATTTTGCTTGTCTTGCCATACGACTTGCCCAACTCTTTTTCCACTGCAGTGTAGCCGCCGTTTCGTTCCGGAAGCTTCTGTTTGATGATGTCGGCCTGGATGGTTACGCCCAGATGATTTGCCTGACCGGTGAGATCGGCTGAGGCGTGCATGTCGCCTTCGGAAGCTTTGAACTTTGAGTTGCGCAGGTAGCACCAGAGTATGCATGCCATCCCGAGCTCATGCGCCTGCGCGAACGCATTGCTGATTTCAGTTATCTGCCTGGTTGATTCATCGGAGCCGAAATAGATTGTCGCGCCAACCGCCACCGCACCCATGTTGTGAGCTTCCTTCACCGTACCAAACAGCACCTGGTCAAACTTATTTGGCAGGGTTAACAACTCGTTATGATTGATCTTAACGATGAAGGGAATCTTATGCGCATACTTTCGCGCGACCGCCCCCAGCACACCAAAGGTTGAAGCAACCGCATTGCAGCCGCCATCGATGGCCAGCTTTACGATATTTTCAGGATCGAAATATAAGGGGTTCGGAGCGAAAGAAGCGCCGGCCGAATGTTCGATACCCTGGTCCACCGGCAGGATTGAAAGATAACCCGTTTTGGCGAGGCGCCCGTTATCAAAAAGTGTTTGCAGCGACCGCAAAACTGCCGGCGAACGGTCGGAGCTGGACCAAACGCGATCGATAAAGTCCGGACCCGGCAGATTGACGGTGTCTTTGGTTATCGCGGTCGCCTGATGGTCCAGCAGCGTGCGGGCGTTGTCGCCGAGCAACTCTTCAATCCGGTCGAGGGTGGTCGTCCCTCTTTTCAATTCTGTAGCCATTATCTTCCTCCTGAATAAGACCGAACGGGTGCAAAAGTGCGGTTTGTCCAATAAATCGGCCTAAATCATAACATGAGAGGCTGGTGCTCGTCGCCCGAAGCCAGTAGCTACGGGGGTTGGCCCTTCGTTTAAAAATATCCAAAACCTGATGCAACGAATTCTGTGAAGTGTTCGTCAAAGGGCGTTCGTTTTTGCGCTTGCGGGAATACACATTTCTTGTAACAATCCCGCGTCCGCAGTAGGACCTCAAAGTAGTTCCGCCGCCGCTTGATTTTTGCTCTCGCGCAAGTCAAATGTTGAAAGTCCTTGCTAGA
>JBPCLZ010000014.1:0-5519 GCA_051002775.1 Pyrinomonadaceae bacterium | reverse complement strand
TCCTGTCTATGCGCAAACGAGCGTCACCAATATCCGACGCGAACAGCTCAGTTTGTCCGGCTAGTTTGACGTCGAAGCCCAGGGCCGCACCCGTTTGGTCCGACGATGCTTCGATATAAAAATAATCCCGCGGATCGGCAATGATGTTGATACCAATAGGTGTGAGACTGATGCGATGTTCGCGCTGCAACTCTTCAGTCATTGCACGATATGTTTGCGGATACTTATCCATCACACTCTCGCGCGTAGCGCTTTGAAGATCAGCACGGATCGGCAAAGGCGCAAAACGGACGGCCGAGCAAGCCAGGTCAGAAAAATTGTTGTTGTCCGAGGCAATGGCGAGCAAGGGATGCTGTCCCCCCGTGCGCGGACCCGTAAACTTTTTAGTCTCGTGGCTCACCCCCTGATACGTCTCCTCAATTATTTTGCCGTCGCGTAGACGAACCTCATAAACCCATTCGATGTCGGTCGCGCGTCCCCAACGCGCCATCAGCGCAATCGTCTGCGTGCCACCATCTTCATTCGTGAAGATGGCTGTGTAGCGGACGATCAGATCCCGCCGGGCCGTGCCTTCCTGGCGCTCGTCCCGCAGGATTTCGTAGTACATAACGAGTGGAAGGTCTGTGAAATGGTCGATAGCATTGGCACGCGCGTAAAGCACCGGTGAATGAGCCAGAGCTAATTGGTCCTCGGTAGTTGCGGCGGAGCGGCGGCCCGGAGCAAGGGGAAGCGCCCGCAGCAATTTCACTTCAGCGAGTTGCGCTCCGGCAGCCGACCGTGCCAGGTTCAGCGCCACAGAAACCTTATGTTTGCCTCTGGTCAGATTTCCGAGCATGACGCGATACGAAAATAACTCGTCACCCGCCCAAAGCAACAAATCCTGGTTGTACACACCGTCAACAGAAATCAAAAGCGCGGCTGCTTCGGCGCCTTCTCGTGCCCACGACGCGCCTGGAGCGCGAGCTTGGATCTCGAGACCTACTTCCATGCCATCCGCGAGATCGAATGTTTCGGTAGCAAGCGGTTTCGGAAGCTGGAATTTTGGTTGCGTTCCCGCCGTGGGATTGGCAAGCGACGAATAAATGGGAATCAGAAGAAGCAGACAAACGCTTAAACAGTTTAGCTTGGTTTTCATATAAATTAGCTGGTGGTCATTAGTAGGAAGGGGAGTGACAGTGGCCCCAATTATTGTTCGCACTTATCAGACTTGGCGCTCAACGTACGGCAATTGAATAATCATTTCAAGAAAAGTTTCCGCCGGAGAGGCTTCGGCGTGGTTTCAATAGGCAGATTCTCGTTTGCCAGCGCGTTTGGCGCAAGAATTCCAGAACTACGTTAAAAATTTTTTCCGCCCCAGAGTATCTGTGCTATTATCCGCGGCAAATCCAGGAGAGGGCCCCAAAAGTTCCAGCAATCTTTCTTCCAAGTTCCGGTTCCGTAAGTAATCTTTGAATTGCCCAGTGTGTAGAGGCCCGAAGCTTTGCGTCATCTGAATATCTCAACCGCGGAGCGTAAGCCGAGCCAATGAGAAAGACCTTTCAGCTAGTCAGTTCCACACAGATTAAGTAAGGGTGCTACGCGCCAGTAGGCTCATTAGCCTGCGCAAAGTATTTACTGAGGCCGGTGCTTGCCGAGCGATAGCTTGTCAGGCCGGAACTCACCCTATCACGCCACAAGGAGACCTAACGATGAAGACCCCACGAATGATTTTCTGGTTGATGCTTCTTTGTATCAGTATGGCCGTGCAGGTGTCGGCACAGGTCAATAACGCGAGCCTAACGGGCCTGGTCACTGACGCGGCCGGTGCGGTGGTTCCCAACGCGTCGGTAATAGTAAAGAACAAAGCGACAGACGCGGAAAGTTCAACAACTACTGACAGCTCGGGTTACTACACTTTCGCCAGCTTACCTGTCGGTGCCTACACGATAACGATAGAGCTTCCGGGATTTAAGAAAGCAATTCTCGAGAATATTAATCTGGAGGTAGGACAGAAGGCCCGCATTGATACAAGCCTGGAAGTTGGCGCTGTAAGTGAGTCAGTCGTAGTGGGGTCGGCGCCGCAAATGCTGACCACACAAGAAGCCTCGCCCGGTGGGGTGCTGGAAAATCGTATGATCTCGGACCTACCGCTGAGCTCTCGCAACTGGGATGATCTTCTCAGTGGAGTTCCGGGAGTTCAAGCGGATCGTTACACCGAACAAGGAGGCGGTACCGCGAACGGACGCACCGGCGGCGCCAATGTACACGGAGTCCGCTCATTGCAGAACAACTTCGTTCTCGACGGCGTGGACAATAACTCGATCTCGTCGAACGTGCAGGAACTGACCACGCAGGTAGCGCGGCCATCGGTAGATTCGATCCAGGAGTTTAGGGTTAGCACCAATCCCTATTCGGCGGAAAATGGTCGCAGTCCCGGTGCGCTCATCAGCGTTACCACGAAGGGCGGCGGCAATGAGTTTCACGGCACGCTCTATGACTTCCTTCGCAATCGCATCTTCGACGCCAACAATTTCTTTCAAAACCGGGCCGGAGCCGCGAAGCCTCCTCACGTTCAGAATCAGTTTGGGGGCAACCTCGGCGGCCCACTGACGTTACCGCGCTTTGGCGAAGGCGGCCCGTCAACTTATAGTGGCAAGAACAAAGCATTCTTCTTCTTTAACTACGAAGGAACACGTATTCGTAAAGGCGTGACGCGCTTGGGCAATGTTCCGCTGGCAAACGAGATTCGCGGTGATTTTTCCCTAGCGGCGGCGGCAGCTAACCGAGTTAAAGGTGCGACTACGTGTCCTGGTGGGGCAGCATTCTGCTACGCGCCCATTGTCGATCGAGTAGGAGATTGCCTCGGCTTGAACCAACCATTTCCGAATAATCAGATTCCTGCCAGGTGTCTCGACCCATTGGCCCAAAAGGTGCTCGGCCTTTTGCCCGGGCCCAATATTGTCCCAGGCTCTGGCCCGCTCAACGTGAGTAACTTCCTCCGTGCCCCGGGGATCACTGATGATACTGATAGCTACACAGGACGCGTGGATGTCCAGGCGAATTCAACTAATAACATCTTCATCCGTTACACGTATTCCAACCGCTTTCGCTATGTCCCAGGTATCTTTGGCGGAATCATTGATGGGACCGGCTCATCAGCCAACGGCCGGCTGTTTATGAAAGGCCAGTCCGCCGCTATCGGCTGGACCCGGACGATTAACGCGCGCTTGGTCAACGAATTTCGTTTTGGCTGGGGACGCAACAACTCAATTGCAACGCAAGATCCTTTTGGTCTGAACACACTGGCGGGGTTTGGATTTAAGGGGGTGCAAGATTCTCCCGCTTATAGCGGTGGAATTCCGGGCATTAATATCTCAGCGCGCGGAGGCACTTTAGTACTAGGAGGTCAATCAGGATTTGATCGGCTGGGCTCACCGGACTTTCTACCCAAGTCCCAAGCCACGAATCAATTCCAGTGGGCCGACGCTCTTAGTTTCTCCCGGGGTGCTCATCAAATGAAGCTGGGGGTTGATGTTCGGGGTCCAATGCGAAATATCTACCTGGACGTTCCCGGTTTGCGAGGTACCTTAAACTTTGACGGAAATCGCACTGGCGTCGGGCTGGCTGACTTCCTGCTCGGGTACCCTTCTATAGCCCGACTAACTAATCTGACCGTGGTGGATGCACGCTTTAAGATGTTCTCGGGTTTTTTCCAGGATGATTGGAAGGTGACTCCGAAGCTCACCATGAATCTCGGACTCCGCTACGATTACGCCACCTGGCCCTATGAAGGGGCGGATCGCCTGACGAACCTGGATCCGAAGACCGGTCTGAAGTTTACGCCCGCTAATTCGGCATTCGGGAGAAGTCTAGTCAAGCCCGATAAAAATAACTTCGCACCGCGTTTAGGATTGGTCTACCAAATGACGCCTGAGACCGTCGTGCGGGCAGGATATGGCCGATTCTATATGTTGTTTGAGCGCGCGGGCAGCGAAGACCAGTTGGCCCTGAATCTTCCGTATTTAGTCAACAATGAGGCGACTGCCGCCGACAACAATTCGACGGCCAACAATATTCGGCTCCAGACCGGTTTCAACCTCTCTCTCAATCCGAGCGCCGTCGATGTCACCCAGATTCGCCTACGAGCAATCAATCCGGAATCGGTTGATTCCAGCATAGATCAGTGGAACATCGGGATTCAGCGTCTGCTGCCCGGTAATATGGTGGCGACCCTCGACTACGTTGGCACGAAAGGCACGCATCTCTCTACGCTCCGCAATTTGAACCAGCCTTTCTTCAATGCCAATGGCACCATTATGAATGCTGTCATCAACGGCAAACTGCAACCTGTTTTACCTTATCCAAGTCTGGGCCCCATCGAGTTTCGCGAAAATGGCGGCAACTCGAATTATCACGGAGGAGAATTGACGCTCGAGAAGCGGTTCAGTCGAGGACTGTCCTTCCGTGGCGCCTACACGTACGCGAAATCCATTGATGAGTCGCAGGAGCACCTCGCCGCCGGGGGCACAGGCAGTTTTACACAGAACTCATATAACCGACGCGAGCGACGTGGCCCGAGCGACTTCGACATACGGCATCACTTAGCAGGCAGCTACATCTATGAACTGCCTTTAGGACGAGGTCGTAGTCATCTTAATCAAGGTGCGCTCTCACACATTTTAGGTGGGTGGCGCATCAGCGGCACCGGTGGTTTTCGGACTGGCCGACCCTTCACCGTCCGCGCCGGTAACAACAGCACAACCCTCGGCGGTCCTCGAGGTGGTTCAGACTTTACTAGTGCCTTCGCCGATTGCCTCCGGGACGGTACTTTGTCTAAGAGTGACCGCACTATAGACCGGTGGTTTGACACAACGGCCTATGCCACCCCTACCGCGCTAAATCCCACCACGAATACGGTGCAACCTCGACTGGGCACCTGCGGTCGCAACACTCTGCGCGGCCCTAGTATCACCAACTTTGACTTCGCGTTGGCCCGGACGTTCGAATACTTCGGCGAGGGTCGCAACTTAGAACTTCGCTGGGAGATGTTCAATATGTTCAATACCCCTCAGTTCGGGCTTCCGGAACGGAATGTTAACAGTTCTGCTTTTGGCAGAATCACAACCCTCGCAGGAGACCCACGCTTGATGCAATTCGCGCTGAAGTTCATTTTCTGATGACTTTTAAAAAAACCGGTGCGCAAAGGGGATGTTTTACCTTTGCGTACCGTTTTCTATTTCATCGCTTCGGTATGCGGCAAGATCATTGTCACCTCTCTCGCAAAACCTCATAAAGTGTCTTCGATTCTTTTCAGATTGCGGAACAGGCATTAGTGCGATTTCCATTCACACTTCCATCCGGAAAACAATTTGATGCCGCTGGGTTTGGCGTCAATGCGGTGGACCATCTCCTCGTGGTACCCGAGTTTCCTCACTCCGATACGAAGGCGCGGCTAATTGAACACAAACAAGGAGCGGGCGGGCAAACTGCATCCGCAATCGTTGCGTTACAGCGTTTAGGAATGCGTACGACATACGCTG
>JBPCLZ010000013.1:0-10366 GCA_051002775.1 Pyrinomonadaceae bacterium | reverse complement strand
TCATCTACTCGGTGTACTCGATGAAAGAAACAAAAGCATTACCCCAGCTAAAGGCTGGCATGGTAAGTGCTCAAAAGTGTAAACGATGTCCCCGGTCTAAAACGTAAACTATGTCCGGCTTGCACAGGGATAGCGCTTACGCGCGCCTAAACCCCACCCCGGCCCCTCCCCAAAGAGAGAGGGAAAAAAACCGAGCACAAGCCATGCATACTACGTACTTCACTGCTAACGTTTTTCCCACTATTCGTAACTCAACGCGTCCACCGGGTCCTGGCGCGCGGCCCGCAGAGCGGGATAGAGCGCGCCAATTGTTCCACCGACCAACCCTACCGCGAATGCAACTGCAACCCAACGAGGCTCAACTTCCACTGTCAGACTAGTCACTCGCATAACGGCAAAGCGCGCTATAAGCGTTAGTAGCACGCCGACCGAGACTCCCAGCAGACTGACGATGATCGCTTCCTGTTCTATTACCCAGGCGATCGCGCCCTTGGACATTCCCAGGGACTTGAGGATCCCTATCTGGCGAGTACGCTCAGTTACAGTCGTGTACATTGCGAGCAGAACTACCAGCAGGCTGATCGCTGCGGCGACTCCGACCACCACTTTTATGAAAACGTTGAGAGCGGGCACGCCTGAGGCATAAATTTCCGGCAGATCGCGGGTGAAAATAATTTGATCATCGGGAAATCGCTCCTTGATACGCGCGGCAACATCGTCCTGTCTAGCTGGATCAGTGCATGCCACCAGAATCGCAGAAGCTCGCCCCTCACTGCCCTCCTGATCCTGCATCGTGCTCAACGGGATCTTAACGCGGCCACCGCCCGGTGGCTCGTAGACACCGACAATTGTAAACGGGCGCTCAAAGAGTTGAACTGTAGAACCAACCGCAGCTTGACGCTGTTGCTGCCAGACCGGATCGATAATGGCCTGATCGCCTCCAGTAAGTTTAGTGCCTTCTCTTATCGAGAGCCCCGTCAACTTTGCGTAGCCGTCAAAGTCAATGCCATCGATCAAGCGCGTGCCGAAACCCGTATCGCTGCGGTCAAGCGTTTGGCCGATCGGAGTGGCGGCCCGCACGCCTTCAATTTCGGCGATTTCATCCGCCCGCGTCACCGGCATCACGAAAGGTGAGCCGCCACCAAAGCTAATGGAACCCGCCGCTCGCACCATTATCTCAGCGCCGATGTTAGATTCGCGGCGGCCTCGTTCCCGCAAAACGCCGTGGGCCAGACCGACAGTGAAAACGATCAGCAGTACACCGACAGCCGTCCCCAAAATGCTGACGGCGGTGCGCGCTGGGCGATGTGCAATATTTGAAAGTACAAGGCTATCCATAAGTCTTCTCAAATGTGGGCTTCGATCCAAAAGGCGGCCCCAGGCGTTGGGCAATGTTCGCCACGTTAGGATAAGCAGGCCGATGGACGTCCAAAATATTGTACCGGCCTTGCGCACCAGCGCGAGCGCAACGCCAGTGGCCGCGACGAACCCCAGCGCTTGTAAAATGACTTCCGTGCCGCCCTCATAAACTCCAATTGTTCCCGGCACGAACGCAAAAACGAAATTGATGACCTTGGTGAGAGACTCGATGATGTAGGCCTGCGCCAGGTGCGGCGCGAACCCCAGCATACGCAGAGTCACATAAACTTCCATGACGCTTGAGGCATGGGCCAACAGGTTGCAGGCAACCATTCCGAAAAACACACCCGGATGATGCTTGTAAAAATCGTAGACCTTCGACTCGATGTGATAGATGTGTTGTCGTCGCTTAAGAATGACTTTCGGGCTCAAGCGAAGGCGCGCCATCTGATCGATGATCCACGTTAGCAGCATGATCCGCCTGCGCGCAGCGAGCCCCGCGGCCAGAATACCAAGCGCCGCAATCACGGCTATTACGATCAAGGTGTCATTTACGAGCGGCGGTAACTGATACGTGAAGAGCATCACGCAGGCGCCGCTGAGAATAAAAAACACCACTGACATGTTGTAGATGAGGTTGTCGACGACGAGCGCGGGAACACCGTAAGTAAGCGGCACGCGGCGGCGCAGCAACGCCACTTTTGTGGCCTCGCCAAGCAATGGTCCGGTAAACGTAAGAAAACTTATTGCTTCGCCCCCAAGGCGCGCCGCAAACGCCTGGAAGAAGCCGAATCGCCGGTGCTCCGCCGGAACCGCGGCGCGCATGGCGATAGTCCGCAGGACGTGGCGCGTACCGCTGATCGCCAGCACGAAAAAGAAGCCAAAGCCGATTTTGATGAGAGCATCGAAAAGTGGCTGCAGTCCCACCTTGCGGATGACGAAGATCAGCAAGCCTAAGCCAAGCAGAAAAGCGATTGTTTGCAGCCAGAAAAATGAGCGGCGTGAGTTGCTGGAAGTTGCGGGCTCGTTGTCGGCAAGCGCCTCGAGTTCTTCTTGCCAGTCTTCGGCGGGCTGATTTTCAGAAGTCGTCAAGGAGATTCTGTCGCTCCGGTTATGGCGATTTTCGGGATTTCCGGATTGGCCAAAACCTCCCGGACCACACGTCCTGGAAAGCGCCGGAAACCTTTCTCCCATAGAACTGGAATCGGGTTGCTATCATCGCGTAAATTTCCGGTCAAGGCCAGCACTGTAGGGACAAAGCTCAGGCTATCGTAAGGCTCTTCAACGACCATTGCTTGCGGAATACTGGTTTTACGTCCGCCCGCCAGCATGAAGATCGAATGCGTCGAAACACGGAAGAATGAGCCGTGGTTGCCTCCTGGATTGAAGCCACGCACGTCGAAGTTCCAGTGGTTGTTTGCGACGATTTGCAGGTCCGCTTCTATATTCTCGCGTTGCCTGCGAACCAGACGGCGCATCAGGTCCTCATCACCGCCCGCAGGTTCTCTCTCCAACAAACGCCCAGCGGGATGAAATGCCAACTCCTCGTGCAATCCGATCAGGCCGTTGGAGTAGATGGTCTTATGCAGCGCATGCAGCCACTCGAGATCGGTATGCCACTGGCTAAGCCATGATTCCCGCCCATCATGGGCTACTCCCAATTGTTCGTCCTCGAAAATCTTTAGCGGCAAACCTGAACGCCACGACGTCGGTTCAAAACTCAGTTGGCCATCCTGGTCCTGCCTCAGGTTCCTGATAGGCAGATAACGAAAACTTAACCGTCCAATTGGATCCTGGCGCGCCAGGATTAAGGCCTGACTGTCCTTGCCTCCATAAATCCAGACCGCGTCGGGAGCGAGACCCGGTTCCTGCACCAAAGGCTTGAGGCGATCGGAGGAAATACGCAGTGCCATAAAATCGACTGGCCGGCTACCTACTTGGGCTTGCACGTTATTGCGCACCGACAAGTTGTGCAGCAATGAGAAATAATCGACGTGAACAAAACTCTTTTTTAGATCAAGGTTTCCATTTGCATCGGTAGCCAACCCGGCCGGACTAACACCGGCAACGTAATTCTGCAGCTGATAAATACTGTTCCGCCGCCCCATTACACGAGTGGCAATTACATCTTTGATCTTCAACTTCGCCGCGTTGAAACCGGACCGCTTAAGGCCCAGCAGGTTGGTCATGAGGCCAACGTATTCACCAAAGTTGCGTTGCTGGCCAAGCCAGCGGGCGTGCTGTGCACATACTCGTTTGGCTTCGTCGTCAAGTCCCGCCTCGGTTTGTTCCTTCGTAAATTTTTTGGGCTGCGCCGCGCAGAGTTCGCGTTGACGTTCGCTGGCGCGGTGCAATGCACTCAGCTCCTGATTGAGCTGATCGACATCCTGTTGCCAGCCCGCGCGTCTACGTTCCAGCGTAGCAAAAAACTGATCTTCCAAAGCCTTTCGCAGAGCAGCTGAAAGATCGCCGCGCTGTAATTCCCGCAGCAGGATGTGCAACAGATTCAGATCTGAATCGCGCAAGTGGACTGAGGCACGTTCGTTACCGTCAAAATCGAGTAGGGCGGTGGGATAATCAGCGCTTGCGCCTTTCAGATAGTAAGAATCCTTAGATGCCGTAGTGATTGTCTGCGCAAACGGATACAGGCCCTTAAGAGAGTAATCGGCCAGCAAGCGTCGCTTGGTTATTGCGTGATGCCCGCCACCAGCTTCACTACCGAGCAATTTGACGAGATTGTAGCCCTGGCTATACACGCGTTCATCCGAATTTATGCCGTGATCGGAGACAATGATCAGCGCCGTTTCCTCGGCCAGCGGACTCTTCCGGATTGCGGTCCAAATTCGGCCGAATGTTGCGTCGAGTTGCTTTAAAGCAAACAGTTGCGATTTACGATCATTGTTATGGTGCGCCCGGTGATCGAAATCTGCGATCACGAGCTGTACGTAGCGCAAGCGGGGGTTGCCGATGCCCTCAATCACCTCGTGTACAAGCTGCTCGGGAACGGAGCTGGCAATTTCAAACCCAGTAGTCCACTCGTCAAACAGATCCTTTGGCGGCCGCTTGAATTTGTTCTGCAGGGCATTTGGGTAAGTAATGAAACGGGGACCGCGCTGAAATAACGACAGCGTTGCGAAGTGTTCATTGTGTGGGAAGGCATCCCTCAAAAGAGGCACGCCAATTGAATCGAGGACCTCGGCGCCCGGCATATCGATGCGGGCCCCGATTGTCGTATTGATGTAGAAGGGAATGAAATTGAGATAGTCGTAAGTTTGCAGGGTGTAACGATCAAATTCGACGTTGCCTTTAATTTGCAGGTGCTGACCCGTCTCGAGAAGTGACCACGATGGCGCAGACAAGCTCATGCCGCGCACGTAAAAATTAGCGAGACGCGTTCCATGCTGGTAAAAAATGTGTTCGATCCAGGGAAGTTGGCTTTTGCCGGTGCGCGGATCGCGCTCTTTTACAAAACTATCGACAACGTTGTAAGGCAGTCCATCGCACTGAATAGTCACGATGCGTTTTGCTTGCGCGAATGACAGTGCCGGCACCGTCAACAGCAGGGCCAACAAGCCGAGCGACATACCCATTTGACGGGCGCGTTGTTTGAGGCGGTTGAGGTAAACAAACCGGCCCTTATTGCGGCAGAATCTGAAAATCATTATTGATCAACCCTGCCGGTTGTGGGTTTCTGACCGGAGGAGGCAATCGGAACAGGCGCCGGCGGCGACGTGAGATAGGAAATAATTAAACCCTTAGTCGTCTGGTCGAGATCCTTTATTTGCGAAAGACGCAGCAGTTCGATTTTCGCCTTAGGATTAGTCATCCGGGCCAAACTGTCTAAGCAAAACCGGCGCGTATCCGAATCGTCAGTACGGAGAAAGATGGCAGCGGCTGCCTTCGCAGTGGTTGAATCAGCGCCGGCTCCGTGTTCGGAAATGTACTGCAACGATCGCTTTATGTCAGCCAGGTTCCACGCAACGTCTACCCGACCATTCGACTTTGCGACCTCGCGAAGGAAGCGGCTGTGATGGCCGAGACGCCGCGCCAGATCCAATTTCTCCGGCATATCAGGAGTTGCTTTCTCGCGATGAGTGTAGGTTCCAAAACTAAGAATGTTTGCCGTGCGGAAGAAAATCTGCTCTTTGCGGCTGTGCGCGAGCGGCATCATTTCGGCACGACGGTCGCGTTCGAGCCTCACCGGCAGCCCCTCGGATTGCTTCGCATATTTGAGCAGCGCCTCATACTGTTGCCTGGCAAGCCGCGCTTCGGTCTCAAGGTCGTTTTCCATTGGATTCAACGACACCTTCTCCAACCGTTTTCCGATCTGTTCCCTTAATTCAGGATCGAGTGACTGATTCAGCGACAAGAGAAGCTTCAGTTGCGAATAGGTATGCAAACGCGACGGTTGGTTAACATCGATGCCACGCCGCCCGGTTACCAAATCGAAGACCGTGCGCCCCAGGAAGTAAGGCAAATCACCGAAGGTGGACAACGACAAAATGTTACTGGTTACATCCTGCAACGCGCGGCGCGACATCTCGCGACGTTTGGGATTTAGTCCGTCGCGAAAGTCCACCAACACCATCGGGATCTTTGGATTGTCCAAACCATACAAGGCCAGTGGAATCAGTTCCGCGGCCCGAGCGCCCGGCGTGTCCGCCGGCACAGTGCGGTTGTCTGCATCGAAGTATCTGGTCTCGGTATAACCGTCCCAGGTGAGCAGACGCTTGTCCGACCAGGGATTTGCGATGTTCAGAAAACGGCTGTCGTATCGCTTACCGCGGTTAACAAGGAGATCAGGTTTGGCGACCCACAGCAAAGCATGCGTATTGCTACCATCGGGCATTTGCAGCGGTTCGAAGACCAACGATTCGGCTTCGGCGCGCTGGCGCAACAATTCCCAGTTGTGGCCGCGATCGTCAAGAGTTTGCGTAATTGTCTTGTCTTTGAAACGGTCCAGGTTTAGATCTCCGACTAAGCCACCGAAAGTCTTGTCGGTTAGTTGCAGTCGGGCCTGAATCTCCGAGAGCTCGGACGGAGAAAAAACCTGTGATCCTTCGACCGCGTGGTAAAGCGACAAAACGGAAAGCGCACGAATGATGTGTGACTTGCGATAGGCAGAAATGTTGTGCTGGTAAGAACGACTGGAAGCCTTTAGCGGAGCGCCATAGGAATCGATCAGCACATTTTGTAATGCAGTCCAGAAGATCTTGTTCCAAACGTCGCGTTTGGTAGCCCCGAGATCGAGCACGGGTGGCGGCTCCTGTGATGAAGCCTTTTGTTTGTTGCCGACCCGCGTATATAAAAACGGCACTGCGCCTAGAATGCGTTGCCGTCTGGTCGGTCGGGTATACGTCAATGGCCATACATAGCGAAGTCGGTCATTCTCGATATTCTGATCACCCAGCGTGTCACGCAGAATCGCGACCAGCGGAACCCAGTTTGGCGTTTTGGCATTCTCGATGCCATCCAACCGCGCGTGAATCGTTATTAGTTCAGCTCCGCCTGCGACTGGGACGCGTTCCAGGCGAAAGAGTTGCGCGTTATCACTCGACAGGTTCTTAACCGCAGCAGCATTGTGTTGAGCAAGCGAACCGGCGGGCAGGGCGACGGGCTGGTTCTCAACCGGCGATTTGTCCGTTTGAGCTACGAAAACTTGCGGAACTAACAGCAGGAGTGCAAAGAAAACAATTGAGAAGGCTGGACGGCGCACTCGTCGGGGCGTTGGGCGATGATGCATCGGGCAATGAATCCTGTTAGTAAAAATAAACCTTCTGTGCGGGCAGTGGTTTAATAAACTCGAAAGATCAATTGACTCAAGCTCTGCGTTCGCAGAAACGTCCAGCAATCTTCGTGCCCACCGTTCGTTCAGGCAAAATAATATAGCATCATTTCAGCAAGTTCGGTGTAAAAGCAAACTGTTAGTTTGCGTTGGCTCGTTACGACTAACTGGGAGGCTGGGGCACCGACGCAAACTAACAATTTGCTTTACACACATGTTGGAAACGAATACCTAAGGGGACGCAGAATTGTCAGGCTCTTTGGCGTCTTTTGGCGGCGGGGCTTTCCAGCCCGTTCGTTCCAGTAATGCGATTCCATATTGAATTGGGACAGCAAAGTTGGAAGCCTGGTTCTCAGTGAAGACAGCAAAGTTGACGCCAATAACCCGGCCCGTTGGTCCAAAGACCGGCGCACCGGAGCCGCCTTCTGCCGTGCGCGCGTCGTAGGCAATGCGCCTGACGTCGAGGTCGGTGATATTTCCCTGCGTGGTGAGCGGTTGGATGCGTCGCGTTTCCGCCAGATAGCCGAGCAGGGAATCAAGCGATCCGTAACGTTGCTGTATGCCGCGTGACTCAGCATCGTCCAACAGCGCGAGCAGACGATCAGGTCCGGAAGGATAGCCCATCATCACCACCGTTTTGCCTACCGCGACAGCGTCTTGATCGGTCTCGAGTGGCAACAAGGGAATGTCAGTCGGAAGATCCTTCATGTCTAACAAACAAACTGCCAGGTCATCGCGATTTCCGGCCAGCTTAAACTTCAATGGAATCGGCTGAGCATGTTCTGGAAAATAAGCATTAAGCTTTCTAAGCCGGGGTTGGCCGCGTACCGTGCTGCTCAAACTCTGCGCGCGATCGTCCGCCATCCAGGGTTGGGCGATGTGCCGGTTGGTAATCACGTAACCATCACCTACGTAGAAACCTGTGCCCACAAACTCATACTCGGCGATGGCTGCTTTACCATCCGGCGTAAGAGTTGTTGGTTCGCCGCCACTCTGCACGGCGACTCCGGATTCATTTACCTGGCCCTCGGGATAACGCAGCGGACGACCAGTACCAGCTTCGACGAAATAGTAAGAGCCCGCAATCAAGCAAACTCCAGCGCCGAAATCACTGCGCAGTTTGACTGCCAGCGATAAGCTGTCGCGAATCTCCTTATTTGACCGGCCAATGTCGGTCAGCGTTTGGTTCATCTGCGACGCTTGTTTTTGGGACCGTTCCAGTTGCGCACGCTGATCGTCAATCAACTTGCGTGTCCGCTGCAGCTCCTTAAACATCGAGAAACCGATGTACAAGATTCCACCAACCAGCGCGATGGCTATCGTTAGCATTATAAGTTTGGTGCTGGGATTGATTTCGCGAACCAGCTCACGCGTGAACTCGCGCAGAAAAACCTTGGCATCGTCGCGGCGCGTGGTGGCGGCCGATTCGAGCGCCGCCTGTTCTATGAACGGCGCGACGTGCGCTTCGTGTGCACGATCGTCGATGACCGCGGGCAATGAACGGATTGGATAGAACGTTAGCAGCAGATTGGAAGTATCAACACGCACCTCGTCGCCGTCTTCAATTTCTGTATTCATTTGTACGGCTCTGCCGTTGTGCGTCAGCGAAAGCGCTCGATCAAAACCGACAACGCGATAGGAACCATTCGTTCGCGCCAACTCCATAACGACGCCGTTATTACTTCCGTCCTTAGGCAACGACGCCGAGCGCAACCGGACGGAGCAATCTTCGCAATTGCCAATGCGAATACGGTCATCCATCAACACGTGGGTGTGCTTGTCCTTGCCTGAGGAGAGATGAATTACGAGGCCGGTTGCCATTTGGTTTGAACTCGATTGCGGCTAACAGGAATTTGGGCGACCGTTTTACGTCCCGCTCAAGCCCGTTGCGGTCCGTGAGAGCGGTCGCCCTTCGCAACGTATTCTACATTGTATTTTCAGGGCTAGCAAAAAAGTTTGAGGATGATTGCGTCATGATTCGGTTTCATCAGAGTCCTCGATACTATTTGCATTGTGGGATGACGAATACAGAACCGGGAGCCGTAGCGACCGGGTCGTGCTTGCGAAAAATGACACTCCATCCCGTCAATCGCCGGAACGCAAGCTTGCAATGACGGTAACCTCGACACTTCCCAGACCCGGTCGCTACGGCTCCCGGTTCTGTATTCGTCGTCCCACAAGAAGAGTTCCGATGCCGCCATCTGGTCGCATCTCGCATTGCGTGAATGGTCTTGTGCACAGCTGCGCCGATCGACGTGCAGGAGTGTGTTACCATCTTTTCAACAAAGTAGACTGCAATTTCCGATGGCTGACAAAGAGATAATTACCGACCGAAAGACTCTCGAAACGCAGGCGCCTGTTACGACCGCGCCTATACGCCTACATGTATTTGTCTGCACTGGAAAGTCGTGTTCGGCCGTTGACAGTGCCGAAGTGAAGGCGGCATTTGAGCGTGAACTCATTGTACGCAATATGCTTTTCGGGAAAGAGAAAAAGGGCAAGAACCCTAAGGGAAGTGTACTGGTTACCGCATGCGCTTCAGTGGGCTTTTGCGCAATTGGCGCTGCGGTAATGGTCTATCCCGACGGCATCTGGTACGCGCAGGTGCGGGCCGCCGACGTTCCGGAGTTAGTCGAAGAGCATATTCTTAATGGACGAGTGGTAAGACGACTGGCACTTTTGAAAGTGCCTTGTGGGGGAAGAGATGACTTGCCCACGTCAGCTGCGTCTGAGAGCGTCAATTGGGAAGCATGATTCGAATTGCGGTTGCTGCCTGCTTGTCACTTGTCACCTGTCACTTGTTACTGAATTCATAGATTAACGATTCTCATGCCATCCACTCCCACCTGGCAATTAAAATTCTGGCGTTTGCCACATCTCGATAACCTCGAGCTGCTTCACGCTGCGCGCGTCACTCATGACTACCCGCGTCATATGCACGAAGAATATTCGATCGCGGTGGTTCTTCAGGGAACTGAAACCACAACCTGCCGCGGCACGAGTCATGAGGCACGCCCCGGACATTTGCTGTTGATAAATGCCGAGGAAGTTCATGCAAATAAATCGGCTGAAAGTGAGTACCGCTTAATTAAAGTGCGACCGAAAACACTCCAGCGAATTGCATGCGACTGGGGTGAACATGCGCCAGCCGCGCCTTACTTTCCCAAGCTCGTCGTCGACGACCCACTGCTTTTTCGCCGCCTGTTGGATCTCCATCTCAAA
>JBPCLZ010000012.1:0-28285 GCA_051002775.1 Pyrinomonadaceae bacterium | reverse complement strand
GATGATTGCTCCCACGGTTACCGTAAAACGCTGCTGCGTAAAACGCACTGCCCAGCGTTTGAGCCTACGGGGTGATCGCCGCCAGATTGTGCCCATCAGATCTCTTAGCATTTTCACTCAGCATAGCACGGAGAAAATCTCTTTATTGACGCGGATTTGCTCAACTAGGTAAGATTCGTCGTGAAGCACTCCAACAATTGACGGACCATTACATCGCTTATGACAGCAACTGCCTCCGGATCAAGTTCAGACAAACAGGTGTCAACGGCCACCACACCTGTGCCGAAGAGAATTACCAACGCGCAAACCGTCTGTAACGAGAAAAATGAGAAAGGCAAACCCTGCTGGGGTCACCTCAAACAGTTGAAGACAGCGGGTGAGCCTGCAGAAGTTCATCTGCGTGGTGATGACGTGTTGTTCAAATGCCAGACCTGCGGCACCTACTACATGGGTCCACCGCTGGGCCATGTTCGCGATCCGCAAAAGCAAACTCGGTTCGTTGAAGCGGAGCTTACAGCTTTGCTCCAGGCAGCCGGCGGCACGTTGCCGGTGATCAAGAAAGATGAGCGCGGTGTTTTCATAATGGAGACTACTGCCGCGCACTCGCCCGCCGCGAAGCCTGCGCCTGCCACAGCAGCAACCGCTTCTGCGCCTGTTACAACGAAGACTGCTGCGCCGGCCGCGACGGCGCCGGTGACACCCCCCGCGGCAAAGCCGGCAGTCAAAGCCGGCGCGGAGCCGAACCGGCAGTTAATGCACCGGTCAACCTATGCAGGAGTGGTCGATAGCGGACCCGTAGCGGGCGAATCCTTTGAACAAAAAGTGGCTCGTCTAAAGGCGGTGGCAGCGGCGGCCAAAAAGCGCGCTGAAGAGGGTGGGGGCCCAGTCGCTCCGGCTGCGTCTGCCGCGGATGCTTCGCCTCAAGTTGCGCCTGCGCAGGTTCCAGCAGAGGCAGGGCCTGCAGATGCTGCTCTGGCGCCTGTAGTTGAAACCGTTCCCGTAACACCAGCGGCAAACGCAATGCAAAAACCTACGGGACAAGCCGATCGCAGTCTCATGCTTCGATCTACTTACTGCGGCGTGACGGATACAGGTCCGGTGTCCGGCGAAACCTTTGAGCAGAAGGTGCAGCGCCTGGCCGCGCTAGCCGCGGCAGCAAAACAGCGCGCCGACGGTGGGTGACAAGAGTTCATCCGCAGATTACACAGATTCCGCGGAAACAAGACTCGCCGAGTTCTAACCGCAAAGCGGTTGCGGCCTTCAGCCCAAGGTTGCGCCATTCCCCAAACATAGCGTTCAGCAGACATCCGCATGCTATGTATTTGGCGTTTTCAGAGGAAACGGCGCCGCAGTAGTGTGTGAATTGGGGTATTTACAAGAGATCTTTCAAGCAAGATCAACGGTTCGCTTACCACTGCGCGCTTCGAGCAACATGTGACAGACCACGGCAACGACAATAATCGCGCCACCCAGAATGGCCCACGAGGTTGGCCGCTCGCCGATCGCCAGAAACACCCAAATTGGATTCAACACCGGCTCTACGTAGCCGACGATGCCGGCATCAAGCGAGCGAACGCCGCGAGACATCGCTAGCGTGAACAACGTATAAGCTACGCCGATTTGGACGATCCCAAGGTATGCGACACCAACCGCGTCATGTGCTGATATTTGCGGCAGAACCTTCAACGCTGCCGGCGCTGCGATTAACACGACCAGCAGATTGCCATAGATGACTGACGAGGCCCGGTTGACCGCGCGGGATTTGGCATGACGCAACAATAAAAAGTAGCAAGCAAAACAAAATCCCGACGCGAGCGCTAAGAGATTTCCGGTGACGTCCTGTGGTCGCAGTTTCCCGACAAAAAACAGCGACATTCCCACAACGCAAACAATTACCACGCTCAAGTCTCGCGTGCGAAACTTTTCCTTGTAGAACAACGGTTCGAAGATGAGCAGATAGACCGGCGCGGTGTATTGCAGGAAGATCGCGTTTGCTGCCGTGGTTTCTTTTGTCGCCAGGACGAACAGAAGCAGCAGCGCGGCGTAAAGAAGCGACGCCAGCGCCGTGACTTTGTTTAATCCAAAACCTTCGCGACGCGTGAAGATGGCGACAGTAATTGCCGCCAGCAGCGAACGACCGAATGAGAGTTCTAGTCCCGACAGCGAAACCCATTTAATGAAGAGCCCGCCCGTGCTCCACAACACCGCCGCCGCCAACACAAATAGCAGTGGCGAACGGGGCGCATTTCGGCCCGTAGCACCGATCGCTTTTAATTGACCGTCCATTGCTCAGAGCGTAATGTTATCGGCGCTCAGGACACAAGAAGCGCCACTAGATTCAGGAAGGCCGAAGATGAACAACTTCCCCCAACAACCTATTCCGGAGCAAACAACCGGGATTAAGAAACAGTGGATCATCCTGGGAGCGGTGATCGGCGTGCTGGTGCTCGTGATGGGTGGTTGCGTTGCTTGCGGCGCGTTGATTGGATTGTCGAGCCTTAACAATTCGAATACCAGGGCGGACGATCCTGACAATCCACGCAGGTCTTCCGGACGAGGCCGTAGTGGCGCAAGCTCGGGGTCATTGTCGGGCACCACCTGGGCTGGAACCTCAAGCTGCGACGATGGCGACAACATGCAAATGATTTTCAGATTTGCAGACTCCGGAAACCCGCTTTACGAATATCAAACGAAAAGCGGGCAGCGATCAGTGGAAATTACGGAAGTCGGGCAGTCGTTAAGATTTGTTCCTCCCGGAGGCGGAGTGACCAGCACCACCATCGATTCGCTTGATGTCGCGAACGATCGCGTCAGTCACACTATGAGTTTCTCTACGGAACGGAGTTACGGAGGTACGCTATCCCAAAGTCGGGCCAGGATCGGCACCGAAGCCGCAATCACGGATGGCGACCTGCAAGTCGAAACCAAAATTCGTTCACAATCCGTCAGCAGCCAGCCCGGGATTATGGTTCCCGGCGATGAGCAGGTAGTGGTCTGTCGCGGCCAACTGAAGCAACAATAAACTTGGCCGCAAATTTAGGCGAATGAATGGGGCAGATTACTCGTTCGTTTCGTAACGGGATTTTAGATACTTGCCAAACACTCCATTCCACGGCGGGATGACAATAGAAACAGCTCCATAAGTTTTGGCCTGGCAGGCAAGTCGAATCAGCGGCTTGGGTTCGGTGGTATCGATGTAGCCAAACTCCTTGATCTTCTTCCCTTCCCGCACGGCGACGTCAGAAAGTTTTTCCCCTCCTCCCAACACGCCGACCCAACAAGTACCACACGACGCCGAGCGGCATTCAACGGGAATGGGGCCTTCAGGACGTCGCGGGTCAATCTCGCGCCAGTTGCGCGTGCGATCGTCGGATGCCCCCCACGCCATGTCCTGATCGTGGTTCATTTTGTATTTCGCAGATGCATCGTTCTCGTCGTAAGTGACCGTCCACTTCTTATCGATCGTTTTCAGAAAACCAAATAGTCCCTGGTGGTCATCTTTCGCGCGCTCGCTGAGGACCTGAGCCGGTGACTTCTTCGCGTGCTTCTTGTCGAGCAACGTGGCGCCCGGTGCATTTTTGAAATCTGCTAGACCCGCCTGCTGAATTGTCATGAACGCAACGGCGGTAATGCCAATCAGCAGCGACGGATCTACATTCACAATTGCGGCCGTCTCGCGCGCTACCATCAGAATTTGATCCGACAGTTGCGACTGAGTTCCCGCATCGGCGGCGTCGGCAAAAGCCTCCACGGCCTTTTTAACTTGCGGCCAATAACGGTGCCCGTAAAGAAACGTGTGTGACGAATCGATCTGGTCCTTAAGTTCGTAGTGACCCTTCATCAGCAGTTGCTTCGCCAGTTCATCTTTGTCCGCGGCCTGCTGCAAGGCCGTGAACAATGACAACGGGTAAAACGCAAACCAAATCTGGGTCGCGTTTTTGTCCACTTCATGAATCGAGCGCAGTAAAGTGGTTAGAGTGGCAGCCCAGGATTCTTCGCTCTGCCGGCTAAGGAGCTGTTCAAATGATGTTTGCATTCTGTTTGTCGCCAATTCGGCGGTCATCGGAAACGGTGATTATACCGATGAAGTGCGTAACTGCACAGCGGACGACGACGGTGGTTGGTGTCCGATAAGCTTTATAGCTTGTCGTAACGCGCGACAAACTAGAAAAGTTATCGGACATTGCGGCCAGGACGCCCGCGGTCCCAGTAAAAGGATCCCCGTTAAGAAGTTGACAAGATTAAGCGGCGGCGTTAAAAGTCAAAACCAATACACCATCTCTGGAAACTAAATCTGCTAGGGAGAATCCACGATGAGCACCGAAGAACCAACCGCCCCAAAGCCAGGTCGCACGTTCGATAGTGCGTTCGCCTTTTCTTTTGCTATTGCTGTCGGATTAGTCCTTTTCATAGCGGGATTGATCATTAGTCTTACGCTCGGAAATGACACTAGCGTGGGCCTCATTTTTGGAATTCCGTTGTTGATTGCCGGATTGGTGTTACCGCTGATCATGATGCGCGGGCTCTTCAAACAAAATGAAGTGTCCGGCCCGTGCCCCTATTGCTCGGGTCCGATCCGAACTTCGGATGCGACGCTGAGCCTGCTATGCCCAAATTGTAAGAACGTGGTGATGGTTCGTGATATGAAGCTGTGTCAGGCGGAGAATTCGACGGCTCGGTAAACCGCGTTGGGAAACTATTCTAGAGCCAGCTTCGGGTCCAATAGTCGCTGAAGGTCAGCGCGAAAAGAATTGCCAGCCAAAACAGCGCAGACGTAAAGACAACCCAAATTAGTCGCGAGCTATAACGAACGTGCATGAAATAAAGCACAACCAGCGTCGCCTTCACTACAGCGATTGTCAAAGCAATAATCACGTTCAACTGTCCGGGGAAGTCAACCAGCCCGGCGTAGACAGTCAAAGCTGTTCCCACCAGCAAGGCAAGAAAAATGCTGACATAGACTTTCAGTGAAACGATGTGCTCACTCACGTTAGTTCTCTTTTAGGTAACAGCTAAATCAGAAATTTATGATCTGTTATTTGACATTCTCATTTGTCATTTTTGCCGCTCGCTGCTAATGGCTGCAGGAAACTGTGCTGCTGCCGAATCGAAATGACAAATGATAAATCTCAAATGATAGATGATAGATTTCCTTAAACCTCGCCCACGTAGACTATCCTCAATGCTCGAGATGGCGTCCCAGCAGGTACAGCAGCGGAAACAAAAAGATCCAGATGATGTCTACGAAGTGCCAATAGAGTCCGGAGATCTCAACCGGGTTGTGATACTCGGGGCCATATTTCCCGCGCGCCGCGAAGAACAAGATCACCGACAACAGTCCCACGCCAATAATCATGTGCACAGCGTGCATGCCGGTCATGGCGAAATAAATCCAGTAAAACATTTCCACGTTTTGCTTGGCTGCGCCCGGCAACAAATGAACACTACTGGCGTCGAACGGCCGGCCCGGCATTAATCTTCCGGGAATCAAATGATCGACGTACTTTTCGTGATACTCGACCGCTTTGATGCCAAGGAACGTCACACCCAACAGAATCGTCAGCGCCAAACACACAACCAGGTTACGACGCTTGCCCGTTTGCGCGCTGTAAACCGCCAGAGCCATCGTAAAACTGCTGACGATTAGCACTGCAGTGTTGACGGTTCCCAGTGGAAGTGAAAGGTGGTTGCTGGCAGAGGCAAAGGCTTCGGGAAACTTAGTGCGATATAGAGTGTAAGCAAAGAACATCCCACCGAAGAACATGATTTCGGTGACCAGGAAAACCCACATGCCAAGCGTGCCCGCCTCGCGCTGTTGCTCGAGGTTCTCGAAGTGATGCTGCAACGCCGGGTGGCTTGCTTCGTGTTCAATTGCTGCCACTTCGTGCTCCAGTTTTAACTATAGGGTGTCAGGTATCGGGGGCCAGGTGTCAGTGTCCTCTGCCTTCTGCCTTCTGCCTTCTGCCTACTGCTACGGCGACGGCTTGCCGCCAATCGGCGCATCCGCTACTTCCAAACCTTCGTCTCTAAACCTGCCCACTACCTGCATCTCTTCCGGTGGCGCAAACTCATATGCTTCCCAAGTCACCACCGGAGTCACCAGGAAATTTTCTGTGGGCGGCGGTGACGCCGTGCGCCACTCGAGCCCCGGCAAGTGCCAGGGGTTTGCTTCTGCATGCTTGCCGTAACGCATGGACCAGACAAGATAAATTGCCGGTATCAACAGACCGACGCCCAGTATCGAAGCGCCCGCCGAAGACAACACGTTGAACACCTGAAACTCCGGCGGGTAGGCGTGATAACGCCGCGGCATCCCCAGGTAGCCGGCAATAAACTGCGGCAAGAAGGTCAGGTTAAACCCGACAAAGATCACGAGCGCCGAGAACCGGCCCCAACCTTCCGGATACATACGGCCACTGATTTTGGGCCACCAGTAATGCAAGCCGCCCAGGTAACCAAAGAGAGCGCCGCCTACCATGATGTAGTGGAAGTGGGCCACGATGAAATACGTATCACTAACGTGAACATCGATCGCCAGCGAGGCCAGAAACAATCCAGTCATGCCCCCAATGGTGAAAAGTCCGATGAAGCCGAGAGCGTAAAGCATCGGCGTATCGTAGGAGATCGAACCTTTGTAGAGCGTGGCCGTCCAGTTGAAAACTTTGATCGCCGAAGGAATAGCCACGGCAAAACTTAAAAACGAAAAGATCAGTCCCGCATAAACTGACTGGCTGGCAACAAACAGGTGGTGGCCCCAAACCAAAAAGCCAAAGACTGCGATTGCCAGGCTCGAGAACGCAACAAACTTGTAGCCAAAAATGTTTTTACGCGAAAAGTTTGCAATCAATTCGCTCACTACGCCCATGCTGGGCAATACCATGATGTAGACCGCCGGATGCGAGTAAAACCAGAACAGGTGCTGGAACAGCACTGGGTCGCCACCGGTGGCCGGATCGAAAATACCGACACGGGCCAGGCGCTCGAAAGCCAGCAGCAGAATGGTGATTGCCACCACGGGCGTTCCCAAAACCATCACCAGCGATGTGGCATAGTGAGACCAGATAAACAGCGGCAGCCGGAACCAGGTCATGCCCGGCGCGCGCATGGTGTGAATGGTGACGATGAAATTCAACCCCGTCAGAATTGACGAGAAGCCGCTAATGAAAATGCCCAGACCAGCCGCGATCACATAAGAGTTGGAAAACGTGGTGCTGTACGGCGCGTAAAAAGTCCAACCGGTATCAACTCCACCCGCAAGCAATGCATAAATCGTAACCAGACCGCCGAGTAGATAGATGTACCAACTAAGCAGGTTGATACGTGGAAAGGCCAGGTCCTTGGCGCCGATCATCATCGGCACCAGGAAGTTGCCCAGCGTGGCTGGTATCGACGGAATCAAAAAGAAAAAGATCATGATGATTCCGTGCTGCGTAAAGACTTTGTTGTAGGTCGTGGACGAGAGCAGGTCGCCCTGCGGCGTTAACAGCTCAAGCCGGATAAACATGGCGTAGAGGCCGCCGAGGAAGAAGAAGAACGAGATCGAGCCGAGGTACAAAAGCGCGATTCGTTTGTGGTCCTTCGTCAGCAGCCACGACTTCAGGCCATACTCGGCGTTGATGTAGTTGACCTTCGCCGCAGTTGGTAATTGAAATGTCTCGATCGCTTTCATAATTGCGTAATTGCCGCTACTGACGGTTTGGCGCCGCCGAGGCAGCAGGCGCCGGGGACGCCACTGACCTTGGACTCGGCGCAGCTGCCGCCGGCGCGCCCGTAACTTGTAGTGACTTAATAAATGACATTAATTGAATCAATTGCTCGGGCGTCACTTGTCCCTGAAACGTCGGCATGATTGGACCAAACCCGGTAACAATCTTCGCCTGCGGGTTCTCAATCGACTCGCGTACATAAGCCTCATCAGCCGTCAGCGATTGGTTATTTGTTAGAAGAACCCGCCGCCCAAACAGACCAACCAGCGCCGGCCCGCGCCCGCCTTCGCCAGTCGCGCCATGGCAGGTCACACAACCGAGCGATTGATAGAGTTGTTGTCCGGCTACTGCCGGGGATTGCTGTCCTGCGTTGCCACTCAACCAATTATCAAACTCGGCCGGTTGCATTACGATAACTGAGCCAATCATTCCCGAGTGGTTCATGCCGCAGTATTCAGCGCAGAACAGGTGATAAGTGCCGGCCTTAGTCGCTTCAAACCACTGCGTTGTGTACTTGCCAGGCAGAACATCGGCTTTAATGCGAAACGCTGGAATGAAAAAATCGTGAATCGTGTCTTCGGCAGTCATGATCAACTTAATCTTGCGCCCGACGGGCACATGCAATTCGTTGATTTCACGCTGGCCGGTTGAGTGTTGAATCTTCCACATCCATTGTTTGCCGACGACATAGATCTCGTTGGCATTCTTTGGCTGGCGGGAATTCTCGAAAAATATTTGCGCGCCCCATGCAAACATGCTCATGGAAATGATAAATGGGATAACTGACCAAAGCGTCTCCAGCTTATGCGAGCCGGCAACCGGACGCGGAATCTCGTAGGGCGAGCGGCGGCGATACTTGATCACAAAAAAGAGCAACACGCCTGAAATGAGAAGCGTGAAAAACGCGGTTATGCCGCAAAGATAGAAGTAGAGCGCATCCACTTTGCCTGAAACGGTGGAAGCACTTTCCGGAATAAATGGAATCCAGGACGTCTGCATAAGAACTTAAGTTGCGCCTCCTGATTGCCGGGCACGCCATTCGACTTGCGCCCGGCTGCGACGCCGTAATCCAAACAACAATGCAACCAGGGCAATGACCGTAATCACACCGCCCACCCGCATCATGTTCATCACCGCCGCTCCATATTTTCCTGTCGCCGGATCGTAGTGAAAGCAATACAGCAGCAACTGGTCCACCGGCGAACCAATCTTGTTTTCGGCGGCCTCAATCAGGCCCAGGCGCAGATCGCGCGGCGCATATTCAATTCCATAAAAATAGCGCGCAAGTTTTCCCTGGGGGGTGGCGACATAAACCGCGCTGGCGTGCGCGAACTGATTTGTCGCTTCGTCCCAGTGATAACGAAACCCGACGGCGCTGGTAATGCGGGCGATGCTGTTCTCGTCCGCGGTCAGAAAGTGCCAGCCGGCTGCGGCGGACGCACGCCTGGCTTCCGGGAAATAGTCAACATAGGTTTTCTTCTTGGCGGCAGCCAGCTCGGGTGTCTCGCGCGGATCAAAACTTATTGTTACGACGTCGAATTCTTTGCCGGGCGCAAACGACATCACCCGGAAAGCGGTCACCATACCGTTGAGCACCTGGTTACAAAGCATCGGACATTGGTAATAAACCAAAGAGAGCATCACAGGCTTTTTCCCAAAATAATTCCCGAGCTTCACGCTTTCGCCGTTCTCATTCTTCAGGACCAGATCAAGTGGCAGTTGCTCATTCAACTTCTGATCAATGCCCACGCCATTCAAAGCTTTCGGCAAACCCACCGGGGCGCGCGGTTGGTAGGGCCGCGCGCTGTAAAGCGGCGAATTGCCCTGCGTCTCACTGAACTGAGCTGAGGCGGGAAGGCAGAAGGCAGTAAGCAGAAGGCAGAATGCAGAAAACCAAAGGCGCGCGACAGAAAGTAGAAGCCCACAGTTTCGACGGTCCTTCATTCTGCCTACTGCCTTCTGCCTAGTGCCTACTGCTTTCATTGTCTTTTCTTCTCCGTAGTTCGTCCTGAACTTGCGGCCGTAGGCATATCGATGCCGTAGTCTTCCGCACTCCAGCCCGGTCCTTCTTCCGAGATCTCTATTTTTCTTGAAGGCAACGTGTTTCCTTCCAGCACTTTCTGCATCGCTTGATCAATTGGTATGCAGGGTCCAGCGTTAACCATTACCGAAGGATCTCCGGGCCCGCAATTCAGTTGACGCTCCCACTGCTCAAGCAACACGCGATACTCAGCCTGCGGTTCTCTATTTTCGAGCGGCACCCATTGGCCATTCTCCAGTTTCACACCAAACCCTGGGGCGGATTGCAGTTTTGGATCGGGAGGCCGCCTCTCCTGTTCGGTCATCGCCATTGGTCCAGGCGGAGGTTCCTTTCCCGCTTCCTGCGAATTCAGAAAGCGGAACAAGCCCCACATCAAAACGTGAACGACAACCGCAAAAATTGTTAAGCCGACGACGAACTTCAGTATTCCACTAACACTGACGTCGCTCGCCTCATGCGTGACGTCAACGTTCTTGATGTGGGACACATCCGGCGTTTCGGTGGCATGGCCATGGCCGTTGTGCTTGGAATCTGTCGTCATCTTTGGTCTTTGCTCTTTGGTCTTTGGTCTTCATCTGCCTACTGCCTACTGCCTTCTGCCTTCTGCCTTTTCAGTGTTCCGAATGCGAGTGTGACTGCTCCAGCACTACCTCAAACAGCGGATCGTTAATGGGAATTAGCGCCCGCTTATTCAACTGCCAACCAAAAACTCCCAGCCAGAGTCCGCCCATCGCAAGCGGCGCAACGATGTCCATCCAACTAACGCGAAAATGTTCGCGGGTAAAGTTCGGTGTAATCATCCACCAGAGATCTAACAAACGCATCACAAGAATTAGTCCGGCTACCAGCACCAGCTTGTGCGGATCGCGTTTTAAAGATCGAGACAGCAGAAATAGAAATGGGAACGCAAAATGTAACACTACTACCGTCAGCGCAATCGCGCCCCACGCCCCACGCATTCGCGGCAAGTACCAACGGATCTCTTCCGGCAAATTTCCCGACCAGATGATCAGGAACTGCGAAAAGGCAAAGTAGGACCAAAGCATTACCAGCGCTAATAGCAGTTTCCCCAAGTCGTGGAAGTGCAGCGGCGCGACGATATTCTTCAGCGGCTCGTATTTTGTCAGCATCGCCAGCACGGCAATCACAAAAGCAAGCGCACTCAACGCCCACGAGGCAACGAAAATGAAGCCGTAGATGGTTGATGACCAGTGCGGATCGAGTGACATAAACCAGTCAATCGACGCAAACGTCACGGTGAAGACGAACAAGACCATACCGGGCCCACTCAGCACGCGCATCGATTTCGTAAACTTTGGGTCGCCTGTTTGATCTTGTAATTTCGTCCAGCGAGTCAGGAAGTAGGCGAGTATCAACCAGATTGCGAAATAGATTGCTGCGCGCACCACGAAAAACGGCAAGTTCAAATACAGCCGTGCCTTTTCAACGAGCGCCGGGCTGTGCGCAACTTCTTCTGCGTGCGTCCACGGGTAGAGCCAGTGCGCACCCGCGATTATGGGAAGGAACAAAATGAGCATCAGCGGCATGGTTTGAGTTGCCGCTTCGAGCACTCTTCGAATTACCAGTCCCCAGCCGCCGCCAGTTAGATGTTGCAACATCAAGAGTGCCAGCGCCCCGGCCGAGATTCCCACCCAGAAACTGAAGGCTACCAAATACGAGCGGAAAAATTCGGCGCGATTTGAAAAGTAACCAATAATCAAAACTGCAAAAAGCACTGCGCCAGCCAGCAAGGCGCGTTGCGGCCAGGGTTTCAATTCGGGAGGCGCGTTGTAAGAAACGGGCATCATTGATGCTGTCCCCCGGATTGTGTTGACGGCGTCGCTTTTGTTGAGGCGGCGCCAGGCTGCACTTGTTGACCTTGCTGACTTAATTGCAGCGCACGAATGTAAGCGATGATGGCCCAGCGGTCTTGCGCCGGAATCTGCGACGAGTATGCAGGCATCGCGCCCCAGCCATTGGTGATGGCATCGAAGAAATGGCCCACCGGAGCTTGCCGCAGTCGATCATCATTAAAGGAAGCAGCGCGACGAAATCCGCGCCGTACGATCATGCCGTCACCATTTCCGGTCGGCCCATGACAAACCGTGCAGAAAATTTCGTAGCGCTCTTTCCCTCGTTCAACCACTTCCCTGGTCACCGGCAAAGGAAAAACCTCTACGTCATCGGGATAAGCCGCCGCGCCGCTAACGTTCGCGGCATTGTTCGTCCCTGCATCAGCCGACTGCGTTGCAGCCGGGGTCTGGCCAGTTGCGTTTGAAGTTGCTCTACCCGCCTTCTTACCGGTAAAGAATTCGGTATCTGTTTTCAGGAACCCTCGCGGCACAGTTCCTTCAACCAACGGCCGCGACGAAAGTCCATCCTTAAAGAAAACTGACGCGCGATAAGGCTTCATCTTTGGCTGGTCCTGCATGTCGCGCCGGCAAGCGCCGGCGGCGAGTAGGCAGTAGGCACAAAGCAGTAGGCAGAAAAACGTCCGCGGTGGGCGGTGCGCAATTGGCAGCAACTGGCTCGAGCCGTAGCCCGCTGCCTTCTGCCTTCTGCCTTCTGCCTTCTGTTTTTCAGATTTCAACATCGCTAACATTTTTCGCGCCTACTGTATTCAGGAATTGCGTCGTCTCATCGTGACTAAAACGTGGATCGTTTGCCTCGATCACCAGGAAGAAACGGTCGCGGGTCGCCAATGCGAAATTCGGGGCATTGAACACCGGGTGATAAGGCTGCGGCAGCTTGTTAAGTACGAGCATGCCTAGCACCGCCGCAAACGCCGCCACCAGCACCGTGCACTCGAACGTGATCGGAATAAAAGCGGGCCAACTGTTATAGGGCTTCCCGCCAACGTTCAATGGATAGTCGATGACTTCCATCCAGTACTGCATGAAAAATCCGCCGAGCCCGCCCAGTATTCCGCCAATCAAAACGATTAATGGCAAACTTGTACGCTTGAATCCGATGGCCTCATCAAGTTCTTCAATCGGATAAGGCGAATAACCGTTGATGCGCCGGTAGCCTGCCTCATACGTGTGACGCGCGGCCGCAACCAGGTCGGTTGGGTTATCGAATTCGCCCATGATGCCGTAGATGGACGGCGCAACGCGGCGCCGCCGCGACACGGACAAGTGCAGATCGTCTGTCTCGTGGGGCTCAGTCTCGCTAAAGCCTTCGCGTTTCTCGTCCGACATAATCTTAGAGCTATCGCTCAATCAGTTTAGAGTCCAACCTTTAGGTTGCTCTTCTTTGGGCCACCTCAAACTAAAGTTTGTACTCTGAACTTCTTGCGCGTTCCGCTTCTTGGTTTCTGCTTTCTGCCTACCGCCTTCTGCCTTCTATTGTTCAACCTCCGCTTCCGGCAAAATCGTCCGCATCTCAAAAATTGAAATCATTGGCAGAAAGCGGATAAACAAAAACAGCAGCGTAAAGAAGAACCCAATCGTGCCAATGAACATGGTCCAATCCCAGGTCGAAGGCTGATACATGCCCCACGACGATGGCAGGAAGTCGCGATGCAAACTGGTCACGATGATCACAAAACGTTCGAGCCACATGCCAATGCTGACCACAATCGCGATCAGCCAAAGCACCAGCAGGTTTGAGCGCAGTCGCTTAATCCAAAGAAACTGGGGCGCCACGATATTGCATATGATCAAGGCCCAGTAGGAACTCGCGTATGGACCATGCATGCGGTTCCAGATCATGTAGCGCTCGTAACGATTGCCGCTGTACCAGCCAAAAAACGCCTCTATTACGTAGCCATAGCCGACGATCAAGCCGGTGGCCAGCATGACTTTTGCCATGTTGTGCATGTGGCGCATGGTGATGAAACCTTCGAGGCCGTAAAGCTTGCGGAGCGGAATCGTCAGCAACAGCACCATCGCAAAGCCTGCATAGATCGCGCCCGCTACGAAGTAGGGCGGAAAGATCGTAGCGTGCCACCCGGGAATGATGCCGACAGCAAAGTCGAAACTGACAATCGTATGGACCGACAGCACCAGCGGCGTTGCCAGCCCGGCCAGTAACAAATAAGCCATCTCATAGCGATGCCAGTGACGCGCCGAACCGCGCCAGCCCATTGCCAGCAACCCGTACAGAATTTGAAATGGTTTGCTGCGGGCGCGATCACGCAACGTGGCAAAGTCGGGAATCAACCCCACGAACCAAAACATGGCCGACACAGTCGCATAAGTGGAAACCGCAAACACGTCCCACATCAATGGGCTGCGAAACTGCGGCCAGATTCCCATCGTGTTGGGATAGGGAAACAGCCAATACGCCAGCCACGGCCGGCCCAGGTGCATGATCGGATACAGGCCCGCCTGCGCCACCGCAAACAACGTCATTGCTTCTGCAAAGCGATTGATTGAGGTGCGCCATTTTTGCCGCAATAATAAAAGGATTGCAGAAATTAATGTGCCCGCGTGGCCGATGCCGATCCACCAGACAAAGTTGAGGATGTCCATTCCCCAGGCCACGGGAACGTTGATTCCCCAAAGCCCGATGCCTTCGAAGAGGAGTTTGGTGATCGTCAGCAGCAGTAACTGGAACAGGATGAAAGACACCGCAAAACCGAGGAACCACCAGAGCGGTGTTTTGCGCTTCAGAACGATCGAGCTGATCTTGTCGGTGACCGAGGCAAAGGTTAGCCCCGGCTCGACAACCGGCGCGGTCGAATGATGAATCGATCCTAAATTGTGTGGTTCGTCTGCCATTATTCAATCAGTTTAGAGTCCAACCTTTAGGTTGCTTTCTTTCCAAAGAGGCAAGCTAAAGCCTGTACTCTGAACTTCTTGTCCATTGCCAAAGACTCTAAGAAATAACCCAAGCTAGAAACCTCTGATTCTTGATTCATTTCCCATATCATCAGTGCTTTTCAGGCTAACTCTTAATCTCAGAGTTCGGATTCCGCAGCGCCGACAAATATGTCGTGCGCGGTATCGTGTTCAGCTCGCTCAGTAGTGAATAATTACGTTGCTCAGCTTTCAGTTTCGAAACTTTGCTGTTCGGATCGTTAATGTCGCCAAAAACAATTGCCTCGGTCGGGCACACTGCCTGGCAGGCGGTTACGATCTCGCCGTCGCGCACTTTTCGTCCTTCAATCTCACTCGTGATTTTCGCGCTTTGTATCCGCTGCACGCAGTAAGTGCATTTCTCCATTACGCCCCGGCTGCGCACCGACACGTCAGGGTTGCGCATCAACTGATAAGTCGGCGTGTCCCAATCCTGATAAAGGAAAAAGTTGAAGCGACGCACTTTGTACGGACAGTTGTTCGAACAATATTTGGTGCCGACGCAGCGGTTGTAGACCATGTCGTTCAGTCCTTCAGCGCTGTGCACAGTCGCATGCACCGGACAAACGGGTTCGCAGGGAGCATTCTCACAATGCATGCAAGGTACCGGCATAAAGTGTGTGCCTTCCGGATTGCTTGCATCGTCGCCCTCGAAATAGGTATCGAGGCGAATCCAATGCATCTCACGGCTGCGCACCACCTGCTCCTTACCAACAACTGGAATGTTGTTTTCCGACTGGCAGGCGATCGTGCAGCCATTGCACCCGATGCAATTGTTCAAATCGATCGCCATACCCCACGCGTAGTTCAAACCATTGCCTTGATTTTGATAGTCGAACTGTTTGGGATCGTAAAGAGTCTCATCGGGAGCCGGTACGTGCGATTCGTGTTTCTCATGATCGCCATGCAGATACTCTTCCAGGGTTTGCTGGCGATAGATGTCGCGCGGCTCCTTGCTGAAATTAGGATCCTCGAGATTGAAGTGAAGCTGCGTAACGGCGAGCAGATGCGTTCCCGGTCCCTTTTCTACTTGCGCGCCCGCAGCGGACCACGGTGCGTCGGCGGTGCGAATTTCGTAAGCATTAAAGCCGTGATGGTTGCCGACGCGGCCCGCGCGTTTCCGTCCATATCCCAGATGCAGCGTGATGACGCCATCGGGTTGGCCCGGCATAATCCAGGTGGGCACTGCGTCGCTAATGGTGCGGCCCTGATAAGAAATCTTCAGTGTATCGACAAAGATGTCGCCGCCCTTGTTGCCAATAGTTTTAGCCAAACCAAGTTGACGAGCAGTGTTTGGACTGACCAGCGCCGCGTTGTCCCAGGTTAACTTCGTCAGCGGCTTGGGCAGCTCCTGCAACCAACCGTTGTTTGCAAAGCGGCCGTCGTAAATTGTTGGGTCAGTGCGGAAGATAAGCTCGAACTGGTTGTTGGAAGAGACCGCGGGTGTTCCGCTCACACTTGCCTGCGCCGCATTTCCCGCATTCGCAGAAACCGTTTTAGTTGGCAGCGCGGTGTTGGGGATAAAACCGTCGTGCACACATCTGCGCCACCATGATTCAAAATCGGCTGATGGTGCTAGCCCAACTGCGGTCGGAGTTGAAGTAGTGGGTGCGCTGGAAGCCGACGATGCATTTGAACTTCGACCAGTGGGCGTTCCGCTTTCGTTCTGCCTACTGTCGACCACCGTCTCCCTACTGCCTATTGCCTTCTGCCCCTCGTCCTGCCAATACTCCCGAATAATTTCGTACGGCTTCTGGTCATACTTCGCTGTAAACACCGCCAAGAGTTCATGCGCGCTCTTGTTTTGGTAAAGCGGTTCAATCAATGGCTGAACGATTGTTACTGTGCCATCGTAAGCGCGCGTGTCGCTCCAGGCTTCGAGGTAATGAGTTTCGGGAATGTTCCAGTGACAAAGCTCGGAAGTTTCATCGCGATACTGGCTCAGATGAACTCGCAGCTTCGTTTTGAACATGCGGTCCTGGTTGAGCTTCAAGTCCGCGGGCGTGTTGTAAACCGGATTGCCGCCAACAATCACCAACAACTCGACGCGTCCACCGTCAATGTCGTTAATCAACTCCTGCAGTGATTGTCTTTGGTCGACTGGGTTGGCTTCTATTGAATCGGAATAGAAAACTGTCTTGCCAGCGTTGCCGAGCGCGTTGTTTATAGCATGGGCCAGTGAGTGCACCGCCGGTGACGCTTCTTTACCGGGGATGACGATGCTTGCGCCCTTATGTTCTTGCAAATCGTGCGCGATAGTCTGGAGGTCAGGCCAATATAGAGTCTTGGATTGCTCGCCTCCCGTATTCAATTCCAGTCGAGCTTCGGCTCTTAGGTCTTGATTGCCGTTAGCTGAATTGCCCTGTCCCCCAACGATTCCGGCAAAAGCCCACGCGTAGTTTTCAAGTGCGCTCGGCTTCACCGACCAATGATGATCCGCGCTCGCCCCAGTTGTCGTGGGTGTGGTCTCGATAACGTAAAGCCGGTTGATTTCTTTCTGCGCTTCACTGACGCGCCGGCGCGCTGCGAAATCGCGCGCGTAACGAAGTGTGCCCGGCATGGCTGCCAGAAAATCGGCGTCGAGGGAAAGAATGCGATCAGCTTTGCTGAAATCGTAGGTAGTGTTGACCGGCTGCCCGAAAGCCGTTATTGCGCCGGCGCGGGCATTGTCATTGTTGGCAGGTTCGTACTGATGCCACTTCGCCTGCGGAAACTCGGTCAGAATTCCTTTTATCTGCGCGGCGAGGCTGGGCGACGTCACGGTTTCAGTCATAAAGCACAGCCCCGCGCCTTGCTTGGGACGTTGTTCATCGAGCGCCGTACGAATTTCGCCGACGAAGGTGGACCAAGTGCGCGACTCGTCGCGGTACAGCGGCGTCTGCGCCCGGTCGGGATCGTAAAGACTCAGAATCGAAGCCTGCGAAAAGATGTCGGTCGCGCTCGAGCCGCGATCCTGTGGGTCGCTGTTGCGGCTGTTTGGGTGGTCCGGATTTCCTTCGACTTTTGTGGGACGACCTTCATTGCTGCGTGCGAGTAGCGGCGTGGCAATTCCACCCAGCGACAACGCGGTCGCGTAAAACAGAGCTTTACCGGGCACCGCTTCTTCCGGCTGAGTGACGTAGGGAACGATCTTTTCAGGAGGTTGAAACGCGCAGCCACTGAGGCCGGCTAGTGCCAGCGACGCGCCCATTAACTTTAAGAACGTGCGGCGTTCAAATGGATCGTTCCACTCTTCAGCCTGTTGCGGAAACTCGCGTTCGACAAATTCGCGAAACTCAGGCGTGTCCGCCAGTTCATCAAGCGAACGCCAATACTTTTTGGATTTCTCGGCGCCTCTCGCTAAAGGTTGAATAGAGTACAAACCGCCCGCTGCTGGTGACGCCGCGGATCCATCCTGATGGTCCAGGATGTACTGGCGCATCAACTTGAAATTTATGTGTCGGTTTTCAGACATAAGTAGCACAGACTTCAGTCTGTGTTCCTCGCAAGCACAGACTAAAGTCTGTGCCACTCAACTTCACCTATGACATGTCGAACAGCTCGTTAATACGTTCGCCTGTTGAATGTGGTATTTCGTTACCAACGATCGGCCCTCGGCGATCTCTTCGTTAGTTTTGTTTACCTGCCGCCATTGCATGTCGAAAACTTTTTCTTTCGGGCGCACAAATTTTTCCGGGCTGCGGTGACATTCGAGACACCATTCCATTTGCAGCGTTGACGCCTGATACGCGATCGGCATTTGGTCAACTTGTCCATGACAGGTCGAACAGCCAACGCCTTTGTTCACATGAATGCCGTGATTGAAGTAGGAATAGTCCGGCAGGTCGTGCACTCTAATCCACTCGATAGGTTTGCCCGTGCGAAAACTCTCACGAACCGGTTCCAGATATGGGCTGTCAGCCCAAATCTGTTTGTGACAGCTCATGCAGGTGGAGGTTGAGGGTAAACCGGCGGACGCAGCAGTTTCGACTGAGGTGTGGCAGTAGCGGCAATCGATGCCGTCGTCGCCAACGTGATGCTTGTGGCTAAACTGGACCGGCTGCTGGCGCTCGACCCACTGACCGGTGTTCCAGGAAGAGCGATTCAGCTCGGCGCTGACCCACAACAGCGCGACGAGAACAAAAACTGCGCCATAGATGGTCAGCTTTGCCAGCGCGTTGGTGCTGTGATGAAAAATCTGCGGCATCGCGAAAATTTGTCAGTACTTGGTTACTGCTTACAAATTAGCGGCAACCGGACAACAGCAATGCATAGCTGCGTGACCCTCGCGGATCGATGCATACTTGCACTCGTAAACACAGTGTCGCAAATGTCTTTGTCTAAACTATTGTTCTTGCAATGTTGTCACGTACTTTAACAGATGAGGAAAGTTTTTCAAATTCAGTTGTTCTCATAAGATTTTAGAGGAGTGAATCGAATGTGATAGATTGCGAGGTCTACAGGTGCGTCGCGGTAATTCAGGAAAGAATTCCAGTTGTTTATTGGTCATTACGCCGTTGCCTTTGCTTCCAGGCGTTTTGCGCCTCGTACTTCACTTGGCGCGCTACTCGCGGCGTGCTCGATGCTTGATCTGTTATGGCCCATATTCATTCTGCTGGGTTGGGAACAGGTGCGCATCCAACCGGGCATTACTCGCTTTACCCCGCTCGACTTTGTTTCGTACCCAATTTCGCACCGCTTGGTCGCGGCGCTCGGTTGGGCCACGCTCTTCGCGCTGCTCTATTACCTGCTTACACGTTATGCCGCCGGAACGATTGTCATCTGGGTGGTCGTCGTCAGCCACTGGGTGCTCGACTGGATCAGCCACCGGCCCGATATGCCGCTCTATCCCGGCGGCCCAGTTTTCGGATTGGGATTATGGAATTCGACCGTCGCAACCGTGATTGTTGAGGGATTGATGTTTGCGATCGGAGTCTGGATTTACCTGCGGGTGACGCGACCAAGGGATGGGATTGGCAAGTGGGCTCTGCTGGCGTTCCTGGTAACCGTCACGTTGATTTACGTGGCGAACATTTTCAGCCCGCCACCGCCGAGCGTGCACATGCTTGGAGTTGCAGCGCTGGTGTTGAGCTTGGCTTTGATTCCCTGGGCCTGGTGGGCTGATCGCCACCGCGAGGCGAGATAGGGATCGGGTATCAGGTGTCGGTGGATTGCAGACGACGGTGACGGTTCAGAGGCAAGCGGTTTAGGGTTCATGTTTTAACCCGACACTTGAGAACCGACACCCGAAACCAATGCTTACGTTACCGCTGCATCGCGCGCCAGCATCGCGACACCGATGGTGGCCGCATCTTCGCCCAGCGCTGCCAGCACGATCTCGGTGGCTTCAAAACACGGTTGGAAGGCGCGTTGTTTTGCTTCCTGAATAATTGGATTGAGAATCAGCTCACCTGCCTGCATCACGCCGCCGCCCAGTACAATTCGTTCAATGTTCAGCAAGTTGATCACACTGGCGACTCCCGTTCCAATGTATTTTCCAGTGCGCTCAATCATCATCAACGAAAAGTCGTCGCCCTCTTTTGCCTCGCGCGCCATGTCATTGGCAGTGAAGTCTTTGTTCATGGCGAGTTTCGACAGTGAAGAAGTCGAGTCGCGATTCAAACGCTCGTTTGCGCGGCGCACGATATTTGGCGCGGAAGCGACAGTCTCGAGGCAACCGGTGTTACCGCAGATGCATTCAGCGCCTTCCGTGTCGATAGTGATGTGCCCCACTTCGCCCGCTAAACCAGAGGCCCCGATCCAGAGTTTTCCATCGAGAATGATGGCCCCGCCGATTCCGTCGCCAATTGTTATGTAGAAGAGGTCGCGGCTGCCGCGGCCCGCGCCGATCTTGTACTCGCCATATGCCGCGGCGTTAGCATCGTTTTCAAGTTCCACTCGCATCCCGGTCGCCTTGACCGCTTCCTCGTGAAGATTCTCGCGGATGGGTCCGGGCAGATAATTCGATGCAATCACGCGGTCCGTGTGCCGATTGACCAAACCCGGAATAGCAATACCCGCCGCGCCGATATTGTTTCCAGTTTGCTGCATCCCTTTGACAACCCGCGCTATCTGCTCAATCAGATTCGCGCCTTCCAGTGGCTCTTCGATTCGCTCGCTGACAACACCGTCGTTATCTACCATGGCCGCGCGCAGTTTTCCGCCGCAAAGCTCGATCCCAATAAAATTCTTATCTGATTTAGGGGACGTGGTCATGGATGACTTCCCGCGGCTTATTAACAAAGGGAGAACGAGCGAAGCATAATCGAGGGTACCGGGGGTGTCAAACGAGTGATTCTGCGTGTAAAATCAAACTTCAATTCGGTCTTTAGCCTTGGGCCTTTAATCTTTGGGAATAGTCCATGTACTAAATCAAAAAACCAAAGACTTAAGCCCAAAGACCAGGTCTTATGCACATCCGTTCAATACTCCTGCCAACGGATTTTAGCGAATGGGGAGACTATGCACTCTCCTATGCCGCATCGCTTGCTCGCACCTTTGGTGCTTCGATAGTCTGCGTGCACGTTATTGAGCCGATGGTCCCCACGGTTGGGTATTCGGGTATGACTGATCCGCTGCCGATCGCTGACATTGCCGATCAACTAGAGGATTCCGCGGAACGTGAACTGCCCAAGTTTGCGAAACGCGAAGAATGTGCGGGACTGGAAGTCGAAGAGTTGATCGTACACGGTGAAGCCGCTGCGGAGATCGTGCGCGTCGCAAAAGAAAGATCTGTCGACTTAATAGTTGTTTCATCACACGGCCGCACAGGTTTGGGACGAATTCTTTTTGGCTCAACGGCCGAAGCAATCGTTCGCCATGCGCACTGTCCCGTGCTGGTAGTGAAGCCAGCGAAAGAAGAAGAAGGCTCTAGTTAGCAGTGAGCCGTGAGCGGTGAGCAGCAGTTAATAGATTACCGAAGGATCAGTCGCAACTGCTCTCTGCTTACAGCTCACTGTTCATTTTAAACATGACTCTTGATTTTCTTTACGTCTTCATTCTTCGCTATGGGGTCTATGCGGTTTTTCTCCTGGTGATGATTGAGGGCGACATCACGCTGCTGCTGGCTGGCGTACTCGCGCAACGTCGCTTTTTGGGCGACCACAGTTTTGCCTGGGTTCTGCTTGCCGGGACGTTGGGGGGCGCGGTTAGCGACAACATCGCTTACTTCATCGGTCGTCAGTTTCGCAAAGGTGTTCGCGATCTCCGGTTTTATCGCTCAGCCAAGCCCCGCATGGAACGTCTGACAAACAACTTCGGTGGACTCTCGATCTTTCTTTCGAAATACATTTACGGTTTGCGCTGGGCTTCGTGCATATTTCACGGCGTCGGTCGCATGCCCTACCTGCGCTTTGTGCTACTGTCAACGGCTAGCTGTTTCGCATGGGTATTGGTTCTCAGCGGTGCTGGTTATTTTTTTAGTGGCGCCGTAATCAGCATCATTGGCGATTTCCAACGCCTCGGAAAAGTGCTGCTGGTTATCGTGGTTCTGGGCATCGCCGGATTTTATCTTGCGGAACGTTTCTGGTTGTCTCCCAAAGTCGAAGAAGCCGATCCCGAACGGCTCCAGGAATTGGAACAAGCTGCGCAGGAAAAACTACAGGATCTGAAGCACGAATTTCAGGAGCACATTCCGTTCAAGCAGTCGCGGCAGTCTGAGCCAAAAAAACGCGCAGCGGTGAAGGACAGGAAGCCTGATGCCGAGTAATTCCGGGCGGGCACAGTTCAAGGTGTTTTTATTTGTATCTGTGGATTCAAGTTCAAGGTGCATCAGTTCCACATTGATTTGATGTTTGTTATTGGAATGCTCGGTGCAGAACCGAAGCGGTAGCGACCGGATGTCAGCATTCAATGTTCACGCCAACCGAACGCCTCGATCACATTTGTTGACCGAAGCATCCGGTCGCTACCCGCTCGCGGTCCGCACAAGCTTGCTTCTAATTGATTGCCAGCATCGGCTTTTAATGCAGGGTCATTGTTGACTAATACCGGTTGCGGTTGGACCTTTTCACCAACGTTCTGTTGCACTTCAAACCTGATTCGCGAATGATTAATGAAAGATCTGGTTTTAAGAACTGTATAAAAGGATAACTAAGATAAACCCACGTGCTAATTGAGTCTTCTGCCCCAACTCGCGTCGATCTTGCCGGCGGCACGATCGACATCTGGCCGCTCTATCTGTTTCATCCCGGCGCCGCCACGGTTAATTTCGCGACTTCTTTGCGCGCTCATTGCTCCATCAAGACTCGCGATGACGGCCGCATCGTGCTGGAGTCGCGCGACCGAAAGGTCGCTTTCGAAACTGAGCTGGCTGCTATTGACGACCTTGCGCGCGAGGAGCGGCTTGAGCTGATTTCAAAGCTGGTCCACTTTTTCAAACCAACCACTGGTTTTCATCTCATAGCCAACAGCGAAGCGCCGGCTGGGGCTGGGCTCGCGGGTTCTTCAGCATTGGCCATCGCCTGCATCGGCGCGCTTAATCGACTCGTCGGCGATCGCTATGACGCGCGTAAGTTCATTTCTATAGCCGCAAATATCGAAACCAGCGTGATTCGCGTACCTGCAGGTTTTCAGGATTACTACCCCGCTCAGTTTGGTTCAACGTCATGCGTGCATTTTCGTGCCGACGGTATTGAACGCGAAAAGCTGGTTGTCGATGAACAGAAGCTTCAGGAACGCATTGCTATTTGCTATACGGGTGAACCGCGACTTTCAGGGACGAACAACTGGGAAATCTTCAAGAAGCATATCGACGGCGACTCACAACTTTTTGAGATCTTCGAGGGCATACGCGATTCCGCGTTGCGCATGCGCCAGGCTTTATTAGCCGACGACTGGGAGGCGGTGCGCGAGACAATGCGCGCTGCCTATCCAAACCGGAAACGGCTGGCGCCGGCAGTGACGACTCCGCGGATGGACCATCTGGTGGAAACAGCGCTGGCTAACGGCGCCGAAGCCGCGAAAGTTTGCGGCGCCGGCGGCGGCGGCTGCATTGCCTTTCTCTGTGCTGAGGGGCGCAAGGCCGATGTGGAGCGGGCCCTTGGTGCGGAAAAAGGCGCCGAGATTATTGACTGGAAATTCTCAAGCGAGGGTTTGATGGTTACGGAGTCATAACCTGTTCATCCTCATCTAAGAGCGGGGCAAGCACGCCCTCCCAACCTGAGAGGTGATCAAAGCTGAATCCCCGATCCCTGATGGAAAGGCTCTCAAGAGAAATCATGATGAGCGAGTGAAGAGTCTCATAGGTTGGGAAGGCGGGCTTGCCCCCGCTGCGTGCCAAACACGCTGATTCAGATCATCCACTGGTGCCGGTTGTCGTAGTACGAAGGAGAGCGATCAGGATAGCGCTGTTTATATCTGTGATAGCGCGCCAGCAGTTTGTCGTAACGTTTATCTGACGAATGAATCTTCTTGTGCGGCAACTCACGCAGAAAATCTTCAATCTTCGACATCTTCCTCGCAGAAAAACGCCAGTCATAATTTCCTAAATCATAAAGGTTTGCCAGGCCGTAGCCTTTAATGCGCCCCGAAAAATCCACGTACGGATCGAAATAACTCCAGGTCAGGTCCCGCAGCGATCGGAACAATGGCTTCCGCCCGTGCAGTCCAATATCGCGCGATCGGCCAATTGATCCCCATGAGCCACGGTGCTGAAAAACAAAAATCACATGATCAAGCAGATCTACCGATTCAATGTCGAGCAATAATGGCGGGTAGCCGTGCTGCTCCAGAATCACAGCCGCGCCTACGGCGGCCTCTAAACAGTGGGCCTGATTGCTCTTTACAACTTCGCGAAACGATTGCATCGTGCCGCCGTTCTTTTCCCAGTTGTATGGCATCGAACTGAAAAGACGCTGCACCCGCGCCGGCGTATTCAGCGACTGAATAAGTTGCCATTCTTTCCTGGTAAATGATCGCTGTGTTGGTATTGCGTCCATAAACTCCTACGGTACTCTCGGTGCGCTTGCTTCCGACGGCCCCAGTGATGTAAGAGTTTAGCTTAACGATTCCAATTAGGGGCCACATATCTCAAGCATGGAACCAAACACTGCGGTTCGCCCTCTGACACGCGGCGAGAAGGAAACTGAAACGGAAGCAACGCGTTTGATTGAGCTGATCGAAGATTCGCTCTCCCTTGTTGCTATCCGATCCAGCAGTGACATCGATTCGCTTGAGGCCATCGCCGATCGCATCGAACGCGCCGCTCGGGACCTGTCAGTTGCGTTGCGCGAGTTGGCCCACGAACGGCGCAACGCTCAAAGCGCGGCCGATTAACTCGTCCGCTCGAAAAGTTCCGTCACCGACTTATTTTCACCATTATTTGGAGATGCCATGACTTCAATTCGCACTGCAACAACTGAAAAAAGTGCGTCCTCCAGCAATCGGAATACCGCCGACCCCTTAAGCACCAATGCTCATCTGCTCAATTGGGTGGATAAGATGGCACTGCTGACCAAGCCTGCTGATATTCATTGGGTGGATGGCTCGGCGGAAGAGGACGTGGCACTGAAAGCCCAGATGGTGGCTGGCGGGACTTTTACTAAACTCAACGAAGAGTTGTGGCCCGGTTGCTATTACGCGCGTTCGGACGCCAGCGATGTTGCCCGTGTTGAGGACCGAACCTTCATTTGTTCACTCTCAAAAGATGCGGCCGGTCCCACAAATAACTGGGAAGAGCCCTACCAGATGCGCCGCAAGCTGAAAGAACTATTCGACGGCTCAATGCGCGGGCGCACCATGTACGTGCTGCCCTTCAGCATGGGACCGATCGGGTCGCCTATGTCGCAGATTGGAGTTCAGCTCACGGATTCTCCCTACGTCGTCGTCAACATGCGCATCATGGCGCGCATTGGTTCGCCGGTTTATGCGGAGATCGATAAGGACTACAAACGAGTCGTGCCCTGCATGCACTCGGTTGGCGCGCCGCTAACGCACGGCCAGGCGGATGTGCCCTGGCCTTGTAACAAAGAGAAGTACATCGTTCACTTTCCCGAGACTCGCGAGATTTGGTCGTACGGCTCCGGCTATGGCGGCAATGCGTTGCTCGGCAAGAAATGTTTCGCACTACGAATTGCTTCCAACATTGCGCGCGATGAAGGCTGGCTTGCCGAACACATGTTGATCGTCGGCGTTGAGAATCCGCAGGGTGAAAAGACTTACGTTACGGCCGCGTTTCCCAGCGCTTGCGGCAAAACAAACTTCGCCATGTTGATTCCGCCTGCAGGTTTTAAAGGCTGGAAAGTTTGGACCGTCGGGGACGACATCGCCTGGATCAAACCGGACGAGAATGGACGCTTGCGCGCTATCAATCCCGAGGCCGGCTTTTTTGGAGTAGCGCCCGGCACCTCGGTTAAAACAAATCCCAATGCCATGGCGACGCTGGCGACGAATTCCATTTTCACTAACGTTGCGCTTACGCCCGAAGGAGGTGTGTGGTGGGAAGGCATGACCGACAAGCCGCCAGCTGAATGCCTTGACTGGCGCGGGCAAAAATGGACGCCGCAAATCGCGAAAGAAACAGAGGCGAAAGCCGCGCATCCAAACGCCCGCTTCACCGCACCTGCTTCGCAGTGTCCGACAATCGATCCGGACTGGGAGAATCCCAGTGGCGTACCGATCAGCGCCATTATTTTTGGCGGGCGTCGCGCCACCACCATACCGCTGGTTTACCAATCGTTCAATTGGAGTTCTGGAGTTTACATCGGCGCCACCATGGGTTCAGAAATGACAGCAGCCGCGGCGGGCACTATCGGCAAAGTACGTCGCGACCCGATGGCCATGCTGCCCTTCTGCGGTTACCACATGGGCGACTATTTTCGCCATTGGATTCGGATGCAGCGCTCGCTGAGCGAGACGCCGCGGATTTTTCATGTGAACTGGTTCCGCAAAGACGACGACGGAGAATTCATGTGGCCGGGCTTTAGCGAAAACATGCGTGTGTTGAAATGGATCGTCGATCGCGCCCGCGGCCGAGCCTTGGCCAGAGAAACTCCGATTGGCTGGGTGCCGCACTACGAGGACATCGAATGGCAGGGTCTGGACTTTCCGAAGGAGAAGTTTGAGGAGTTGCAGGCATTCGATCGTGCCGCCTGGCGTCAGGAAGTGCTTGGACACGAAGAACTGTTTTTGGATCTGCACGATCGCCTGCCGCCTGAGACAGTCTACGAACGCGAACTATTAATTTGCCGGTTGTAAGATTCAAGAACCTGCGAAGCACCTGCTTCGCAGGCTTTGCACTTCAACTAAAAGCGAAATCCGAAACCAACACTTACCTGAAGGTTGTGTTTGGTCTCAGCCGCAAGCGGTACGACTACCAAACTGCTCACTGTATTAGAGTTCGCGGCCACCCTCCGGTCACCGAAGCGGATGATTGTGTCCCCCGCGTCGAGACGGATAATGGTATTCGTTGAGGGATACAACTCGGCGACTCCGCCAATATCAATCGCGAAGTTTGTCTTCGAAACTGGCTGAAAGCAGGCAATTGGCGGTGGGAAAACCGCGATGCAAGCGCCAGGTCCCAGTTCATAATCGCCTCTGCTGAATCTCACGAAACCTGGTCGCGCTTTGGCAAATATCCCGGCTTTTTCAAATCGCTTTCCGACTTTAGCGCCGAACAAACCCTGTACTTTTCGTCCGCCTTCCAAATCGCGATCGCGAGGAAAGAAATTCATTTCTGCCTCGAGCGTCAGGTACGACGTCGCGTTGTACCCAAGACGCGGTCCGAAACCCACGTCGGTGTTGGTGTCACGCGTGAACGCAGTCGTTGGACAAGGAGTGGTGACGCACACGATACCCGTTGAATTCGCAGTCAGTGTCAAGACCTGCAGAAACGAAAACTGGCCGCCGATTTCCACCTTCTTTTCATCTGATTGCGCGCTAGCTTGTTGTGTATGGAGTGAGAAGACGGTCACGATCGCAGCCAGAAACATGAGTGTTCTTTTCAAGATATTCCCTCCCCTGCATGATGGCCAAAAGTGTAACGAAACCCTTTGACGAGATTGTGCACTGGTTTTTTGAATAGTACGGGGAGAGCAGTTCGGATTAAGCAATACTGATGCCAGCTTGACGCACTGGCTAGGAAGGAAACAATGGGCCGATTTTGCCGCATGCTGCCGCTGTTTAATTACAGCCCTGGCAAGAATACCGCCTAGAATCTATTATTTTGGATTTTCCTATCTTTATCTATATGGACGGACCACCATCTTCAGGAACTAACCGGGGGGCCAATTCATCGGCCGGCCGCCAAGCACGTGCACATGAAGATGAAAGACGGATTGGCCCGCCCCGGCGCCGGTATTGATCACCGTGCGAAAACCGCTCTCATCCAGTCCGGCAGCATTTGCAACCTGCGCCGCGATCCGCAACAGATGACCGAGTAGGGCTTCATCCTTTTGCGAAGCGTCGTCAAGCGAATCAAGATGTTCGCGCGGGATAACCAGCAGGTGAGTTGGCGCCTGCGGATTGATGTCGCTGATAACTACCGAGCGATCGTCCTGCCGGATGAGTTCTGCGGGGATCTCCCCATTAATGATGCGACAGAATAAACAACCTGGTTCTGACATTCTTGTTTCAATCCCTATTGGACAATCTTTAACCGAAGCGGCAAGCAGTTCAGAGTCCAACCTTTAGGTTGCTGATGCGGAAGCAGCAAGCTAAAGCTTGGACTCTGAACTACTATGCGGTTTCCGCGGTGATTTCGGAACGAGCCGCCTGCGACAGCGGCGCCGTTACTGACTCGCGAATACGCTCAATGTTTG